>NZ_BAAHBO010000001.1:1629617-2006641 GCF_054776635.1 Spirosoma lituiforme
TCATCTTCGTAACATTTGTCGATGATCGTCTGTAGGTTTTTCTCGGCGTTTACTTGTGCTTGATTGAAATCCATTGCCTTATTAGTTTGACTGTTTGTTAGTTAGTTATAGTTATTATGTATGTTAATTCTACTGTCAATAACCGATATAGAGTCATATTCAGATAACACTATTCTTTTCATTTCTATACAGCTTATACACTGTATAATTTCTTTCTATTCGAAGCCTTATTTCATTAAACTATTAAATAATCATTTAACGTAGGAAATAAGCTAATAACTAAATAACCCCATATTTTTTGTCCACCACCAGCTACAGCCTCGAGTTGTTCCTCTGTCAACTCCATACTCTCTATCTCTGGTTCTGCTGGTATATTTACATATATTTTCGACTTATCTGTTTGATCATTAACAATCAAACTTTTCCCTTCCGGCAAAACTACTTTAACTCCGGTTAGTTTTTCTATCGCTTTTACTGGGTCTACTATTAGCTCTTTTCTAAAGTTAATATCTTCCCAGGCTTTAGATATAATTACTTCTATAACTTCCTGTTTTCTCTGTTCCATCTCCAATTACTATGCTACAAAGTTGAACTTATTTTTCTTTATAAATTTGCCAAACAAACTGTCAAAATTGCCACTTTTATTATATCTAATTTACTTCGTAACAAGAGCAAACTATTTTACCTAAGATATAATTTCTGACTTTTGATAAGATAAAGGTATAGGATTTATAACCTATAAAACTGCCAAATAATCCGATAAAGGAGCATTAGTAAATCAATATAAATATGGTATTCGCCTGACGAATGTTTACTCTATATTCAGCGAGCCGTTGCGCCGATGTTTCTGCTACAATTGTGAAAGAAGAAGGTGAAATTAATTTAGATCTTTAGAGAGCCGTAATGCTTGGCCAATGTTGTTGTGGACTCCGTGTTACAAAAGCGGGTTGCCTTTGCCGCTCTTTGAGCATGGCGTAGTTCATTATTCTCTAGGCTTTATACTCTATACAATCATAACGGTTTGAGCTTTGTACTTATACAATAAACCGGGCTATCAGATCAATCATTGAGAGATTTTCTGATAGCCCGGTTCAACTAGGCCAGATCAATATGAAACGGATGAACTTAGGGTGTTAAGGTAAGGAGTAATCGATTTGTCACTTATACTTAGCTACCCGTCGCTCAGGCAGTTTGCTTACCTGTTATATGGCAGCGATGTGGTGATAGTTAATGAACGATGTTCCGGCGGCCTATTTCAGCCTGAACACTCTTAAGCTTTTTTGAATACCTGGAACTGACCAGGTAAGCGAAAAACAACAATATGAAGGTAAATCCCCCCCCTTTGTGTGCAGCCGACCAGATAGCGATGCCAACTAATAAACCGACAATCAGAGCAGTGATCGTTTTTTGCGATTGCACAGTTTTCTCTTCCGTAACTAATTGGTCAAGTGTCATGTTAGAATAGTCCTTGTACAAAATCATAAACTAGCCGTTTTTGAAAAATTATACATTATAGATACTGTTGGGTAAGTAGTAACTAGTATTTTCAATGCTTTGTCATTAGTTCTATTAATGCTCCAAGCATAATTGCTACAGCGGTAAACGTAATCATTCCCAGCATATAAGCTGCAAGCGCTTTAATATAATTGACTATTCTTTTCTTGTCGAAAAATTGTCCTATGGCCCAACTGCAATAACCAATCCCCACAACACTTGCACTTTGCGTTAAGTCTACTTGAGTTAAGCCTTGAATAATGGCAGAAATAGCAAAAATTAGCATTGCTATACCCATTGCAAAACACAAAAGAATTAATATTTCAAAAAAATTATAGGCGTATTTTTTGAAAAAAACTTTTATCCACAAGGCAATGAATATACCCATAATTATATTACCATATCCATAATGATCTTGGACCCATTTAAAAATAAGACCTGTTGCCGACTCTTTCTTTTCATCATAATTTACATACCCCTGCTCTAAATGAAAAAAGTGGGTTATAAGTGAATAAACTAATGAAGTAATGATTATAAAGATGACTGGCTTTACAAGGCGGCTCCTATCTTCCAAAATAAAATATCTAACATTTTCTCCTGGTCTTACCAACAATTCTTTTATTGTGTATAAGATACCTCGCTCAAAGTGCAGAACATGCTCTATTTCATGCATAATATAGTGTCCGTCAATCCGCTTGACATTCACTTGCTGTCCACAATTAACGCAGCTATTTCCACCTACTTTTATTTCGTCAATTTTATACTCCATCACTATGCTGAAATTTAAGTTCCTCTAATTAACGGGTTCGTAAGTAACGGCTTCCGGAACGCTGTTCTTTTCTACGAAGTACATGGCTATTTCACCTTTCCCCTTCGCATGCACATGGCCCCTGTACTCGAATCGGAAGCAGTCCTCGTGCTTGACAAGCTGGTACAGTGTATCACTAATATTAACTTTCCCTACAAGGCTATTGCTCTCCATCCGACTGGCGGTGTTAACTGTATCGCCCCATACGTCGTACTGGAATTTCTTTACGCCCACTATTCCTGCAACAATTGGTCCAGCATGAATGCCCAACCGCATTTCGAAAGCCGGACGCCCTATATTTTGGTTTTCTGTGAATCGCCGAGCCATAAACGCCTGCATTTCCAATCCAGCCAACACTACATTTCTTAATGAATACTCGTCGG
Organism: Spirosoma lituiforme; assembly: GCF_054776635.1. Lineage (NCBI taxonomy): Bacteria > Pseudomonadati > Bacteroidota > Cytophagia > Cytophagales > Cytophagaceae > Spirosoma > Spirosoma lituiforme. The sequence continues at coordinate 1,632,303 of NZ_BAAHBO010000001.1, forward strand.
CATGAGGAATCCCTCCGGCGGCCATGTAAGCATCGCCTATCGTTTTTATTTTCTCAATCTGATATTTCTCCGTGATCAGGTCAAATGCTCTGAAACACACATTGATCTCCTCCACCAGGCTTTGCGGAGTCATTTTTTCAGCGGTTTGCGTAAAGGACTTGAAATCGGTGAACAGGATGGAAACCAGGTTGTAGTCACGGGCATTTACGCTTCCTTTTTGTTTTAGCTCCTCGGCGATTTCCTCAGGGAGAATATTTAGGAGCAGTGCTTCGGATCGATCTTTTTCGACTTTCAGGGCCGTTCTTGATTTTCTAGTGTAATTCAATCGGTTCCATAACCCAGCGGCAATCAGGAGAATGAAGCCTAACGTGATAATGATAATATTTCGTTGCTTTTCCTGCTGCCGAACTTCAGCCTGGTGCTTGAGTTGAGTAAGGTGTTCCTTGTTTACATGGTCCAGGCTATCGACCAATTGTCGTTTCTGAAACTCCATGCCCATGATCTTGTTGGACGTTTCAGTTAGATTCAGACTGTCGTTAAACTTGTTGGCTTGCTCATAGTAGTGTAGAGCCTGCTGGGTATTGCCTAGTGCTTTGTACGATTGATACAAGCAATCGCAACCACTTTTTTCGACAGATAAAGCACCCAGCTTTTGAGCCAATATGAATCCATTTCGACACTTGGTTAAAGCGATTTGAGGCTTTCCTAATCGATGCATGATATTACCAATGGCAATCATGGTTTCGCTTTGAAATTGCGAAAAATCCGTTTCGTTGGCGTACGTTAAGCAACGATTTAAATAAGGTAGTGCTCTCTTATAATCTGACTGTTTATAAAATAACTCGCCCAAGGCTGATAGTGCTTCCATTTGCAACTCCTTATTATTCAACGAATCAGATAGTTGCAACGATTGATTGAGATACTGAAATGCTTTTTTATAGTTCCCTTTTTCTTTGTATATTTTACCTATTGATTTTAAAATTTTAGAAATTGTTGTTTGCTGACTTAGCTTTTTATTAACGACATAGGATTGATGAAAGTAGTCCATAGCATTGGAATAATCTTTCCCCTGCATGTAAATTAATCCTATGTTGTAAGTGAATGCAGCTAAAGATTTTGTATCTCCTGTTTCTTTTATAACTAGGACAGCTTTTTTAAAATATTCAAGTGCTTTCAGGTAATTTCCCTGACTATTATATACACCTCCTAAGTTATTTAGTGCCGAAGCAAGCCCTTTTTTGTATCCTATCTCTTTAAAAGTTCCAATACCTTTCTTATAATAATCTATAGCTTTTGCATAAGCGCCTTGATAATAATAAGTTATTGCTATATAATTGAAACAATCCCCTACCTTCTGTTTATCGCCGATGAGACTGTAGATATGCAAGCTTGTTTCAAGCGAACTTAATGACTGTTGGTATTTATTACTATCTAGGTAAGTCGATGCTAGATTAAAAAGACTATCTGCAAACTTCTTGTTCTTTAACATAGTCACCTTCTTCAAAGTAGCCGTATTGGTTATAAAAGCGGTTTGACCATGCACTTTCTCTCTGATTTCACTGATCAGAAAGAAAAAGAGCACGAGCAATATTCGCCATGTATTCATTATCTAACTATTATAGATACGTCCGCTCCACCCGCTACAATATCCAGTTGCTCTTCATTTAATTCAACATCTTCTGTGTCACTCTCTGAAGGCAGGTTAATGAAAATAGTTGTGGGATCGGTCTGATCAACTATGGTTATTTTTTTACCCTGTGAAATAATGATACGGCATCCGGCAAAATGCTCAATCGTCTTGAGTGGATTGTCCAACAGATTTTTTTTAAACGTAGCGTCTTCCCGTACTTTTTTCGCAAGACTCTGCAAGAAATTTTGATCGGTCAATAAATCCATGATTTCTACTTGATTTTTGGTTACCTGTACAGCAAAGTTGATCAAACGCGATACGACGTAACTGACAAAAACACTGACAAAAGCTGTTTTCTCCGCCCTCCCTATACTTATATCTTTCTATAACGTCGCCACTTTTCGCTCCTCACGACAAGTGTTTGCATGTGCTGCAAGACTGTTTGGTTGTTCAACAGAGACCCATCAACTATGAATGCACATGCTATCAGCATAGTATATAAGAATGTAAACCATTAATTATCAATCAGTTATTCTAGAAGATTATCATTTTCCTTTCACATCCTTGTTTAATAACTGGTTTCTATCTGGTTATCCAGTATCCGTGTAGCGACCATTGGCCGTACCATGTCGTTATGGATTCGGGCTTATGTGACGTTGAACCCGGTTTTCATTCATCGATCGAATTCGGGCATTTGTCGAAGGCTGGGTATGCACTGGTCTAAGTTAGTTGTACCGACCAGCTCACAATAACTACTTTTAGTATGTCGACCCGCCCAACTCACTGGAGGAGCGTTCAATATACACACTAGCTCTTTTTATCTAATTCTAGTTTTAAAATGGACACTACAAAAAATGTATCGATCAACTGGTCTTCGACCGATGTTCTGGAAGAAATCATTCAAAACATCAAGAAACCATTAGAAAACATATTAGCTGTTAGCAAAGGTGAAGATTCGATTGGCCGAGATGAGATTGTCTTTTCCAGCAGCAAAGAAATAAGTGACATAGTGGAAGAAATGATGGTAAAAGCGAGAGAAAAATCATTAAAAATGACGTTTCACGAGCACCCGGAAATATTTAAAATATACGATTCAACGGCAAATGTCCGAAAAATGTGTTCCAACGAAATAAATCCTCAAAGGATAACGAAGCAGGATCAAAGCTGGCTGTTAAATCTTGAGAAGGAAGTGTATGGTTCTATAAACCAGGAGTACCTTGACCTGTATGAACTATCGTACAGAATGGCCATCAGCGAAAGACAGCTACACAGAAAAATATTAAGCCTAGTTTATCTGACACCTAACAAATACATACGGGTATTACGTCTTCATAAAGCAAAGCAGATTATCGATAATTACATCGACCGGTCTATTTCACAAATTGCCTACACAGTAGGCTACAGCGATGTACACTATTTCTCAAAGTTATTTGCGGATCAATATAATGTCTCCCCTAAAGAATTATTGAAAGCCTGCTGCTGAATTGATGCCTATTAATTGGTCAAATTCAACTTAAGTAATCAAGCAGAATTAGATTGAACTGTTTTCAACCGGCGGTTTGTCATTCCGACGCAGGAGGAATCTTCGGACATAGATAGAAAAGTCGAATTTATCCGAAGGTTACTCCTGCATCGGAATGACAAAAAATAGTATACTCTAGTTTTGCGTAACTACTTACGCACCGGTAGCGGTCCGCCGGGCTCGTATGGAGTCGTAATGCCGGGCCAGGCAGTGATAGAGTACCAGTTCATAAGCCCGCTGTTTGGACGGAAACAGGCGATTGACAAGCATGTGAATAACGCTGCTTAAAATGGCGTAAAGTCGTTGAGAATTTGCCAGTGACCTGACCAGTTTCTGCACCAGTTCGGTCTGACGATTCTCCCAGTCGGTCAGATCGACAGCAATCGAAAAATCGCTGGCCAGCGCCTGGTCCATCAATGGGCGATACGTCCGGTATTTTTCGTTCAGTTGATGACGTAATTCCGATGAACCGCCAAATTCCTGAAAAAAACGCTCCTTCAATTCGCCCGTTATTTTCAGACAGGCATCGGGCGCAAGTCCTGCACCAATCAGCAGTTGGTCAATTTTTCGAATGGCGATGGCAACCCGTAAGTTTTCGTCGAACTCATGGCCGGTATGCGCAATGAACGCTAGTGTAGACAGGCTATCATAATAAAATAAGGTTTCGCAAAGCGCCATGTGTTCTATTCCGTACCGTTCGAGTTCACGCTGGTACGTATCGACCTGTACGCTGTGCACAATGCCCGACTCGATCGCTTCGTGCAACGCCTTTTCCATAACCCGCACAACATGATGATAGAATTCGAGATGCGCATTACCCCGAAATCGAAGTCGTAAATGCGGATCGCTGTCTTTGTAGCGAATAAAGAAGAATTCGTCAATAATCTGTGTCTTTAACAGTTGTTTGACTACGGGGTAGATTGTCTCGATCAGGAGCGGGTCAGATGTTTTTTCGCCGGTATATACTTTCAGATAGAACCACTCGCTGCCAATGGAAAACTTTCGTTGTGGCAATACGCCAGTCGATTGACTCAAGCCGGGAAACGGTTTTGCCGCTGCATTTTGAAACGGAATAATTACTTCATGCGTAAAATGATCACGTTTACTGGCTAAAGGCGAGCGGTCGGGCGTTGACAGAAACTCCACTAACCTGATGTGGCCTGATGAGCCGGCATGGGATAGCCGACGAATTTCCTGTGCCAGTAGTGCCAGCGACGCAGGCGTGTGCATTGAAATAAACAGTTCGTTGTCACCCTGGGCAATGACAAACTGATCGGGCAGTCCGGCAGCCGTTAACTGGGCAACCAGCCGTAATGGATTGTCGGGGGTAAGGTCGGCGCAGGCAAGCTGCCAAGTGGCCCGGCTGATAATGATGTTCCGATAACGAACCCTGGGCAGATACGTTTGGGTACGGAGAACGCCCCAGTTCCAGGCAATATTCAGGTGGGAGTCCTGCGCCTGTAGGTCGCACAGAAACCGGTATATGGGTAATCCCTGCGAGAAATTATGGGCATTGCTCAGGCGGGGAATTATCCGTTTATTCAGTCGTTTGGAGCGCAAAATAATCTGGCCCTGAGTAGTTTGGTCATAATGAACCGATACTCGTAAGTCGGTCAGCGGAATTTGATAAGCTGGCTCTACCGACGATTGTCCCAAGTACGGAATTTCGTACTGGTGGGTAGTTGGTCGGATTAAAATATTACCGACCCGGTTTTCGGGCAGGTGAACGATTTCCGCAATGATCACATCCGGGTGGTAGTTCTCTTCCGTTACGGCACATTCTTTAATCTGCTGAGCCAGCGGTTCGTTGCCCTCTCCGAACCGGCTGAGCAGGTTTATGGCCGACGGTCCCTTGCAGGCCAGCAAATTAAACTGAAAGTCGCCCTCATCGATGGCTTTAGACGAACTGGCCAGCAACGTACCGAACGCATAAAAGCTATCAGGAACGGATGGCGTTTCGGCCTGGCTGTTGATATACGTTAACTCATCTTCGGTCAGGATAATTTCGTGTACGGCGCCAGCGGTTCGATTGGTGCGGAGCGCCTGGGTGTATTTGTCCATTACCAGCGTTTGCCACCAGTCCCAGGTCGTTGTTTGGGTAGCTGGACTGGTCACAAACGTTAAATCGTCGATCAGCGGTGCGTACCCTACCCCGAACGTTGAACCGGAGCCATACCCGATACCCGATTCGGCGTCGATAGCCAACGATAAGGGTACCTCCTCATCTTCGTAGCGATTGTAGAACCGACGTTTAAATTCATCGAGATCAGGCGAATTATTAGGCTGATTCAGGACCAGTAACTTCTCAAGATCCCGTTGAATGATGTGCAAGGCATGTTTACTGAGCTGCAGCGTCGGATTATCGAAAAAAGTATCTACCTGAACGATATCGGCAGAAGGCAACCGGATTCCCCGATCAACAAACCATGCCTGCACCTGACCGTACGCCAGCAGTCGATCCGGCTGTTGCAGCGAGTGTTGTAACTGACGCAGCTGATCCGTTATATCAGTGGTACCCGATAAGGCCGCCATTCGCTCCGTGAGTCGATCCAGGTAATGCAGCCCCGTTATGGTTGGTTCTATTTCGAAGGTTAACAACTGGCCTTCAATAAGTTGTTCGACAAAACTGACGGCTTCGTGAGGATCAATGTTATAGACTGTCAGCTGGTTTGCCAGTTCCTGAATAGTTGCTCCGTTGCGGGCTGCTTCCAGAACGACCGTCAGGTGTTGTTCCGCTTCAGCAACGCTGATAAAATAGTTACGCCGTTTATTATCGACCTGCTGTTCAATGTAGCGCAATGACGAGCCTATCGGGTAGAGTGATGAATTGGGAAACAAACGCAGCTGATCGCGGATAGTAGATTGACTGACAAGCCATTGACAAATGGCCAGCAGGCAATCCATATCGATGCGGGTATGCGTTCGAAGTGTTGCGGTTGTGCCTGCCCGAAACTGGGTTTGCTCATCGAAACACCCTACCGTACAACCAGCAAAGAGTCCGTAGGGCGTTGGGCGACTACATGTACGAATCAGGTATTTGTGAAGCGTTATCAGTAGTTTGTCCTGTTCAGGAATGGTTTCTCCCGATAGCCAACGTTGAAACCGTTCATAAAGAGAAGGCGATGCGATGAAAATAGCCTGCTGCGCGAGCGGGTCCTGATAGTGTTTGCGGAGTAGATCCGTTAATGAGTGGGTCGTAAGTTGCTGATAAAATCGAATCAACAGGTCGATAGCATACGTCGGTTGACGCAGTAAAAAAAAATCTTTTGGCTGAATCATGTAGTGGATACCCGATCATATTCGTGTTTTAATCGGTTAGTTAAGCGATAAAAAGGGAAAACATTATACTACAAAAAAGGCCATAACGGGACTTAAACGCTATGAATAGCGCATGTATGTGATAAAAATGTGACGAATGGTGGTTTTTTGGGCTGAAGTGACGAATGGTTTTCTCCACGCATGGTGTGCATGAATTTGCCTGTCGCTAAGCTTTTTAAGGCACAATTAATTATTGATTAAAGTACCAGCTTTTAACGGCGTCGCGGTAGGTGGCTCCTACCGAAAACAGCTCGCCCGCTACCGTCTCAATAGAATTCGATCGGTAATTGACAATGTAGTTTTTGGCCATAATAATGCTTCGGCTAATCCGGATAAAGTCTGCCTCCGGTAGTTCCGTTAGTATATCCGACATTGTTTTTCGGACAATGCTGGTTTTAGTCGATGTAACGATCCGCAAATAATTTTCTTCTGCCGTAATATACTGAATACCAGCCAATAAAATTTGTTCTTTTTCCAGTCGCCGGTCGGTGCTTTTCGTGATCAGATAGTTTTGCTGAGCGGTTTGTTGGGGACGTGTGGCTAAACGGGCTTCTACTTTGCTGATGGCCTCCGAAAATCGCTCAAATTTTATGGGCTTAAGTAAGTAATCAGCTACCGAAAATTTAAAGCTTTCAACGGCATATTCGAAGTGGGCAGACGTAATGATGATTTCCGGAAGTGGGGCGGGCAATTCCGCTAAAAAATCGAAACCCGATAGTCGGGGCATCTGAATGTCCAGCAATAACAGGTCGGGTTGCGCCTGTTGGTAATGTAGTAAGGCCTGCTGAACATTATAGGCTGTTCCAACCAATGTCAGACCCGGAATTTCACGGATATGTTTAATCAATATGGCTTGCGCATAGGGCTCATCCTCGACAATATAACAACGGATCGGTCGGTTCGTCATAGCACTCCTTGCTGAACAGTCAGGTCGTTTATGCGCAATGATACATGATAAGTTTCGGACGTTTCTGTGATTGTCAGGTCGTATTGAGAAGGTTCGTAGGCGATAGCTAACCGTTCCCGGATATTGGCCAGGCCAAATCCGCTCGCTTTACTGGGCGATGACTGAACCAACTGGCTTACGTGCACAGGACGGCTATTGCTGACATTAACCTCCAGTTGCTGTTTTGCTGAATCGATATTAATCGAAATGTTAACCCATTTGTTGTCGAAATCTGTAGTAAGGCCGTGTTTAAAGGCATTTTCTACCAGTGTAATCAACAGCAGTGGTAGAATGGCATAGCCTTTAACATCTCCCTGGATCGACAGTTGAATGATCGTCTGGTCGACATGGCGAATTCGCTCCATCGCCACGTAATCCCGAATAAATTGAATTTCCCGTTCCAGATACACCGTTTTTTCGTTAGCGTAATACAACGTATACCGGAGCATATCCGACAGGCTGGCTACGGTCAGACCAGCCCGATCGATGGCTTCGGGCGTTCCGACGCTGATCATCCCGTAAATGTTGTTAAGGGCATTGAAGAGAAAATGTGGATTCACCTGCTGCTGCAATAATTGTAATTGCCGCTCGACCAGATGCTTATTCTGCTCCTCCAGGCGCGCCTTTTCCCGCCCCTGATCGAGTTCGTGGTTTTTGGCCGCATCAATGGCATCTTTGATCTCTTCCGCTACCGTAGGAATCACCTTGAACATGTCGAGAGTAATCCCGGCAAAAAAATAAGCGCTCAGAAAGGCGATCAGAATAAAAACAAACCAGGTATTAAAATACCGCGACACGGTAGGCGGGTTCAGGCCATTCGCCCGTAAGGTACGTTGCCGGGAAACAGCCCACGGCTCCTTTTTTTGAAGTGCTTGTTGATACCGGCCCGATTCGGCGGGAGTCAGGAAGTTAAACTGATACTGGTACCCTTTATCGAGGGTTGTGTAAACAAGGACACCGAAAACAATGCATGACCAGATCAGCGCTGCCCATCGGCCAAGTAATATAGCAGCCAGTACGATGAGCGAGTGCCCCAAGGCAAAATCGGTCATCAGCGCATCATTGCTGGGGTTTCCCAGACCAGTCATGTGGCAAACGCTCATCGCCATAATCGATAGCAGGCTGGTCCACCGAATGATGGTATCTACCCGCGTATCCTTGCTGGTAGATGGGGCACGATTGTCTTTCCGGCGAAAAAGTCGGCTGTAATTATGACAGGCCGACACCAGATTAGCCACGCCCACCAATCCATAAATAAACCCCAGAGCAGGATGCGGAACAAAGTGACCGGTTGCCAATTTTTCAGAAATCAGAAAGATTGGTGTAAGTACTAAATAACTGATATTCAGAATAAACAAGAGCCGCCTTCTGGTTCTGGCAAACGGCTTAATCAGCTTTTTCCTCGATTGTTCCAGTAACTCTTTCAGGCTTACAGCAGTGCTCGACATCAGGCAGTGGCATCAGGCAAAATCGAAACAGGATATGTACTGCGGTAAATCGAGCGCCAGTTGACTCTCGTTGATGCCCACGGCCTTTACCAGAACATGCGTGCGAATAGCCTTCTGAAAACCGCTCAGTGGGCCTGACTCAGCCGTAGTCAGCAAGGCCAGGTGAGGGTCTTTCGAGTCGATTTGCCAAAGGGCCGAGTGTAAGCGAAAGTGTGCCAGTACACTTTCTAAAAGTGCATAAAGTCTGTCTTCAGCGCCTTTTTTCAAATAAAGGCCTTCCAGCACCACAAACTGATAATTAGCCGGATTGAAAAAACGCCTTGTCATCGACAAGGCTGGCAGCAGGTGCATCATAACCCAGCCACCCAGACCAGGCATGTCCAGAAATTGCCAGCGAACAGGATTCGCCTGGATACCGGCTATAATCTCACCATTCTCTTCCAGAACAAAGTAATTGTTCTGATAGCCAATATGCGCAAAGTTGGTAAACGTGTAAGCTGCATATGCTTTTTCAAGCAAGCTACGTATGGCATCGAGTTGATGGGAATCTACCTGCCGGAACCGGAAATCGATTTGGTGGGTATACCGTCGAAAGATATAGCTCTTCAGGGTAGCTACAGACTGGAAGCCCTCACCCAGCGATATGGACAGGGAGCGCGCATTTTTTTCTTCAATATACGCGTAGAAGATAGAGGGTGCGGTTGCGTACTGCTCGACATACCGGATGGCTTCCTGTTTCAACAAGCGACCATACCCCTTGCTTTTATGTCGATCATCGACCGCCAGATAGCGCCCGTAGAAGGCGGTTATGTACTCACTGCCTGCCTTAATACAACGTTCATCCAGACAATACAGGCCAATGAGTTCATTATCCTGCCTTAACTGAAAAAATAAAGGCTTGTGTAGCTGGCTAGCTTTCTGCTCCTGACCCGTATGCTGGTAGCGTACGCCATTGGTTCCGTAAATAGTACGTTTGAGCAAGGCAACACCAGCCAGGCCAGCCGTTTCGTCTACCCGGATGTCAAGGCTCCCATTCTGGTAAATCACTCCCTTCATTCCCTGTCTCTGCATCGAATCTACGTCACATATACATACTAAACGGCTATAGGTAAACTAAGTTTACCTATAGCCGCTCCGTGAAGACGTAAAAATAGAGCGAAATGAGTTCATAATCACCTTACTCGAAAAAGGAAACATAGCGATCAAGGCAACTGGCAAACCGCTCGAAAGAATACGGTTCAGTCAGGAAGTCGAGCGGGTTCAGGTTGAGATGGCTGAACAGATGCTGGGGATAAGGCGATGTAATAACCAACGCCGGATGATGGCGCAAGGCATCCAGAAACGGGCCGGGAACGTCGTCGTCCGGGTCGGCAAGCCGCAAAAAAACCAGGGCTTGTTTTGTGGTCTGAATGGCGGTCAGCATATCCTCCGTAAACGCCCCGGTCTGGCCAACGTTAAGCCAGCCGGTGCGCTGGAGATAATGAGCGAGTTGCCGCCGACTCGCCATTGATGAGTTTAGGAGAAGGTAAATAGGCAATAGGGTTAAAGTCCTGTAAAGACTATGGTAATATTGGTTCTGCCGGATGTTTTTGCTACTGGATTAGTTGATAAACAAACAATACGTTGTCTTTTGAAGGTCAAGCGTGCTGTAGTAGTAGTAGGTAGTGTTAGACTTTTCATAGTTATAGGGAGTAAAGAATTACGTAGTTTTTAGAGTTAAGCTTTACAGAATCAAGACTGCGTTTCGTTGACGATTTAAAAATAGCAGATTCCGGTAAAGAGCTTCAACTACTTTCGGCAAACGAGGGTACCTTTTCGACTAATGCCCAGATGGCTTCGACCAATGATTTATCAGGCCAAAGGTTCTACTTGAATCGTGAGTTTAACCGTATAGGTGGTTTCGGTCTTATCCGTAATTAATTCGTATTGGCCGTCGTAGAGAATGCCTAGTCGCCTGCGTACGTTACTCAACCCGATACCTCCCGATTTTTTTTCTGTCGTTTCTACAACGAGACGCTTTGCCGGTACACTGTTTTCTACTCGAAACACCAACTGGTCCGCTGTTATGTCTGCATTAATCTGTACATAAGCTGGTTCAGTGGCTCCTTTAACACCATGCTTGAAGGCGTTTTCCACAAACGTGATCAACAACAAAGGGGCAATCTGATACTGCTTCACTGGTCCACTCTGTTCATAGTCAATCACCAGATATTGATCAGCAAGACGATTGCGCTCCAGATCGAGATAGTTTTGAATATAGGCTAACTCCTTGTCAAGGGTTATTTTAGGCAAATCTGTTTCATAGAGGTTATAACGCATTAACTCAGATAGACGCAGAATCAAATCGGCTGCTTTTTCATTAGTATCAAAAACATCAGCATAAACACTATTGAGTGTATTAAATAAGAAATGAGGACTCACCTGCGCCTTCAAAAAAGTGAGTTCGAGGGCTAGCTTATCCTTTTCGAGCCGTAAAGACCGAAATCTGATTGTTATTATGTCTTTACAAATTTTAGGCAGTAAATACAACAAGGCTACATTAGTGCTATAAACAATATTCAACAGAAAAATTCTAAAGTTTGTAAAACAACCCAACAAGCCAGCTTCTCTAAATCGCTGCCAATTACGATTTACGTACTCATCAACTTCTGTTTTTATTTCACCAAGCTGATGCAAATAAAAAAAAATTAAATAGTTACTAAGATGAATAACAAAGAAGACAATGGCAGACCAAACTATTAATTTAACCGGCCGAAAGTGATACAGATAACGTGGCAGGATGACGTAACCCATAATATAATAATAGGCCATCGTCTGCAATATTGTTGTTACTATGAGTTTGTTTGTTGCGAACGTATACCCTTTCGTAGCTATTGGAATCGTATAGCTAGCTAGTACAATTGTAGTTAACCAGAGTATTGCATGAATAGCAGCACGAAATATAACTCGATATTTTTCGTAGAAAAAATATATATAGTTCCGGTCTGACGAATTATCTACTATACGATCAGCCATAGGTTTAACAAAAACAAAGCTTAGAATTATTGATTAGTTGGCAATAACTGCATTCTTATTTTACTAAGCATAGGTTAGTTGCAGGTTGAGCGTAACTTCATAGGTACTCTCAGTTGCCATTAAAACTAACTCGTATTTATCTTGATAAAGAGCCGCCAATCGCTTGCGGATATTTTCTAAACCAATGCCACCCGACTTTTTGTCCGAATTAGCAGTAACCGGCAATCTGTCTGGAACACTGTTCTCAACCCGGAACAAAAGCTGGTTCGTGTAAGTAGGGTTTGTTAGCCGCCTGGTTTGCCGTTCCGGCTTCTTAAATCATGTTTTTCTTCAACTCCTCCATGACCCGGTCACGGTAAGTAACGCCAATAGCTACTTTCTTTCCATCGAGGGTTGTAATCTGGTTACCGTCAATCTCTTTAATCGCTTGCCGCCGAATAATGTACGAGCGGTTGATTCGTAAAAACTGCGAGGGCGGAAGCATTTCTTCCAGCTTGCTCATCGTCATGTGCGTGACCAGCGCGCGCGTTGTCAGGTGCAATTTGAGGTAGTCTTTCATACCTTCAGCAAAGACGATATCCTCCGGTGCTACACGAATCAGTTTCTTATCTTCTTTGATCAGAAAGTAAGGAATCGTTTCGCGCGGGTCGATTGGGGGTTCGGTTTGTAAACGGGCGGTCGGACGCGTCGGTGCCGGTGCGTTCGGGTCTACAGCAAAGCCAAGCCGTTTGGTTACCCGATTGATGGCTTCCAGGAATTTATCGAACCCGGCCGGTTTGAGAAGATAATGGGTTACCGCTTCGAAGTTATAGGTTTCGGCCGCAAATTGAGGAGAAGCCGTTACCATAATGACCAGGGGGTGCGGTTGCGGCAGCGACTTTAAAAACTCAACACCCGTCATGTACGGCATTTCAACGTCCAGAAACAAGATGTCGGGCTTGAGCTGTTGCACCTGTTCCAATCCCTCGAACGGATCATACGTTTGGCCAAGCAAGGCCAGATAAGGCACGCGACTAATGTATTTTGACATGATGACATGGGCCGGGGATTCGTCATCGACGAGGTAACAAGTAAGTGTGTCTTTCATAACAGTAGCAATATATTCGATAAGCCTGATACAGCAGTGCGTTAATTGAAGGAAAGGCCACATTAGTCGAACGAACTCCCTTATCAGCCTGTAGTCTACCTGGATTGTGCAAAACGCCAGAAGTAACGTTGACTGATTACGTATACCGGTACAAAAAAAGCAGTCCCTGCCTGCGCAGAGACTGCCTGAAATGTGTAACAAACGGTCAGCCTATTTTAACCGTATGTGGCTCAATTTCCCATCAAAATTTTGTTCGTTACGTCCTGATCGATCGTGATATACCCCGGATAATTAACCTGCTTACCCAGCAGATCGAGTGTTGGTTTAATCCGGATCGTTAGTTTTGACGGTTGTGTACCACTGGCCCCCGACAGGTTCTGCACCAGTTGCGTGAAGGCATCACGCGTTTTGCTGTCCGTCAGTAATTGATATGCGTTGGTGTTCAGGCGTACCGGCACACGAGTCCGTCCGCCACCGGGCTGAACTTCAATCCGCTGATTCAAAAACCCATTGAACAACTCCTGTCCGGCGAGCAGAATCCGGTATTCCAACTGGTTGATACCCGCCAGCTTGTTGGTTGGGTTCGTAATGTCGATATTCAATCGGGCATCCAGTGGCACATTGCGCAGGAGCAGTCCGGTGGCTAGCCGTGGGTAACGGGCGGGATTGATGTCTTCCAGCTTCTTGAGCTGCCGGACGTCGATACCAGCCAGGTAGATACTATCGGCTGATGCAATCGTGTAGCGGCAATCGCCGAGGGTTTTTGCCTGTGAAATCTGTTTATTAACACCACACTGGCTGAATAACAACGGAAGCGCTACTACGAGTAAAGCAAGGCTTTTTTTCATGTCTGAGATATAAATCGTTTTCCTATAAACGTTCGACAACCGGCAAAGGGTTTGGTTTAATTTAGTTTGACGAACACCATCTGCGTTCGATCGGCTTTGGCAACCTTCTTCCGAAAGTCTACCCAGTCGGTATAAGCAGCCGGTAAAAAGCGCCCGCCGTGCATCGTTACCTGACGAATGTACGTCATCCGGTCGCCGTTTACCGTTAGTCGGGCCGTGTATCGACCGAACGTTGACTCGATCTCGACCGGTGGTACAATGTATTCAGGTACATACCCTTTCGGAATCTGGTACGTGATCGTATCGCTGTCCTCATAATTATAATTCGCTCCCAGCTCGACAGCCGCCCGGCGGGGTTGTAGCTGTGGGGTTACCGGCGACAGGGAGGACATTAAATTCAGGGGCAGAAAAAGCCTTGTTCCACTAACGGTTGCTAAACGACGCACGGATAGGCCCAGTGTTTCGACAACAGCGGGTACGGAGCCGGTTTGTTCCTGATACGCAAATGTGTTTAGCTCGAAAGCCGGAATACGAATCCGTTTGAGAAGCCAGGTGCGCTGATCATCACGACTCAACCGATGCAGTATGCTGGCGTAGTCGTCCTGCTGAAGCCCCGTGTAGCGCGTTCGCACAGCCGCGGTCGCATCGCCCTGTTCAGTCAATGTAATCGTGATTCGTCGCTGCTGCCGGTTGTTTTCCGGCCGGTAAGCCGTTGTTTTTATCAGTTTGCCGCCATCGGGCTGAACCAGCAGGGCGTGCCGGTCTCCGGTAAAATCGCCAACGTAACCCGCCGGATTGTGCCCGTCAGTACATTCTAGAAAAAGGGTATCGCGCTTGTCGGGAACGCACAGAATAACGTGATTGAACTGAAAACTCGGGAAATCGACCAGCAAATCAGGCTCTTTGTCGCCCGCCCGTACCAGCGCCGGATACGCCGTAATACCGATTGACTTCAGCAATGCCTGGGTATAGTTCGTGAGTGCTTTGCAATCGCCGTATTTACTGGCCGCTACCTTATCCGCTTCAATGGTTTGCCAGCCACCTATGCCAAGCTGAACGCTGACGTACCGTGTCTGATCCTGCACGTACTTATATACTTTTCGCACCTTCTCCAGGGTACTCGTTTCATTCGTTGTCAACGCCAGAACCTGCTGCCGCAGTTCGTCGGGAATACGGTCACGGTCGGTATTCAGGGTGTGGTAAAATTGACCAACGTCTTTCCAGGTCGTTATATGCCCCCTGTAATTCTGAACATCAAAATCGGCAGGAGCCGTGTACACAATCGGTAGCTGTTCTCTGGCCGGGGGCGATAGCGGTTCAAACTCCACAGCCGGCCGAGCGTTGACATTCCAGACATACGTTTTCGTTCCGTCAGCTGCCGAAGTCAACGACACCGGCGTCGATACGTTCATTTCCTTGTACCGCAGGGCCAGACCAGGTGGCACGACAACCGTAAACACGGCCTGCTCCAGGGCCAGATGCTGCTCGTCCTGCGGTATCCAGGTCGGGTAAAACATCAGGTTTCGCTCCGTCGTTTCCACCAGAAAATCAACCGTGTAGGGATACGACGGCTGTTTGGGAAACGACGCAACTTTCACGCGCTGATCATCGAAAAAGTTGTAGTCCGTATAGGTGCTCCTGTCGTCAATATCGGCTTTCCTGAGCTTCTTGATCAACTTACCGCCGGCGTCGTACAAAGCACCTTCCAGATTGGTCACTTTCGAGAGCTTATCATACCCGACTACTTTTCGGGCCTGGTCATCGCCCTGCTCATCCAGCACGGTCACTACGGTATGAATCCGCTGGGTGGCCTCCCCTATCGACTTTATAGTAAACGTTGTCTCATGCCTGCGCACAACCGCGTGGGCATTTTCTTTCAGTTCGGGCGATACCGATTCAGACTGGTATTCGGTCTGCGCCTGCGCAAACCGGGTTAGTATCAGAACGAGTAAACCTATTTTTCTCATCGTGTGGTTATTTTTTCTCCGACAGATCAGCCCGTTTCAACACCACCTGTTCGGCGTGTTTTGCCACAATCCGGCTGAACAATTCCCGTAGTGACCCATACTCATCAGCCGAAAACTGCGTTTTACGCAGTAAAATCCGACTGACCACCTGTACCTGATTATCTGCGTTGACGGCCAGTTGATACATAAAACGACCGCCGTTTTCGGGCAAAACCATAGAAATGGATTTCGGCATTTCTTCCACCTGATACCCTTTTGGCAGGGTATACGTAGCCGTAAAGGTCTCGTCAATCAAGACTCCAAAATCGACCGGGTAGAGCCGTTCCAGTTCTTTAAACGGGCTGTTGCCGTGGGCTTCCGTCAGCATCGGTCGGAAGTAAAGACGGTCGCCGGCTCTGCCACACGCTTCGGGTATCGTGATGGTATAGGCTTCATTGAATGAAGTACTCTTTTGATCAGTTCCCGTAAAGTCAGCTTTATCAATCTGCCAGGCCGTCCGTTTCTTCTGAACACCTTCCAGGTACTTCGTCTTTCCCTCAACCGTAAACGACTTGCGACTCCGCAATGCACTATAGCCACCGTGCGAAAGCACAAGCGTACCAGATATGTCGCCATTGCTGTCGATTGTGTATGAGCCGGTATGCACATCAATATCACGCTCTACCGGCATCAGCGATATAAACCGGGATTTAGTTGGATGCACGAGTCGACCGGTTCCGTTCAGGCAATGGACGGGCAGCATACCCGGGGTCAGATAAGCATCCGTAGCATCGAGCAACATGTCTTTTCCACCAACGTAAACGTGCGCGACAACGTAGTTGAATTTCCTCAGCAGGGCGTATGCTTCATTGATTCGCCCGTGCGAACGGGTACTGAGAATGACCGGGTTGGCCTCAATGTCCATCTCCCGCAGCAGGGCAATCAGCATCAGGTTAATATCGGCCGCATCACCTTTTTTTTCGTCAAATACCTTCTTGATGTTATCTGACCAGAGTGAGGCTACCTGATTCCATTTTATTGTCTGACGGATGAAATCATAAGCGGCTGTAATACGGCCCAGCGTGTCTGGATATTGACTGACCAAGGCTTTTGCCTTGTCGCGGAGGAAAGCTGCCCGTTTAAACTGGCCGCCAAAGCCCGACTCACTCAGTAAGGTTCTGTCCATCGATTCCCAGCCAACAGAAATATTAGTGGTCACGGCACCACTTACCCCCGGCAACTGATAGCTGGCGAGTTCAAACTCGATCTTGGCCAGGTAATCGTCGTCGGTGGTAATGTACGCTTCATCGCGAAAGGCCGGCAGGTTAGTCATCGCAAACCGGTAGGCGGATGCCGATACGGCTCCCTGGCCCGGCAGCAAATCCACCGAGGTCGTTTTACGGGTATTGACGGCCAGGGGTATATACCCATTCTGCAGAATTTTATAGTAGAAATAATCGGGTATGGTAATGCGGTATTCGCTCCATTTTACGGGTATATTTTGCTGAAACCGCCATGTTTTGGGGTTGTAGCTGATATTAAATGGCGTATGCACCGTGTATTGGTAGTCGATGATAGATCCCTCCCGCACATTGGGCAGGGTGTATTTTTCAATCCAGAACTGGTCGGATGCCCGTTCGGTAAAATGCCCCGTCTTACCCAGTTGATCAATCGAAACGTTTCCATCGACAAGATTGTACGTATAGCCCTCGAAGTCGCTGATTGACTCATGCTGACCCGTTTTACCACGACGAGTTGTCAGTTGAATGGTCGCTCGGTCGTAGGCCGACTTCTTTCGTATCTGTAGCCGGACATGATAGCGGGATTCCAGCCACAAACTACCGCTGCCATGGTTGAATGTGACTTCACCATAATCGTATAGCACCACGGCTTCGGCGGTGGAATCTGCCACGGAATACGAGAACTGGTCGTGGGTAATCTGGCCGAATTTAACGACCGGGGCGGGGTCTTTCACTTTTTGGGCGAACCCAGTGGACAGCCTTAACAAGGCAACGATAACCGTCAGCAACAGAATGCGTCGGTTAAGCCAGAACGTGAACATGATGGTGAGTAAATAAACTTTAATCGCGAAGCAATATATTAGTCAAATGACAAATTTTCGCTATTAGCCGAACGTATATACATTTTATGGTAACCAGATTGGCTGACTCAGGCTAATTCATGTGCTCGTTGGCGATCGTCTGCGGCTATCAAAATAGTCCCCGAATGTTTTATCTTTGCTCAGGATACATTCACCGGGTTAATGGATAAGCTAACCGCCGACGATCTCGTTTACGGCTACATCAATGGTATTTTTCCCATGGCCGATGCCGACGGTACGCTCTACTGGTACGCGCCAGATCCTCGTGCCGTTATTCCGCTGGCTACCTACAAACCGGCCAAATCCCTTCGCCCGATTCTTAACCGCAATCAGTTTGAGGTTCGTATCAATACCGCTTTCAACGACGTGATGCGTTGCTGCGCCATCCCCCGCTCCGACGATGATAGTGTCTGGATTTCGGAGGAAATTATCAGCGCCTATACCGAACTGCACCAGATGGGCCTTGCACACAGCGTGGAAACGTATATAGACGACAGGTTGGTGGGTGGCCTTTATGGCGTGTCGCTGGGAAGCGCTTTCTTTGGCGAATCCATGTTCAACCGGGTCAGCAATGCGTCTAAAGTGGCCTTTCATCACCTGATTCTGATTCTGCGCCAGCAACATTTTACGTTACTCGATACGCAGTTCATCAACGACAATGTCCGTCGGTATGGGGCCATTGAAATTCCCAAAGCTGATTACCTGAAGCAACTCAAGGCCGCCCTTCGCCAGAAAGCCCGTTTTGCGGAGCCCCTGACCGCGATTAAACAGAACCCGGCCAGGTAAGGTGCGCGGTGATGCGGCATTGGTCCGTATCTTTGCCGCCATGACTAAGCCCGTTCTTGTCCTTAAATTCGGCACGGCGTCCATCACCAAACCCAATGGCGAGCCGAACGAACCTGTAATGGTTGATATTGCCCGGCAGGTAGCCGCGTTGCACCCCCACTACCGAATCGTGCTGGTGTCATCGGGGGCCGTCGGGGCCGGAAAATCCCTGATTCGGGATTACCGGGGCGACATTACGCAGCGAAAAGCCGCTGCCGCCGTTGGCAACTTGTTGTTGCTCAACCAGTATTCCCGCTTTTTTTCCATCTACGGTATTTCCATTGCCCAAAGCCTGTGCGAACGCCATCACTTTGCCAATCGGGATCAGTTTCTGCAACTGAAACAGACGTATGAAGAACTCTGGGCCAACGATCTGATCCCGATCGCCAACGAAAACGACGTAGTCAGTAACCGGGAGCTCAAATTCTCGGACAACGACGAACTGGCTACCCTCATTGCGGTCGGTTTCGGGGCCGAAGCTTTGATGCTTTGCACATCCGTGGGTGGCCTGCTGGACGCTTCGGGCCACATCATCAGGCAGGTTACCGACTTCGATGAGCGGGTGTTCGGCGTGGTCCGAACGGAGAAATCAGCGCTGGGGCTGGGTGGTATGGCCTCGAAATTAACGTTTGCCAAACTGGCGACCCGGATGGGAATCCGGGTCGTTATTTTCGGCCTGAACGACCCGGATAGCATCAGTCGGGCATTACGCCGTGAAATCGGTACTGAGTTCACGCCCCAGGCCAATACGCTTTCGGCCCGCAACCGGTGGCTTGGTAGTGGCAGTCTGGCCGTAGGCCGTATCCAGATTGACGCGGGAGCCGTACGCGCCCTGCAGCAACGGCGGAGTCTGCTGGCCGTAGGTGTCAGCACCATCACCGGCGAATTTGCCATGGGCGAAATGATCGAAATCACGGACGACGATCAAACGACAGTGGCCGTGGCCCGCGCCCGAATTTCATCCGAACAGCTAATGCAACAGCTTAACCAGCAAAACGTTGAGGTTGCCAATGCCAATGATATTGTACTTTTGTGATCATGACACCCATTACGCCCCTTCTTCAGGCCACTCAACAGGCCTCAGCCATTGTTCGGCGACTTAGTCCGGCCCAGAAAACGGATCTGCTCAATCGGCTGGCGGATGTGCTGACCGAAAATACCGCCGAGATTTTAGCCGAAAACCAGAAAGACCTCGACCGGATGCCTGCATCGGACCCGAAGTATGATCGGTTAAAGCTTACCGCATCCCGCGTGGCCGATCTGTCGTCGAGCCTGCGTCAGGTAGCGGTGTTGCCCGACCCGGCGGGTGAGGTTGTGCTGAACCGGAGCATCGAGCAGGGGTTACAGCTCAAAAAAATTACGGTGCCGCTGGGCGTTGTTGGCGTCATTTATGAAGCGCGCCCGAACGTAACGGTCGATGTGGCATCGGTATGTTTGCGGTCGGGAAATGCCTGCGTCTTGAAAGGAGGCAAAGAGGCTGACTTTTCGAACCGGTATCTGGTCGGCCTCATCCAGGGGGTATTGGCTGAATTTAATGTACCCAAAGCCGCTGTTACGCTGCTCCCGCCCGACCGTGCCGTTGTCAACGAACTACTGACGGCGACCCGCTACGTAGACATTATCATTCCACGCGGTTCAGAGTCTCTGATTCAGTTCGTCCGCAAAAATTCACTGGTGCCAACCATCGAAACGGGGGCCGGTGTCTGCCACACCTACGTTGAAAAAAGCGCCGATCTGGCCAAAGCCGTTGCCATTGTTGTCAACGCCCGCGTGTCCCGGCCATCGGTCTGTAACTCGCTCGACTGTGTTCTGGTCGATGAAACCATAGCAGCCCGGTTTCTGCCCATGCTGACCGCCGATTTTGCCAACTGGAACGTCGAAGTCTTCGCCGACGAAACGGCCTATCCCATTTTTGAGCAGGCGGGGTACACAAACCTACAACACGCCCAACAGGAGGACTTTGGCCGCGAATTTTTAGATTACAAGTGTGCCGTGAAAGTCGTAGCCGGTCTGGACGAAGCGCTGTCTCACCTTCAGGCGTATTCGTCGCGCCATTCGGAAGCCATACTATCGCAGAACCAGGCGCTCATCGATCGGTTTTTATTCGAAGTTGATGCAGCCGCAGTTTACGCGAATGCCTCTACGCGCTTCACCGATGGCGGGGTTTTTGGTCTCGGTGCCGAAATTGGCATCTCAACCCAGAAACTCCACGCCCGCGGGCCGTTCGCCCTCGAAAAGCTGGTCACCGAAAAATGGATTGTTGTCGGCGACGGCCAGGTGCGGTGGTAAAGAGGCTGAGCAAGGAAGTAGCAGAGATTAATGGCTTCTGAAAAATCGAATACATATTCGTTTTCGTAGTTGGGTAGTACAGAAGTACTGGTGATGATACGCAGCCTTTTTTTCTTCATTCTCTTCCCCATTTCCCTACTGGCTCAGTCCAGCTTTCAGGCTGGTAAAGGCTGGCAGGAATTCACAATATCCGAAGGGTTGTCGCAAGGGATGATCTATGACCTTGAACAAGACCAGAAGGGCTTCATATGGGCCGCTACCAAAGATGGATTGAATCGCTACGACGGCTATAACTTCACCGTTTTCACGCAGGACGCCCGCAACGAGTACAGCCTGTCGTCTAACCTTTGTTCAGCCTTACTCGTTGATCATCATGGACGGTTATGGATCGGCACCGTAAACCGGGGGCTCAATGTATATGATGACAGAACCCAGCGATTTCACCATATAGAAATGAGCGATCCGGCTTCAGCCGGTGTCGGCAATACCGAGATTTTTATGTTGGCCGAAGATCCGGCAGGCAATATATGGGTAGGTACCAGCCAGAATAAACTCGTTAAAGTTACTTTACCGGATTCGCTCAAAACCGGTTTTCCCCGGCAGGCCGATGCCACGAACCAGGTTCGGTTCAGCCGGTTTTCATTTCCGCTAGATGGAACCAGCAGTAGCAGTGCACCATCACGCATTACATTTCACGGTAATGGTCAGGCAGTGGTCAGTGTTGCCAAAGACCTATATGCCTTGAACTGGCAGCGCCCGCAACCAGCTCGTTATTCGCCAATCAGGCGGTTTGGTGCTCTGGCCACCTTGTTTCAGGCAACCCCCGACGGCCAACAACCTGATTACTGGTTTGGCTTCAGTGCCGATACGCTCGTCGCCTGGCAGCAGACCAAGCGGAAGAAAATCAAGTTGCCACCCACTAAAAACTTCAATATCTATCTGGACGTACTTGGCCCGGATAAAGTAGCCGTGGCAACGCCCGACTTTATGTGGGTTATGTCGCCTGCGCAACTCTACGCGCAGGATCAACTCTCCGAACGCAATGCGTTTGCGGCTATGCCCCCGAATCTGTTTGGTATCACCAAACTGCTTGTCGATAAGACCGGTAATATCTGGGTAGGTACGGCGGGCTATGGACTGCGTAAATTCAGCCCACGCATCAAACAGTTCCAGTCTTACCTGCCAAATACGTCACTCTCCTATCTGATGCAGGATCGCCGGGGACAGACCTACGTGCGGAATCAGTTTGATTTTGGCAGGCTGGACCGATCAACGAATCGCTGGCTACCGCTCCTGGCCGGGCACCACAACCGGATAACTTACTTTATACAGGATCGGCAGGGATTTTTCTGGGCTTCCGAGGTCAATCCGACGGCTCATCAGTTCGTTAAGTTTTCGGAGAACTGGCAATTGCGCAAGGCCTATCCACTGCCCGCTGGTACAGCCTTTGGTTTTACAGGTAATCAAACTCGGGAAGACAACAGCGGGCACCTCTGGATCGGGGCCACGCGCGGAAAACTCCTCCAGTTCGACCCGATTTCCGAGACCTTTACTAGTTTTTCTTACCAAAATCTGTTGCCCAGGCAAGCGGCCGACGTTGAAACCTATTCGCTCTATTTTGACAAACGTGGTACAGGCTGGGTCGGTACGCAGCATGGCTTAATCAGAATCGATCATCCGCAGCGTACACCCGTTTTTTCGATCTATAAAAACGATACAGCGAAGCCCGGTAGCCTGAGTAACAATTTTGTATCAAGCACCATCGACGATCCGGATCGACCGGACAATTATCTCTGGGTAAGCACCAAAGGGGGCGGGCTGGATCGGCTCGATAAACAGACAGGGCAGTTCCGGCACTTTACCGAAGCGCAGCGATTACCCAACAAAGTAGTTTACGGACTGCTAGCCGATGAGCGTAAAAATCTCTGGATGAGTACCAATCGGGGCCTGGCTCAGCTTAACCCCCGAACGCTCACGTTTCGAAACTACACAAAGGCCGACGGGCTCCAGGACGACGAGTTCAACACAGGTTCGTTTTTTAAAACGGCATCGGGCGAGTTACTCTTTGGAGGGATCAATGGGTTAACGGCCTTCCGGCCCGAAAATATAGTTGCCACGAGCGCCGAACCGGCTCCTCCCGTTCAGCTCATCGGGCTCAAGATCAACAATGAAGCCGTTGCCGTGGGTGCCTCCAACGGCATCCTGCCTGAAAGCATAGAACAGATCCAACGACTCGATTTGTCGCATACGCAAAACCTGGTAACCCTGGAATTTGCCCTGATGGATTATACAAATCCGGCCAAAAATCAGTATCGCTACCGGATGACGGGTATCGACCGAGACTGGGTAGAGGCTGGCACCAATCGCTTTGCTAATTATAACCAGTTGGCTAGTGGCACATATACGTTTGAGCTGGAAGGTTCAGCCAATGGAGAAAGCTGGAGCAAGTCGGCTCCGCTGACTATTCTAATTCATCCGCCCTATTACCGTAGCTGGTGGGCTTATGTACTGTATTTCGTTATCCTGATAGTAGTTGGCTGGCAGTTATACCAGTTTCAGAAACAACGCTGGTTTTTGCAGCAACAGGTGGCTTTTGAGCAGAAAGAAGCCAGGCGACTAGCAGAACTGGATGCCCTGAAAACGCAATTTTTCGCGAATATTTCCCATGAGTTTCGCACCCCACTGACGCTGATTCTGGGGCCACTGACCGCGCTGAGGCAGCAACTTCGAACAAAGCAGGTAGTTACCTTGACAGCTCCGGTAGTGGATTTGATGGAGCAAAACAGTAACAGGCTGCTCAGCCTGATCAACCAGCTCCTGGACCTCAATAAACTGTCGGCGGGGCAACTCCGTCCAATTCTGGAAACCGGCGATATTGGTGCATTCTTCAGAACCTTAGCCAGTTCATTCAGTTCACTGGCCGAAAGTCGGCAGATACAGTTCTCGTTCACGCAGCCATATCCTCACCTGCAGGCTAATTTCGATGCTGACAAAATCGAAAAAATAATCACTAACCTACTCTCGAATGCCTTTAAGTTTACGCCCAGTGGCAAGCAGGTTCATCTGCGGGTCGACTATCCATCCCTACAGTCGACTGGCGAGTTGCTGATTACCGTTGAAGATAGTGGCATCGGCATTGCACCCGCGAATCTGGCCGTTATTTTCGAGCGGTTTTATCAGGTCAACAGTAAATCCAGTCGCCTGTACGAAGGCACGGGTATTGGGCTATCGCTGGTCAGTGAGCTGGTGAAAGTCCTTGGCGGTACGATCACCGTTTCCAGCACGGAAGGAGTAGGCAGCAGTTTCAAGGTTCGCTTACCACTGGTGAGTGCGGAGCGGCAACTGACGGAAACTAACCCCGACCTGCCTGAACCAGCCACCGGGCAGGCAACTCGCCCCGACGATCTGACCGAAACTCCCGCTCGAATTCCCTCTACCGATAACATGCTGCTCATCGTTGAGGACAATGCAGCAATTCGGGCTTATGTGCGAACGGTGTTCGAAGCCGACTACCAGATCATCGAAGCCGAAAATGGCCAGATCGGTCTGGAAAAAGCAACTGCCAGTTTGCCAAATGTGATCATCTGCGATGTGATGATGCCCCGGCTCAATGGATTCGACTTCTGTCGCTTGCTGAAGCAGCAGGAAGTCACCAGTCATATCCCCATTGTGATGCTCACGGCAAAAACAATGGTAGAAGACCGCATCGAAGGGTTTGAACTGGGGGCTGATGATTACCTGACCAAACCTTTCAATCCGGTTGAACTTGAGATTAGGGTACGTAATCTGGTTGAACAGCGCAAGCGTCTAAGTCAGCGATATACCGACGCAGGAACCGAATCGATGGTTGGCGTAGCCAAGGCCGAGCCGGCTAAAGCAAGCCTGCCAGCCGCTGAACAGAAATTCCTGGATCGCCTATCATCAGTAGTGACACAGCATATTGACGACCCGGAGTTTACCGTAGAAATGCTGGCCGAAGCAGTCAATATCAGCCGAACTCAGTTGTTCCGTAAATTGAAAGCACTGATCAACACAACAGCGACGAATTACATTCTGGATATCCGCATGGCGAAAGCTGCCCAGTTGCTGACGGATCGGGAAGAGAGCGTGACGCAGGTTGCGTATGCGGTCGGCTTCAACAGCCCGTCTTACTTTACCAAGCTGTTCAAAGAACGCTACGGTGTATTGCCCTCCCAGTATGGCAAACCTTCTGTTCGCTCAGCGAATCCAGACTAGTTCCGCGCCATCTTTCATGATCACTCAAGATGCCCTTTACAGGGCATTTTTATTGGTAGATACCCTGCTTTAGGGCAACCCGTTTCATATCAGTAATCCTCATCGGGGCTTGCAGGATACCGGTTGCGCCCCCCGTTTCCGTTCCAATCCTGCACAGGCGGGCAGCCTTGTTATGGGTGTAGTTTCCCTCATCAACCCGATGATTTTATCGCAGAAAAAAGCTGATTCTTCATAAAACAGCCGCATTTCAGGCCTTTAATCGGCGAAATGAAACGAGAATGATAAAGTCTGCAACAGAATTGGCGGTAGTTGAGCGCGAAGATCCGGTACTTGCCGCCGTACCGGTTTACCACAATAATCTAACCCATATTTGTTCTATCAATGCATTCAATCTCTACATTCGTTTCGAATCTGTACACCATTGGTTACAGACTCTTTCTCGGCCTTCTCTGCCTGTTGGGGAGCCAAATTACCGTATCAGGAGCAATAGCCAACCCATCGTCGCCGGGTTCGGTCTCAGCGGTAGAAGCCAACAAGTGCTACCGGCTCGTTTCCCGGCTCAGCGGTAAAGTGCTCGCCGTCGGTCCCTCCGCCCAGAACGACGCCGACCCCATCCTCCAGCTAACCGACGCCAATAAGCTCAGCCAGGGTTGGCGAATGACCCCCACCGACGGCGGCTTCGTCAGCATCACCACCCTGGCCACCCAGAAGGCCATCCAGGTGGCGGGTGGCTCGAGTGCCGATGACGCGTTGCTGGAACAGTGGACCTACTGGGGCGGCTCGCATCAGCAGTGGCGGCTGGTACGCAACGGGGAGGGCTACGTCAGCCTGCTCAACCGTAACTCGGGCAAGGCGCTCTCGGTTCGCAACGCCAGTCTGGCGGAGGGGGCCTCCATGAGTCAGATGCCGCTGGGCACCGGATTCCAACAGCAATGGAGCATTGAGGAACGCAGTTGCACTGACACACCTGCTGCGAATCAGGCACCTGTAGCCGTAGCTACGTCGACCTCCTTAACGGGCAGTTCGCCCTTGAGCGTGACCTTTACAGCCAGCAAATCGTACGACCCTGACGGGGATCCGATTACCTACGAATGGAACTTTGGGGATGGCAGTAGCTACTCCAGCGAAGCCAACCCGGTGAAAGTGTTTACCGCCAGGGCTGGTAGTCAGGGCGTCGGGCTAATTCTCAATTATACGGTGCAACTGACGATCATCGACAGCAAGGGACTGCGCAGTCCGGTTCAGACGTTTTACGTCAAACTCAGCAACGGCGGTCCGACGGTCAAAATTATCAATCCGGTCAATAACGCCAAATACCCGCTCGACAAGGCCACCAGTTATACTCTGGGGGCTACGGTCTCCGGTAACACCATCAGCTCCCAGATCTGGCAGGTAAAGCTGCGTCGCAACAACCGCGAACAGCTTATCAAAACTACATCCGGCACCAATCCGGTTGTCGACATTTCGCCCGTGGGCTGCGATGGGGATGACTATTATTATGTAATAACAGTGAAGGTGACCGACTACAACAATCTGTCGGCTCAGGATTCGGTTAAGATTTACCCGGACTGCAGTTCGCCCAGGTTAAATATCGCCAACCTGACGGCTACAGTGCTCAGTAGCAGCAGTGTGCGGCTCAACTGGACCAACCCCACACTCAGTTTCGACAAGGTGCTGGTGGTAGGCAAAGCTGGCTCTGCTCTAACGGACCTGCCTCTGGAGACCAGCTACACCGCCAACGCCAGTTTCACAGGAAATGGCTCTGGTTTGCCCGGGGGCGGCAAGGTACTCTTTCAGGGAACCTCGGCGTCAGTGGTCGTAACAGACCTGACAGCGGGGCAGCCCTATTATTTCCGGGTTTATACGCGTGCAGGTAACGGCTGGTCGGGGGGAGTAGAAGTTAGCACGACGCCGACATCAACCACGTCCTCGTCGCCGGGTTCGGTCTCGGCGGTAGAAGCCAACAAGTGCTACCGGCTCGTTTCCCGGCTCAGCGGTAAAGTGCTCGCCGTCGGTCCCTCCGCCCAGAACGACGCCGACCCCATCCTCCAGCTAACCGACGCCAATAAGCTCAGCCAGGGTTGGCGAATGACCCCCACCGACGGCGGCTTCGTCAGCATCACCACCCTGGCCACCCAGAAGGCCATCCAGGTGGCGGGTGGCTCGAGTGCCGATGACGCGTTGCTGGAACAGTGGACCTACTGGGGCGGCTCGCATCAGCAGTGGCGGCTGGTACGCAACGGGGAGGGCTACGTCAGCCTGCTCAACCGTAACTCGGGCAAGGCGCTCTCGGTTCGCAACGCCAGTCTGGCGGAGGGG
Organism: Spirosoma lituiforme; assembly: GCF_054776635.1. Taxonomy (NCBI): domain Bacteria; kingdom Pseudomonadati; phylum Bacteroidota; class Cytophagia; order Cytophagales; family Cytophagaceae; genus Spirosoma; species Spirosoma lituiforme. The sequence continues at coordinate 1,659,833 of NZ_BAAHBO010000001.1, forward strand.
GCCTCCATGAGTCAGATGCCGCTGGGCACCGGATTCCAACAGCAATGGAGCATTATCGAGAGGACTTGTTCGAACGGAGCCAGATCAGGTGCTCCGGAAGCGAGTGTCTCTTTCAGGCTATGGCCCAACCCGGCCCGAGACCATGTGTTGATTGACCTCAGCTCCGCCCCTCAACAATCGGTGGATATGTACCTGAACGATCTGCAGGGCCATACGATCTGGCAAACAAAACTGGATGTTGCTCCCCCAGAGCCATATCGTCTTAACACTAGTCAGTTACCTGACGGCCTGTATCTGATTCGGCTTGTGCCGGTCGGGCAATCACCAACTACACTGCGCCTGTTAATTCAGCGGTAGATTCTGTTCAGCGGTAGCTTATGGCGCTGTCTTCTGGTCCAGCCGGAAGACGGCGCTAATCTATTGTGTTAGAAGTCCGGCTCATGGAATAAGTGGCTTGTTGTTATAGCTGATGGCGAATAATGTCATTAGCTAATGATCTGAGGAGCTTTAGCTTCCAGTATCCCGGCTTTATACTGTTTCTCCAACCCGTTAAAAACCGCCAGCGTATCTTCGTACACATCCAGCTCGATAACTTTACCCCATTTTAAAGTAATGAAGTGAACGCCTTTATTCAGGTACGGGTCTCCATTTTCGAGAGTGGCCGTAGCCGTCCAGCGAACGATCGCTAACGTACGGTGCGGCCATCCCTCAACATTGATGTGATTGATGGTGATGTGCAGGTTGGGTGTTACTCGACCCAGCCGTTCCAGCCACGCTTTAACAGCAGCCTGATCGTTGCGGACACCACCCAGGGCGTGGTCACCGGCAAAGCTGTGGCGTACATTGAGTGCCATATCGTTGACCAGTTCCGTAAAGCGCCTTTGATTGACCAACTCAAACGATTTTCTTACTTTTTGTTTAACAATGAAGTGATACATAGCCGTTGCGTTTTAGTGATACACAAAGGTATTCTGGCGACCAGACCCCACGTGTAACCTAGGTTACAAAGCGTCAGAGACCCACTAATTTTCGGCGAATGCGGCTGAGTGAAGGGCGCTCGATACCCAGATAGGAGGACAGGTGCGTGAGAGAAATCCGGTTGAATAAGCTTGGATTCTCCCGAATAAAATCAAGGTAACGCTGCTCTGCCGAATCGAACTGAAAACTTTCGATTCGTTGCTGCTGCTGTTTCAGAATTTCTTCGGCTATCAGGCGCCCATTTCGTTCGAAACCCACAAACTGGGCGTAGCCGCTTTGTATGTGCCCATAAGAAACCCGAACCAATGTTGTTGGCTCAAGGCATTGAAAATTATAACGGCTGGGCTTCCGCATCAGTAAGGACGGATAATCGGTAACCCAGCTATTTTCAGTAACAAAGAAGGTGGTAATTTCTTCGCCAGCCTCATTCACGTAATAGCCCCGAATGAGTCCGCTGGTCACGAAACCCAGCCATTGGTTCGGCTTGTCGGCTTCGATAAAAAAGTCTTTCGCAGCCAGACTATGCCACGTTAATCCTTGTTGAAAGTAGGCCCACTCCTGGTCGGTAACGCCTGGATTAAGATGAAGAATAGCCTGATGAAACGCGTCAAAGTTGTCCGTCATAAAAACTGTTCAGATACACCTATCCATTCTATCTGTTCTCTGTTTACTTTGCAACTGACACCCCGTTCACCTAACAAGAGCATCATTGACTATTAACCATATAGCCGCCAATTCGATTAGTAGGCTTCTCTTTTTTGTTGCGCTTGCTGGCTTCCTCAGTTGTCAGTCCGACGATAAGCTTACGGGTGTAGCTGCCGGAGCCGTGGGCCGGTATGTTGTTACGGCGTACATAGCATCGGGCGATACGCTGTTCTCTGTGCTACCGGGTCCGGCGGGGTACAGGCCCGGCATCAACAAAATCGGGGTGACTAATTTCACGATAACCCTGGAGGCAACGGGTTCGGATCAGCTAACGATAAAAACAGATTACTGGCGTAAGGGCTCACGGTTTACCCTTAGTAAAGAAGTATTTGTCAGACTGACCAACGCTGACTACCAGTTTTCTCTTTTAAAAAATAGGGCCTCTTCTGACTATGAGGGAAGTGTGGGCCGGTTTACCGGATTTTTCTACGAGCGGACAACTGGTAGTATAGCCATACCCCTGGCCGACTCCCCGATCAACCCCAACCCATCGCCCTTGCAGGACGTTGTTATCATCGCTCAACCGGGCCGTTGAACGTCAAATCGCTTACAATTCAGTGAAGCTTTTTAAACTTTCTCTTGAGTAGCGTTTTTAATTTTCGAAGCGTTAAACAGGCTCAACAGAAAAGCGAATGAATGCTAGCTCAATCAAAGAATATATAGCACTTTTTAACGCACTTAAGATTAGTTTATTCTTGGCTTTCTGTAGATTGGGGGTAATAAAACAGCGGCTCTGTTCGTCAGTTACACAGTTAATAAAAATGGTATGCGTTCTATTACCGTCCAGATTCCAAGTCCCTGTCCTGAACGCTGGGACGACATGCAACCCAACCAACAGGGCCGATTTTGTGCTCAATGCCAGAAAACAGTCGTCGATTACACGGCTCTTTCTGATCAGGAATTAGTAAGGCGTCTCAGCAAGACGACCGAAGCAAGCTGCGGACGTTTTCGCGACGAACAGCTAAATCGTCCATTAGCTACGTCAACTGAACAGACGGTTCAGATCTGGCGTCGATGGATCGGAGTACTGACGATGAGTTTAGTAGGCTGGCAAACGGCCAAAGCGCAACCTGGACAAAGCGACCAGTCCGTACAAACAGCTTCGACTCGTCCGACTACCATTCGAACTGACACCAACGCGATATCAGAGCCTGATCAATACGCGTCCGGTTTAGACAAAAAGTGGACGATTAGCGGGCGTGTTATGAGCTTGGATTCGAGCGGAAATCTTGTGCCGGTGCAGAGTGCTGACGTTAGTATTGGACGACTCGCCGATTACGTGAGAACGCAAACCGACAGTGCCGGTCATTTTAAACTAGAGGTTTCCTGTCAACCGTTCACTTCTGATATGACGGCCTACGTTTATAGCCAGGGTTATATTCCAAAAACAAGTTCATTCAGCGCTTCCCCGTCGATCATGACCTATGTTCTCAATGATATTGTTGTGCGTGAACTAATTGAGATGCAAGGAAAAGTCGTCACAATTAGTACAGGAGGTATCTGTACTATCAAGTCACCTTCCCGCTGGCAGAAACTCAAGCGTAAATTATTTCGCTAGTCTCACTCCCGTTTAGTACCCATACCAGTCGCCCCACCATTTCTGCAAACTCCGCCGAATTTCGGCTTCTCTGGCATTACGGCCGGGATCGTACAATTTGCGCCCTTTCAATTCATCGGGCAGGAAGTTCTGGAGGGCAAAATTGCCTTCGTAACCGTGAGCATACTGGTACTCTTTTCCGTAGCCAATCTCTTTCATCAGTTTTGTAGGAGCATTTCGCAGGTGGAGGGGTACGGGCAAATGAGCGGTCTGTTCAGCCAGCGCAATAGCTTCGTCAATAGCCACATAACTGGCGTTGCTCTTGGGCGATGTGGACAGGTATACCGCCACCTGCGATAAAATAATCCGGCCTTCCGGCATCCCGATCGCCCGAATGGCCTGCACGGCTTCGGAAGCCATGATCAGAGCCGTTGGGTTGGCATTGCCAATGTCTTCGGAGGCCATGATCAGCATCCGGCGAGCAATGAAAACCGGGTCTTCACCCGCCACAATCATACGCGCCATCCAGTACAAAGACGCGTTGGGATCGGAGCCCCGCAGGGATTTGATAAAGGCCGAAATAATATCGTAATGCTGTTCGCCAGACTTATCATAGCGGGCGATGTTCTGCTGGGCAACGGAGGTTACGCCCTCGTCGGTGATGGTCAGGGGGTCCGCAGAAACGTGCGCCGAAGCGACCAGTTCCAGCAAATTGAGCAGTTTACGCCCATCCCCGCCCGATAACCGCAGCAAGGCGTCGTACGATTCGACAGTAATCTTTTTTGTTCGGAGGAACGAGTCCTGCGCAATGGCCCGGTCAATCAGCTGGATCAGTTCCTCCCGGTTGAGCCCTTCCAGTACATAAACCTGACAACGCGATAACAAGGCGCTGTTAACTTCGAAAGAAGGATTTTCCGTAGTAGCACCGATCAGGGTAATCTGCCCTTTCTCAACCGCTCCGAGCAGGGCATCCTGCTGGCTTTTATTGAATCGATGAATTTCATCAATGAATACCACCGGGGAGAACAACCCGCTCGGCCGACCCAGTACATCCCGGATTTCCTTGACGCCCGAATTGATGGCGCTTAGGGCAATGAAGGGGCGTTTAACAGCCTCGGCCAGCAGCAACGCCAGTGTTGTTTTACCAACGCCCGGCGGACCCCATAAAATCATGGAAGGCAAACGGCCTGATTCGACGGCCCGGCGCAGTGCACCCGATGGGCCAATGAGTTTGCGCTGGCCAATTACATCATCGAGAACGCGTGGGCGAACCCGCTCAGGCAGGGGCGTTGAGTCTGTATTCATTCAGCGAAGTTACCCGAACAATGGAGTCTTTACAAAATCGAATTGGGTTCTGCACGGGTTAAACCGACCCGATACAGACGAACGCGGATTTCGTAATTGACAGAGAAGCCAAACCCCGGTCAGCGAAACTAAAAATCCCGATAACGGGCGGGCCATTATCGGGACTAGAAAAGTTTAGGGGTATACGACCTCAGAGCGACACAGTCTCGAGCGTAACATACCGCTTGAGGTTACTCATGGCACCAAAGATCAGGTTGTAAACGGATTGGATATTGATTTCCATGAGCGAAGAAATTTCTTCGTTGCTCATGTTTTGGAAATACCGCAGGTGAACGGCTTCACGCTGACGGCGGGGAAGTTTATCGAGAGCCTGGTGCAGGCAATCTGTCATGAACGAATCTTCTTCGTGGGCAATCAACAGGTTTTCGTGGGATGGATCAGCGCCGGGTAACGTGTCGCCAACGCGACGGCCATTGATCATATCGTCCTGACTGACCAGTTTCTGTTCAGCCGTTAAGTGTCGAACCAGTTTGCGTTTGATGGAAGCCATCAGGTAAAAACGCACAGAGGTTGTTGGTCCAATGGTGGTGCGATGTTTCCACAACTCAACAAACAGGTCGTGGATGCAATCTTTAATCAACGCGCGATCAGTAGCAAAGTGAGCGCAGTAGTGGTAGAGGGTTTGAACATAATTTTGGTACAATCGGGCAAACGCATTTTCATCGCCACCGCGAAACTGATTCCAGAGTGTTTCGTCGTCGGGGCCTGTTTGGGAGCGTGAGCGGGCCATAGTCGGTATGTGAGAGGTTAAGGTTAGGAATAGCCTTGAGGAGTGTAAACGTACCCATAAAAAATAGAATTTAAAACAGTCAGCGAATAAAATTTTTTAAAGTGGCTGTTTAACTATTTGAAGAGGGGTAAAACGGAACCTTTGCCCATCAAATAATCCTTTATCGCTTAGCTTCAGCGAAGGAATCACAAGTAAGGCCATGAAGGATAGGGTCATAAAGGGAGCCGCCAGTGTACTGCCTAACACGTGTTTGGCGAACTGATCCAGCGCTGCATACTGACTGGCTACCTCGTAGCCATCCGAATCGGTCATTAAGCCCGCTACCGGTAAAGGCAATTGCATAAACCGGAGTGCTCCATGTCCGTCACTTCCTCCCACGACCGACAAACCACCTTTTGCCTCAATAACCAGATTAATGGCCCGGCATATACTTTCGTCGTCACAGCCAACGGCCGTAATGTTATGCGAATCGTGCCCGACCGACGACGCAATGGCGCCCTGCTTCAACCCCACATTTTTAATAAAGGCTATGGCCGGGGGCGCATCCTGATACCGGTTTACAACTACCAGTTTCAGTATATCCCGACTCGTGTCAGCTACGACCCGGCCATCGTCGACCCTGGCTTCCTGATGAATTTCGTTGGTAATGAGCTGCCCATCGAGCGCTTCGATGACACGGATGAGCGGCACACCGTTCGAAAGATCAGCGTTTACGGCAAAGTCGGTCGGGGTTTTGGGGGAGCAGCCGAACTGGTTGACGTGTTCACTCCGTAAATCCGGAATCATCGACTGACCATTCTGAGCGACAATCTCGCCATTGATCACAGTCTGCTCGACACGCAGTTCGCTCAAATCCGCGACGACAATATAATCGGCGGGGTCGCCCTCGCGCAACAGCCCAACGGGTAATCGGTAATGAAGCACCGGATTCAGGCAAGCTGCCTGTAAGGTCTGCCAAAGCGAATGGCCTTTTTGCAATGCCCGCACGACCAATTGGTTGATGTGCCCTTCCACTAGCGTATCGGGGTGCTTATCGTCCGAACAGAACATGATCTGCGCTGGAAATTCGGCCAGCAGAGGAATCAGGGCATCGAAGTTACGGGCCGCGCTCCCCTCCCGAATCAGAATGTTCATACCGCGCCGGGCTTTGTCCAGTCCTTCTTCATACGTAAAACATTCGTGGTCGGTGCTGATACCAGCATCCATGTACCGTTGTGCCTCGTCGCCAGTCAAACCGGGCGCATGGCCATCGACAGGTTTGTCAAACGCTTTGGCGAGCGCAATTTTAGCCAGCATGTCGGGGTCATTGTGCAACACCCCCGGAAAGTTCATCACCTCGGCTAGGTAGCCAATTTCATCCTGGGCCAGCAAAGCACTGACATCCTGGGCGCTGATGGTTGCCCCGGCGGTTTCGAAGGGGGTAGCGGGAACGCAGGATGGTGCCCCGAACATAAACTTGAACGGTACCCGGCGGGCCTCTTCGACCATGTAGTTGACGCCCGCAACGCCTAACACATTCCCGATCTCGTGCGGGTCCGATACAGTAGCTACGGTGCCATGAACTACCGCCAGACGTGCAAACTGCGGGGGCGTCAGCAATGAGCTTTCAATGTGAACGTGTGCATCCACGAAGCCCGGTAACACATACGGCTCACCGGGGCGTTCGGGACCCAGCCGGTCAATCCGGGCAATGCGGCCCTTATCAACCGAGATAGTACCATACGAAATGGTCTGATCGAACAGATTCAGAATATTGGCTGTAATCATGTACTTAGATGCGAATGAAAAGTTTCCGGCGATACATCCACCAGAGGATAAGGTAAAAAATGCCTAACGTAACAAACCCGACCAGGAACTCTTCGTAAGCGGACCCGAGCCACAAGAACGGCCCTTTCCCCAGGTGCGTATACAGTGACGTAACGATGAACCGATCAATCAAATGAACCAGGCAGTAAATAGCAATGGAGTTCATACCAACAACGATGAGGGGAAAGGCCCAGTCTCGTTTGTTAGCCATATCAATAACACCATAGAAAAAGGCGAGCAGCCAGAAACACCAGCCTCCGCTGAACAACACCCAGGCAGGGGTCCATATGCGCTTCACGATCGGGCAGATTCCCAGTACGTGCAGGAACACACCAGCGGCCAGACCAACGGCTCCGGCGAACAGTAATCGCTTCAGTATTTCCTGTTGGGTTAGTCCCGACCGGAGCCAACGCCCGGCCTGTAAACCCAGCAGCATGGTACCCAGCGTTGGAATAAAGCTGAGCGTGGCATACCCGCCCCCGTTGAACAAAAACGGTTTCTCGCGCGGAAACAGATTGAGAAACCACGTGTCGAAGGCCCAGGCCAGGTTACTGTTTTTGTTAAAGTGAGCCATCAGGCCGCGGTAATGCTCGGGCCAGTTTGCCGGAACGCCAACTGCGGTATAGGAAAAGTCGGTGCCGGGGGCCGGATAAAGTACAAAGGCCAGCCAATACCCAGCCAGAACAACGATCAGGGCCACCCAGACGGCGCGCGTGTTTATTTTACCCAGCAAAAACAGGAACGGATAGCCCAGGCCAATCTGCGTCAGCGTATCTTCAAACGTAAAATTTGTCCGGTCAGCGTGGATCGATCGCAAAAAGATACCCAGCAAAATCAGAATCAGCGACCGGCGCAACGCCCGCCCGAATTGAGCAGTGGCCGATTGCTGCAACTCCGCCCGGCTGGCCATTGAATACGGCAGCGCCACCCCGACCAGAAACGAGAACGACGGTTGAATAAGGTCGTGCAGGGAGCAACCTGCCCACGCTACATGACTCTGGTGATGAGCCAGAAAGGCCCAGAACGCACTACCAGGAAACGCTTCATGCAGATGCTCGAATTGCAGCATTTCGGCGGCCATCAAGATCATCACAAAGCCCCGGTAGGCATCCATGGACATCAGACGACCCGGCCACGCCAGGCCGGGCCTTGCCGGGCTGGCGGCAAGGCCAGTTTGAGAAACAGACAACGGAGAAGGCATGAGTAAGGGAGGAATTCAATTGTCAAAACTTGGCAATGGCGGTCACATTCGCAACAGAGTTGAGCAAAGTTTTTGCCGGAGGTGGTATATTTATGTCCATTTCTACTTACCGATCTATAACTTATTAATTCTCAGATGCCTGCCCGTGTATTAAAAGTTCACCCTGCCGATAACGTCATTGTTGCGTTGCGTAATCTGGCCGCCGGCGAACAAATAGAATTCGATAACACGACGTACGATTTACCCTATGCCGTTGAGGCCAAGCACAAATTTGTGACTGAAGATCGGCAACCCGGCGACCCCATTACTATGTACGGCGTATTGGTTGGCAAAGCCACCCGGCCCATTCGTCGGGGGGAACCCATCACGACGTTTAATCTGAAGCATGATGCCGACCGCTACGGGCTCGACAAAAAACAGCCCTTCACCTGGCAGCCACCCAGCATTTCGGACTGGGCCGATCGGACGTTTATGGGGTACCACCGGGCCGATGGCAGCGTTGGCACCCGCAACTACTGGCTGGTTGTACCATTGGTTTTCTGCGAAAATCGGAACGTTCTCATTCTCAAAGACGCTTTTGAGCGCGAGTTGGGCTATGCACAGCCCGACACCTACCGGACACAGGTACATGAATTACTGAGCCTCTACAGAGCAGGGGAAATGAATATTGCCAGAAAGATGCAGCCGTTCGTTGATGAGCCGGTCCGACGCTCGGCGCAGCAGCAAGCTACTCACTACCAACAAAATCGGCCTTTCAAACACGTTGATGGCATCAAATTTCTGACCCACGAGATGGGTTGCGGGGGCACCCGGCAGGACTCAAATTACCTGTGCTCGCTATTGGCCGGGTTCATCAACAATCCTAATGTAGCCGGGGCAACGGTACTTAGTTTGGGCTGTCAGCATTTGCAGGCCGATATGATTTCGGCAGAAATCAAACGGCAGAACCCGAAATTCAACAAACCGCTGCTGTTGTTTGAGCAACAGGCCGGTACAGAATACGCCCTGATGTCGCAGGCTGTTAAAGAAACGTTTCTGGGGCTGGTAGAGATCGACAAACTCGAACGGAAGCCTGCCCCACTCAGTGCGTTAACGGTTGGCCTTAAATGCGGAGGCTCCGACGGGTTTTCCGGCATTTCGGCGAACCCGGCCCTGGGGCAAATGTCAGATATTCTGGTGGCTCTGGGTGGCAAAACGGTGCTGGCCGAATTCCCCGAACTCAACGGTGTCGAGCAGGAATTGATCAACCGGACCGACGATATTATCAAAGCACAGAAGTTTATTACGCTGATGGGTGATTACTCGGCGCAGGCGCAGGCCGCCGGGTCAGGCTTCGACATGAATCCCTCGCCGGGCAACATTAAGGACGGCCTGATTACGGATGCAATCAAATCGGCGGGGGCAGCCAAAAAAGGTGGCACGGCACCCGTTGCCGATGTACTGGACTACGCCGAACCCGCCAGAACCCCCGGCCTCAACTTGCTCTGTACGCCGGGCAACGATGTTGAAGCCACCACGGGTATGGCCGGATCGGGCACCAACGTCATTGTCTTTACCACGGGACTCGGCACGCCAACCGGTAATCCTGTCTGCCCCGTCGTGAAAGTATCGACCAATACAACCCTCAAGAACCGGATGCCCGATGTGATCGATTTCGACAGCGGCCCCGTTATTGACGGCGAGCAAAGCATCGAGCAAAACGCACATGCTATGCTGGAATACATTATCCGGCTGGCCTCGGGCGACGAGATTACCCAGGCCGAACGATTGGGTCAGGATGATTTCATTCCCTGGAAACGGGGCGTTTCACTATAAATTGACGAAAGAAAGCGTCAAGAGCGAAAGAACGAATGAGTGAATGAGCGGGCTGGCGCATTAGTAAACAACCAGTATCAGGTTTTCTCTGTTGCGCCAGCCCGCTCATTCGCTCATTCGCTCTTTCATTCTTTCGCTCTTTCACTCTTTTCTCTCTATGTTCTCTCTCAAAAACAAAACGGCGCTTGTTACAGGCGGGGCCAGCGGTATTGGGCTGGCTATTTCTCAGGCGTTTGCCCAGGCGGGGGCCAGCGTACACATCCTGGAAATCAATGGTGATCTGGCGCAGCAGGTCGTCAGCGATATTACGTCGGCCGGCGGTCAGGCACAGGCACATACCATTGATGTATCGAACCAGGCGCAGGTAGTCGAACTGATCGGGACGATTGCCCAACAATCACCCATCCATATTCTGGTCAACAATGCGGGTGTTGCCCACATTGGCAAAGCCGACACAACGGAAGAAGCCGATTTCGACCGGATTTTCCGCATCAACATCAAAGGCGTTTACAACTGCCTGTATGCCACGATTCCTCATTTGAAGGCAAACGGTGGTGGTGTAATTCTGAACATGGCATCGGTGGCGGCATCGGTCGGTATTCCCGATCGGTTTGCGTATTCCATGAGTAAGGGGGCTGTACTGACCATGACATTGTCGGTGGCCAAAGATTACCTGCGCGATAACATTCGCTGTAACTGCATCTCGCCCGCGCGGGTTCACACGCCCTTCGTCGATGGATTTCTGGCCAAAACCTATCCTGGTCAGGAAGCTGAAATGTTCGAAAAATTATCAAAAACGCAGCCCATTGGCCGCATGGCCGAACCTAGCGAAGTAGGTGCCCTGGCGCTGTATCTGTGCTCCGACGAAGCGGGCTTCGTTACCGGTTGCGATTACCCGCTGGATGGCGGATTCATTCGGCTTAACAACTGATGTATACATTTACAGAAGCCTGTGCCACGGTTCCTAATAACGCTTACCTAAACCGAACACAGGTTTCTGCGTGTAGTGCTAGCCTCGTTTACTTTTCCTTGCATAGGCCGGGTTTTAGCCAGAATGGTTAAACTTGCGGCTTAATTTGCTTTCCGTTCAACGAATCTCTTTCCTGCATGAAACTCTTCCGCTTCGGCTCGCCCGATCACGAACACCCTGGTGTGGTGCTACCCACCGGCCAGCATATCGACGTAACCCATTTTGGCGAAGATTACGACGAATCGTTTTTTGCGACCAATGGCCCCGAACGACTCACTCACTGGCTGTCGGCCCATGCCCATACGTGTCCTGAAATAGGACCTGAAGAGCGTTTCGGCCCTTGCGTAAAGCGTCCGTCAAAGATCGTTTGCGTTGGTCTGAACTACGCCAAACATGCCGCCGAAACCAATGCCCCTACCCCGGCGGAACCGATTTTGTTCTTCAAGTCGACAACGGCCCTTTGCGGACCTAATGACAATGTTGTGATTCCGAAGCGGTCCGAAAAAACGGACTGGGAAGTCGAGTTGGCCATTATCATCGGCAAGCGCGCCAGCTACGTTGAACTGGATCAGGCTATGGATTACATTGCGGGCTATGCCCTGCACAATGACTATAGCGAACGGGCCTGGCAACTGGAGCGGGGCGGTCAATGGGTGAAGGGCAAAAGCGCCGACACCTTTGCGCCACTGGGACCATACCTGGTTACGAAAGAGGACGTCCCGAACCCAAATGGGCTGAATCTGTGGCTGAAAGTCAACGGAGAAGAGTTGCAGAATTCTAACACCGACGACATGATTTTCGACGTACCAACGCTGGTCAGCTACATCAGTCAGTTTATGACGCTGCTGCCGGGCGATGTTATTTCGACGGGAACACCGGCTGGCGTTGGTTTAGGGCTGAAGCCCCCACGTTACCTCAAACCCGGTGATGTTGTCGAACTAGGCATCGAAGGGCTGGGCGAGCAGAAACAAACTGCCGTGGCATTTACCTAGGGAGTATCATGACAATTGATGCTCACCAACATTTCTGGCATTTCGATCCGGTACGGGACAGTTGGATTACGGATGACATGGCGACCATTCGGCGGGATTTTCTGCCCGCCGATCTGGAACCGGTTCTGAAACAAAACGGCATCGATGGCTGTGTGGCCGTTCAGGCATCGCAGTCGGAAGAAGAAACGATCTTTCTGGTTCGTATGGCGCAAACCTACGACATCATCAAAGGCGTAGTCGGCTGGGTCGATTTGCAGTCAGCGCAGTTACCCGAACGCTTGCAGGATTTGTCGCAGCATAAGGTGATCAAAGGGTATCGTCATGTAGCCCAGGGTGAGCCGGACGACTTTCTGACGCGGCCAGCCGTGGTGGAAGGCATTCGCCGGCTAGCCGATTTTGGCCTGACCTACGACATTCTGATCTATCCGACGCAGTTGAAAGCGGCCCTGCATCTGGTACGCGCCGTTCCCGACGTATCATTCGTGATCGACCACTTGGCGAAACCGTACATCAAGAAGAAAGAGATCAGCCGCTGGTCGAATTTTATGGTCGAGATTGCCAAAAACAAAAACGTTTTCTGCAAACTCTCGGGCATGGTTACCGAAGGCGACTGGCAGGACTGGAGCAAGAAAGATTTCTTTCCGTACATGGATGTCATCTTCGAGAGCTTTGGCCCCGACCGAATCATGTTCGGCTCTGACTGGCCGGTATGCCTGGTAGCCGCCAATTATACGCAGGTAAAAACGCTGGTTGAAGACTACGTCAGCGACTGGGGCGAAGAGACTCGGGCAAAAGTTTTCGGCGCGAATGCCGTATCTTTTTACAATTTGGCTAAATACTAGTTACTACATAGAGATTCGCTGAGAAGGGAATAAATTCACGGGGGCTTTCAACAAACCGGCGTGCGTTTTTCTTCTTCTCAGCGAATCTTTCGTATCTGACTTTTTGATTCCCTACCTTATGAACTGTTTCGTTGGCGTTGATGTCGGCACCACCAATATCAAAGCACTGGCCATGCCATCAGACCTGAGCCAGATTCTGGCCCATGCGTCTACCCCGCTTACGACCATTACTCCCGAGCATGGTTACGCCGAACAGGACCCGGCCGAAATCTGGTCGGCCTTCGTTCAGGTCCTTACCGAAGTAAACAAAGAATTGGCGGAGGGTGGCCACGCCATTACACATATCGCTTTTTGCACGGCCATGCACAGCTTGCTCCCCATGGACGTCGACGGCTCACCACTGGGCAATGCCATCCTGTGGTCCGATAACCGGGCCGAAGAGCAAGCCAACACATTACGAAGCACCGAGGCCGATCTGGGTAAAGCGATTTATGCCGAAACGGGCACGCCCCTTCACCCCATGATTCCGCTTTGCAAACTAGCCTGGATACGCGAAAACGACCCGCGTCTGCTGCGCCGGACATCCCATTTCGGATCGATCAAGGAGTTCCTGTGGCACAAGCTGACGGGTGAATTCGAAATTGACTACTCCATCGCCACCGCCACGGGGCTCTTCAACGAGAGCAAACGTGAGTGGAGTGAACGGGCAATGAAGTTTGCCGGCGTCCGGGCCGATCAGTTATCAACCCCAGTTTCGACAACCCTCCAGCGCCCGTTTCAGCCCCGGCCGGAAACAGCCGATACAGGCTTGAAAGAAGGTGTTTCGCTGATCATTGGCGCGTCAGACGGGTGTCTGGCCAATCTGGGTGCGGGTGCGATCAAGAAAGGAACGGCTACCCTCACCATCGGTACCAGCGGAGCCATTCGCCAGACCGTTCGGAAACCGCTCCGCGACGCCGAAGCCCGTTTGTTTTGCTACTACCTCGATGAAGGCTATTACGTGGTTGGCGGCCCGACCAACAACGGTGGCAACGTACTGGAGTGGGTAACCGAAAAGCTTACCGGGCAGGATACTGACGCTGTTCTGGCCGAAGCGGCCACCATTGCACCCGGCGCTGATGGGCTGTTGTTCCTCCCCTACCTCCAGGGCGAACGGGCACCGCTGTGGGATGCTTCAGTTCGGGGGGCGTACCTACACGTAGACTGGCTGCATACGCGGGCTCATTTCATTCGGGCGTCGCTGGAAGGTGTACTGTTCAATTTACTCAGTATAAATGAGTTGCTAACGAATCATACCGGCCCGGCCCGGGTTATTCACGCCAACGGCGGCTTTGCTCAGTCGGACTTGTGGGTGCAAATGCTGGCTGACATGGCGGGAGTACCTGTTCGGCTCAATGCCAGTAATGAAAGTGGCTCAATGGGCGCTATTCTGCTCACCATGAAAGCGACGGGTGTCGTCAAAACACTGGACGAGGCCGCCGAGCGAGTGGCTTTTGGAAATACGTTTCAACCCGATCTGGACCGGCATACGATCTACCGAAAAGCCTTTACCCAATGGGAGGAAGCCCGGAAAAAGTTATAGTTTACTCACTGGAGAACCAAACAGCCAACTTTCTTTGCCATCGGCCCTGAAACGGACGTTGCCCTCAAAACGAAGGCCTATTTTTTCGAGCAGACGAATCGAATCGTGATTGGTCGGCAACGTAACGCCAATAATGCGCGTCAGCCCCAATGTCTCCCGCGCGTAATTCAGCACAGCCATGGCCGACTCGAATCCGTACCCTTTACCGGCGTAATCAGGGAGAAAAGCAAACCCAATATCCGGATCGTTCAGGGAGTCCCGCTTAAACAAACCACAGAGACCAATGGGCTGCCCGTTGGTCTTTAGTTTGACCAGGTATGGCCCAAAACCATGCTGTTCGTAGCTTCTTAGAGCCCCGGTCAAAATGTACGCTTGTGCATCGGTTAACGTTCGTACACTCCTATCCCCAATAAATTGAATCCAGGAAGGGGTATTGAGCAACGTCAGCATAAATGCGGCATCGTCAACAGAAAATTTATCGATTCGTAATCGTTCTGTTTCGAGCATAGTAACTAAAAATCTACCGTAACTAATAAATATGACACCTATTACAGCATTCAACTACTTTCTATATCCAACAAAAACTATAAAGTAAACAGACCGGATAAAGGGAGAGAAATAAAGCCGCAAGATCAGTAAACAAAAACTGACTAAAGCGAAAGTATACAGTCTAATAGCTAAAACCATCCCGTGTATCAGTTGATTAGCAAACGAACCAGTCTGGTTTTGACATCGGCCTAGTACACAGCTACCCATACGTATGACCACCAAAATAAAAGTTCTTCTCGCCATTCGCCAGGGGCAAATTGGCGGAGGAGAAAGTCACATACTCAATCTGGTACACTTTTTAAACAAGCAACAATTTGAACCGGTCGTCCTGTCTTTCACGCCCGGCCCGATGGTCGACAAACTTAGGGAAAATGGAATAGCCACGTATGTTATTGACGGAAAAAGTCCGGTTAATTTTCGCATGTGGAACCAGGTGAAAGTCTTATTGCAGGAAGAGAAAATTGATCTGGTACACGCCCATGGTACGCGGGCAAACATGAACATTATCTGGGCGGCCAAACAGTGTAACATCCCCGTTATTTATACCGTGCACGGATGGTCATTTCATTCGGATCAGTCGTTTCTGGTCCAAACGGCCCGGATCATAGCCGAGCGAAAATTAACCCGCTGGTCTCAGTTAACCATCACCGTATCGGATTCCAACCACCACACGGGCCAGCAACTGATCAGAGGCTTTCAATCCAGGGTAATTTTTAACGGAATCGACATGACCCGGTTCCGTCGGGATCAATCGTTCAGCGATATTCGGGCGTCCTACAATATACCGGCCAGCCATGTAGTCGTTCTTTTCATGGCACGCATGACCATTCAGAAAGATCCGATCACGATGATTCGGGCGTTTAAACACGTAGCCGATCAACACCAGGATATTACGCTGCTCATGATTGGCCAGGGGGACCTCGACCAGGAAGTGCTGAATACGATTGAGCAGACCGGCCTTCAGAAACGCATCATCCGCGATGGCTTCCGGCTGGATGTTGCCGACATTTTGCACGCCAGCAATATTTATTGTTTACCCTCTCACTGGGAAGGACAGCCTATTGGCCTGATCGAAGCGATGGCGATGGGGAAGGCGGTCATTGCTACGCACGTAGATGGCTCGAAGGAACTGGTGCAGGACGGCGTCAACGGACTTTTGATCGATCCCCAGCAAACAAAACAACTCGCCAATGCCATCGAACGACTCTACAGCGATCATGAGCTGCGGAAGAAAGTAGCTGAGGAGGCTTACCACCTTAGCCGGGAGCGCTACGATGCCGCCTTCATGGCCGATTATGTTGAAGAGGCCTACAGAACGGTACTGACCGAAACCAAACCCGGCTACGCACAGCCTTCATCTTACCCGAATAGCCTGCCTGAAAAAGACGGCATTGTCAATTTGGAAACCAACGAGACCACCGTCTAGCCGGTAAGCATCCACCGGCATTTTGTTCGAAAGGGTTATTTTTCCACCTTCGGGAGATAACTTGCTGGAATGAAATTATCAGGTCCAAGGCTGTTACTGGCCTACATTGTCTTCATCGGTTTGAGCCGGTTTGCTTTAGCGAACCCGACCGATGGGCCAGCCGGTGTCACGTTTTTTAAAGGCTCCTGGAAAGATGCGCTGGCGGAAGCCAAACGCCAGAACAAGCCCATTTTTCTGGATGTATTTACGAGTTGGTGCCCTCCCTGCAAACGAATGGCGAAAGAAGCCTTTCCTGATGCCCGGTTAGGCACCAAATTCAATACCCACTTTATTAATTATCAGGCAGATGCCGAAAAAGGCGAAGGTATCGCCCTGGCCAAGCACTATGCAGTTGCCAGTTACCCGACGGCGCTGTACATAGCACCCGAGGGCGGTCTCGTTCATCGATCGGTGGGTTACGGCGGGGTCAGCGCCATGATTAATCAGGCTGATCTTGTGCTGGCTATTCCTCCGCTGAAAGCAACCCTCGCCAAAGGAGACAAAGAGTATGCGAACGGCAAACGGAATCCGGATTTTCTTAAACGATACCTGAAAACCCGGCAAACACTCAATCGGCCGACGAGTGATGTGCTGGATGCCTACCTCGGTGCTTTGCCCGAGTCGGAACGCACAACGCCGGAAATCATATTGCTTGTGTGCGACGCCATTCAGGCATCGAATACCAGCGCGTTTACATACTTAATCAAAAATCAACCTTCTCCGTCGACATCCGATCTTACAGAGCAGCGTCTGTCGCGGTCTATTTCCGGGGCACTACACCGCGTGCTGAATAACGAGTTCCGGCAAGCCTGCGCCACAAAGGATGAGGCATTGCTGGAAACCGTCATTACCAATAATGAGCGCAGCACGGTTTTAACTAACCCATCTACCAGACAGCAGGAGGATCAGCAACAGGAAACAGCTATTGATTACCGACTCCGGTTTTACAAGGCAACTAAAAACTTTGCCAAATACCGGACCATCGCTAGTTCTGTCGCCGATAACCAGCTAATGAGTCAGACAACCGGTGAGTTGCAGAAAGAGGATTCTGTACGTATTGCCTGGACTAAACGACGTTCGGCTTCATTCCCTGACTCACTCAAAAGAATTGTACCCAAATCAGCAGACGACCACTCATTTACTGGTGCGCTTACGTCCTGGGAAGTAGCGAACTCGCTTCACGAATTTGCCAGTACCTATTCGGACTTGAGCGCATCACCGGCCGATTGGGATCTGGCCCTGACGTGGGTTAAACGGGCCATCGTGCTGTATCGTAGGCCAGAATACCTAATCACAGAAGCGAATCTGCTCAAAAAACTCGGCCGGTCTGCAGATACCATTGAGACAAAAAAATGAAACTGCTTGACGATACGATTGCATCGCCCGCGCTTTTACAAAACATTTTTAGCCCATTCAAGTTTATTCTGGTTGACTAAATAGGCCATCGCAGAGCCCCCTACTTGTTGTATAAAGGCCAGAATCCGGCCATCTGCATCATTCCGGAGAGCGTTATAATTGATCTTATACGACATACAAGCCTCCGCTATTGTGTCGTTAACAGGGCTCTGGCCACCCCTTTTCGCTTGTTTTAACGCATGAACCAGCCCTTAGCTGCTCAATCAAATCCGTTAGTACCCACCGAAGAAACGTTACTCCGACGTTCATACGACCAGTTGCAGACTGCCCTGAGCATTGGTATGATTGCGACCTGGTTCTGGGATATTGGCGCGGATAAAGTAACAGGCGACCGAAACCTCCTGCGCTTTTTCGGCGTCGACGAACAGGACGGCATTGATGGCCTTCCACTGAGTGCGTTTACCGATTCAATTCACCCGGAAGATCAACAGCGGGTAGTGAGCCTTATCAATGAATCCATCCGTTCGGGCAACACCTACGAAGCCGAATACCGGATTAGCCTCCGGGGCCAGACAAAGTGGGTACTCGCCCGGGGCATGGGGGTCTACAACAGCGACAATCAGCCCCTTACGCTATCGGGCGTGCTGGTTGATGTTACAGACCGCAAGCAGATAGAGCTGCATTCGCAAATTGTTGAGGCCAGTTTCCGATTATCCCTCGAAGCCGCCCGGATGGGCACCTGGGAGTATCGCCTACTGACCGATGAATTGATTTGGTCTGACCGGACTAAAGAACTTTTCGGTTTCCCAACGACGGCGTTTGTCACCTACCCTCTTTTTTTGCAGGCGCTGCATCCGGATGATCGGGAAGCCGCCAGCCAGGCCATTGATGCCGTTATCCAGTCGAAGGGGGCAGAGCGTTTTGATTATGAATACCGGGTGACAGGGCCTAATAACGATCAGTTGCGCTGGATCCGGGCCAGCGGACAGGTATTCCTGAATGACCAGGGCGTCGTGCATCAGTTTGTTGGCACCGTTATTGACATCACAGCCGACAAAGAAAATGAAACCTTTCTGCAACAGCGTGTCAATGAGCAAACGCATACGCTGGAGCAAAAGGCTCATCAGCTACGCACCACGCTGGATGCCTCGATCAACAGCATCATTGCCATGACCGCCCTGCGCGATTCGAGCCACAAAATTGTTGATTTCATGATGAACACCGCCAACACAGCGGTCATCAGAAGTAATTTTATGACACCCGACGAGATCATTGGCCGAACCCTGCTGACGGTTTTCCCCGGCAATAAGGAAAACGGCTTCTTTGATTTGTACACGCGCGTGGTCGAGACGGGCGAACCGGAACAAAGCAGCCAGTATTACCGCGATGAGTTTGGCCTCGAAGGCTGGTTTGAAGTGTCAGCGGTTAAGCAGGACCTCAACGGCGTGGTCGTAACCTTCAACAACATTACCGACCGGAAAAAGGTCGAGCTGGCGGCCAAACAGCAGGAAAAGGAGCTTAAAGAAGCCAACGTTGAGCTGCAACGCTCTAACGAAAGTCTTCAGCAGTTTGCCCATATTGCCTCGCATGATTTACAGGAGCCTCTTCGGCGTATTCAGGCGTTCAGCGATATTCTGCGAAACCAGTTTTTAGACAGCCTGTCGGATGGCGAGCGCGACATGGTTCGACGAATTCAGAAATCAGCCCAGCGGATGCAACTGCTGATCAAAGACTTGCTGGAGTATTCGCAGATTAGTACCCAGCGCGATACGTTTGCGGTTATTGCGCTCAACAGCGTGGTACAGGACGTTACCGCCGATCTGGAAATGACCATTGCTGAGAAGAACGCCACAGTCGATGTCTCGGCCCTCCCAGACATTCAGGGCAATGCTTCGCGGTTACGCCAACTCTTTCAGAACCTGATTACCAACGCGCTCAAGTTTGGCCGGTCAGACACACAACCACTGATTCAGATTCGCTCCCGTCCGGCGCGCGTCGACGAGCTTCCCCCACGTCTGGCCGACAAAGCTGAACATCCGTTCTGGCTGATTACGGTCGCCGACAACGGGATTGGCTTCGATGAACGCTACAAAGACCGTATTTTCAGCCCATTCCAGCGACTACACAATCCAGCCACTTATAGTGGTACCGGCATTGGTCTGGCCATTTGCCAGCGGGTAGTCGAAAGCCACGGGGGGGCCATTGACGTGAGCAGCCAGGACGGGCTGGGCTCCACGTTTAAAGTCTTTTTACCAGCTATCATTTAACTGAGTTGCCGGGCTATTTACGTAACGTGGAGCCGGTTACGTATAACCAACTCCACGTTACGTAAACCCTTATCTATTCAACTAGGATTCTCAGCTAAATACCGCTGGCCTGTTAGCCAGAAAAACAGATTGATAGATTATAAACGTTTCGTCAGCCGCAGCCACCACCTCATCGGCGTGGGGTGTACCCTGTTGGGTCAGGAAAGCACCGAACTTCTTCCAGTTGGAGCCCAGTGCTGCACCGTAACCCTGGTAAAATCGACCATGAGCCAGCAAAGGCCGGATAGCGTCATTTTGCTGCAACATGCGCCCGATCACCGTTCCACCCAGCATAGAGCCTTCGCCCACGTAAGCAGCGCCCAACAACGAAACGGGCGACCAGTCGGCGAAAAGATCAGACCGAAACATTGGTAAGGTTTCCCGCAAATACGTCAGATCAGCGGATAGCCAGGGTGTTTTCCGGCGAGCTGCCGGTTCGTATTCGCGGAAGAAATCGCTATTGCGGTCAATTGCGTTTTCCAGCGCCTGATGGAAAACCAGATGGGTTCGTAATAAGTGGCCGTATTCAACAGCCGTGAGCGTCCCGTTTCGCAGCGCTTCTGTGTAAAAAAGGTGCTCGGTCTGCTCATGTTGAGACCGGGTTTCCTGCTTCAGGCGCTCCAGTAGATTCGTCATTTGTGATTTGTTCGAGTCGTGTCGCCCAGCCAGAAATCGCACAGTTTTTTGAGCACTTCGCCCGTTTCCTGGTAGCTTCCCGGCTTGACAACGTACGCATTGATGCCCGCGTCGTAGGCTAGTTTAATATCGGTCGGGTTATCGGATGTGCTGAACGCAATGATAGGAATGTGCCGCGTCCGGGCAAAGGCCCGTGTCTGCTCAATGACTTCAAATCCGCTCATGCCATCCAAATTCAGATCCATCAACACCAGTTTAGGCAAAACAACTTTCTGCTGCTCATGCCGTCCTGTTCCCGTCAGGTATTCAATGGCTTCTGATCCGCTATTGACAACGGCGTAAGTAATCGGGCGATTCAGTTTCCGGATCAGGCGGGCAAATATGTCCGCGTCATTCGAATTATCCTCAACGTACAGTACATCCACCATGAGCTTGTCATTCAGTTGCGTTGACCGGGAAAGAAACAAAAAATGTAGTTCCCTGGTTTGGCTCGCTGTGAAACCAGATTTTTCCCTGATGCCGGTTGATGATTCGCTTCACAATCGCCAGCCCTACACCCGAGCCTTCGAAGGCACGAGCATTTTCCAGGCGTTTGAACAGGTCAAATATTTTGCCGGCATGCTTCATGTCGAACCCGATTCCGTTGTCTTCGATGGAATAAATGACTTCGGTACTGGTTTGCGTACCTTTTATCTGCACCAGTCCTTCGATGGTCTCCTGTGTGTATTTGGCCGCGTTACTGATCAGGTTGGTAAACAGCTGGAGCGCCATTGTCGGGTCGGCCGTAATCGACGGCGTATCAGCAATTTCGATCCGTAACGAACGGTCTTTCGACGTTATCAGTGTCTCCTCCCGGATTCCTTCCAGCAACTGACGCATGTCGATCCGCTGCGTGTCCAGTTCAGAACGCCCCATCCGGGAATAAAACAGAATGTGGCGAATCAGTCGGCGCATTCGGTCGGTAGAGTCGATGACTTTCTGAAATAACGCCTGCGCATCGGGCGAAAAATCATCGCCGTACTCTTCGAGCAGAATTTCGGCATAACACCGGATAGACGATAAAGGCGTCCGTAAATCGTGCGATACGGTGTAGCTGAACGCATCCAGTTCTTCGTAAGCCAGTTGCAGCCGTTGATTGAGCAGGCGAATCTCATTGGCCTGCTTCGTAACGATCTGCAAAATATCTTCCCGCAACTTCACGACAACCGACAGTTCCGCTTCGCTCCAGGGTTCAGATGTATTGCGTACAATTTCCGTCCAGGCGGCAAAACTCTTGCGGGGACTAAGCCGACGGGAACCCGCATCGTCGACCGTGATGGGTTTATCGGGATTTCCAGCCCAGGTAACCTGCTCGATGCGCTCGGGTTTAAACCAGAATACGTACTCGTTCATTTCCCGCGACAGCACAATGGCCAATACCCCAGACCCTACAGCCGCGAAATCCTGGGCGGGCGGATAGAGCGCTGGCAGCTGGCTGGTCTGAAAGAACGACTCGGTACCGGTGGTACCCATCCACTCGGCCAGGGCCTGAATTTGCTTGCTCTCCGGCGTTTTGCCGAGCGGGTGTATCTTATTGTTAAAAATGAGCGCGGCTCCGGCGGCCCCCGTAATATCCAGAGCCGTTATGGGCAGTTTCGTCAGTGCCCGTACAACATCATCGTTGAGAAGCAACTGCTGGTGCAGTTCTCGACCCATTGACTGGTATTGTTGCAGATTCGTCAGGTCCTCTTTATCTTTCCGAAACTCCAGTGCCGCTGATAGCAGTTGACTCACAAACTTGGCGGCCTGCCGTGCCTGATAGTCCACAAAATGAGGAGTGTTGTTGTGGCAGGAGATAAGCCCCCATAATTCGCCCCGGTAAATCAGTGAAATGCTCATGGATGCCTGTACACCCATATTGTTGAGGTATTCAATGTGCACCGGCGATACCGCCCGGAGTACCGAATGAGTTAAGTCGAGCGGCTGATCTTCGGGCCAGCCAGGTCTGGATAGAATAGGCGACGGCGCACTGCCGACATCGGCAATGAGTCGTACCAGGTTGGTTTTGTACAACTCTCTGGCCTGCTTCGGAATGTCCGATGCCGGATAATGCAGCCCCAGAAATGGCTCCAGATGATCTTCTTTTTCTTCAGCCACCACCTGCCCGTGCCAGTCCTCACCGAAGCGATAGACCATTACCCGATCGAAGCCGATAATCGTTTTGACCCGACGGGCCGTATTTTGCAGCAATTCACTAAGCGTACGGCTCGACTGTACCTCGGTCAGCGCCTGCGAAATCAACTGCTGGTTCATGAGCTGGTTCTGGTCGTCACCTCTTGGCTCCCATTCCAGCAACACTACCCCGTTGTGCTGGTGAATGATCAGATTCCAGTCTCTGCCGTTCAGGGTCATACGGTACGGATTCATGTTCTCCCACGAATCGTTCCGCTGGCCTACATTCAGAAGTTCAGTTAATGCCGTAACGGGTAGATTAGTACCAACCAGTACCTTGTCTATTGACTGGCCCAGCAGTCTGGAAACGTCTGTGCCGACGAGATCAGCAATATTGCTGCTGGCGTGGATAATCGAATATGTATCGGGCTCAACAGCGATCAGGTAGCCGTAGGATTGAATAGTACCAAGAATATGGATTGGCTCCTGTTCGCAATTTATAAGATCAATCGTTGATGGAGTCATTGACGTGTAGCCCACTGCTGAAAACGTAATCGATGGGGCAGTCAAACGAAAACGTGGAGATGGTGAGACTAAATTACGACATAATTATACGTGCAATAAGATTTAATTGAATTATAAATCGTATGGGCCGCCAAATCCGCTAATCTACGGTTTCACTACATTTCGTATTCGATCTTTGTCTCCACCAGACGGTACGGTAAACACACAAACGCATGCCGGTTAACATTGCGCTGTTTCTACTGCTGAGTTTACCGGCTTTCGGACAGAAGCTCGTACCGCCCAGCCTGCACACGAACCCAACGGGTGAGTTGAACACCTATCGTCAGCAGCTGGCGTTGCTCAGGCAGGAACACGCTCCCCATCGCGAACTTCCCGACCTGAACTTCTTCCTATTCGGCATGGGCAACCGGCGCAAACTGATTTACCGCCACGGACGACTGTTGAACGCTCTGACCGGCAACATTGAGGAGCAGTGGAATGTGAAACAGGAAGTTATTGTGCCACCCGCGTATCTGGTTCACCTGGTTCTGACCGACGGACAAATAATTCAGATTCAGGAAGATGAAACAGGGGTGTGGGTTCTTCAATCCGACAAGCGACCCAGACTACTACCAGGTACGCGCAGTCGGCTAAGTTTACCGGGCTTTGCCAGTAACCGGTTCGGTTTCGTACTTCGGGTGCTGCATCAGGAAATTCTCCTAAACGTTATTCATGGTCGACCGGTACCCAATTTTCTCGTCTACCCAAAACCCCGGTACCGCGAGGCCGCCCTGATGGCGATGGTACTACGCCAAACGGGTAACCTTCCGTTGATTCACGACTGGGTCATGGCTATTCGAGACCCATTCGACCGAAGCAAACCCGGCGTTACCGAAGCCGACAACTTGGGCGAAGTGCTGTTTCTGGTTTCACTCGTGTCAGATAAGACACACCCAGTTGTACAAACGGCACTGGATTCGCTAAAACGCTTTGAGAAAGAAGACTATGTAGTGGGCGAGTCCGATAAGGCCGAACATCCTGTCTATCAGACAAAATGGCTTAAATATGGGCTCAAGTCACTCAGCTTACCCGATCCGTATCACATTCCCCGGCAATACGACAGCTATTCGTCACTTATCTGGTGGACCTATACCCACGACCACGTACCGGGCAGGAAATTCAACGAAAATTCAGCTGAAAACTACCCATACTTGGCCTGGGCGGAAGATCATTTTTATAACGAGAAACGAGGCCCTGTCAGCAATCTCGATTACCCATTAAGCTGGGAACAGCAGGCCAGCGATGCGCATTATCCGGGACTAACCGTACTGGACAAAGACCTGGTCAAACAGAAGCTGGCACTTCCTCATGCCTGGCACGCGGCCGAACAGTTTTTGCTTCTGGCAGATCAGTAAACTTGCTGCCAGAAACGGCTATGAGTAGTGACAAAATTTTAACCACAGGAGCTTTGCGTTCTCCGGGCCTCTGTGGTTAAAAACTTCACTCGGTTCTTCAGCAGAATGAGGTTCAAAGAAACCTCTCAAGTCCTTTATAAGTAACTGACTCAATACGTCGGCAACACACTGGTCATTAGCGGGAGCCGCCGATGGTGAGGCCTGCTTTAACGCTGAAGTATGAGTTATTGGCCGTTAACGTAAGTCGACTGGCTGCGTTGGTGACGCTTGTATTGCTGATCAGGTTATAGTTCGCTTCTACGTGTACGATGCCGTACTTAACGCCTACTCTGCCCAGACCACCAAAGGCCGCTGTTGTGGGTAAGGGATATGAAACAACGGAACTGGTGCCCGACAGCTGGTAGGTTTGCTGGCTGGATTCAGCATAGTAAAAACCAGCACCGACCCCTACGTAAGGCTTCACGCCTATGCTGGTGTTGATCACATAATTTGCCGTTAGCGACGCAGACAAAATGGATTTTGCTTTAGTAGCCAACGAGATGTTATTGTCAAGAATTTCCGGACGTTGAATAAACGCCTGTTCCAGCCGAACACCGACTTCCAGATTTCGGGTTAGTTCATACTGGGGTTCCAGGCTGTACACAAAGCCAGCCTTGCTAAGATCTTTATCTATATTGGCCGGAACATCGGCCGGTGCCGCGAGTCCTCCGGCAATGCTTACTTTAAAGGGTTTAGCGGGTCTGCTTGACTTAACGGGGGGCTTAATTCTGATCAGTGAATCGGATTGGGTGGTTTGAGCGTTTGTGGCAAACGAGGCCAGTACGAATAGAAGAGCGAATAACGTACGCATAAGGAGTTGAAAAATGGATACTAATTAATTGGTTTTACTACGAGCTGATTTCTTGTGGCGCAAAGATGGCCATTTTATTCATGAGCTGTTCTTTGTGTCAACAGTTGCCTGGGCGGAGGTCTTTTTTCCCGGACAAACATGCTTACCGCTCTGGTCACGCAAGCCAACCCCTACTCTGCCTATACAAGACTTGCCCTGATTCCGTTGCAGCCGATCAGCATTCATCCGGAAAGATGTGCTACAGCATTACGATTTCCGGATCAACAATCGCCAGTACTTCAGTCGTTGGCTACCTTTACCGTATGAATTACATCTACATTCTTTTTGCGTTTCTGATTGGTCTGGCTATTACCGTGCAGGCCGGGGTCAATGCAAACCTGCGGCAGGCAATGGCCAGCCCGATCCTGGCAGCCGCTATTTCATTCGGTTCTGGTTTTATCGTTTTGCTTGTTCTTTTTTTCGCATCTGGCTCGCCAACACCCTCCCTCGACACCGTTAAGCAGGTAAGCTGGTGGAAGTGGCTGGGCGGTGTGATGGGAGCCATCTACATGATCACTGTTATTGTCAGTGTGCAAAAAATTGGCACTGCCAACCTGGTTAGTCTAAGCGTAGCCGGGCAGTTGGTAGCCGCTATCGTCCTCGATCATTATGGTCTGCTTGGTTTCGCTCTGCACCCGGCCAATGGCTGGCGTCTGTTCGGGGTTATGCTGATTATAGCGGGCGTATTGCTGGTGGTGAAAAACTAAGCACCCGATTCACGGTTAATGGCTTGGGGTGGTCCGTCGCTACGGTGGACCCACCACAAACGACAACTCGGCCATCCATGATCAATTACCGGTTTTACCCTTCCCTGCTGAATACATTTGCGCGCTACGTACGTGGTGGAAATCTTTCCGCTCAGGAGTTGATTGACTCAATCAATCGGGTACCTACCCCCACTACCGCAGCACAGGCACGGGGTGTCTCGTTTGAAGATGCCGTTATCAAGGGCACCCACGAAGACCAGTTTGACCCGGAAGTCATCAAGAAAGTTCGTAAGCTGCTTCCCCGCCCCATCGTAGACACGCAGGTGTACTGCCAGTGGGAAATTGACGATGTGCTCTTCTACGGATACGTTGACCTGATTGGCAAGTTCAAGGCGGTCGATATAAAAACGACCGCGTCGTACCAGGCTGGCCGTTTTCTGCACAATCACCAGAACCTGTATCTGCACGCCCTGAAGCGCAAAGGCATCAAACTGATGGAATACGTAATTACAGAATTTAAACCCGGTGGCCCGACAGAAGTGCATGTGGAAAGTTATGCGCTGACCCATCCCATTGACAAGCAGCTGGAAGAGATTCGCCTGCTCAAGGCATTTCTGGAGGAACATCGCCCCCTGATAACGGATAAAAAAATCTTTGTGCTACCCGGCGAAGATACCGATGCCCGCCGAAAATTGCGGTAACGCTCACGGGTTTCGGATCAGCCTATCGCCATTCCGGAGCTTGTTTCGTGTACCTTCGCGCCATGCTTCAGCGCACACTCCACCTGTACCGACGTGCTTACAAGGGCCTTTCGCCCTCCGTCTGGCTATTGGCGGGCGTCATGCTCATCAACCGTTGCGGCACCATGGTGCTGCCATTCATGACACTCTACCTGACGCAGCACTTGCATTATTCGGTTCAGGATGCGGGTATTGTGATGGCCATTTACGGACTGGGAGCTTTCGTGGGTACTTTCCTCGGCGGTCGGCTTACGGATCGGTTTGGCTTCTATTACGTTCAGTTGTTCAGCCTGCTATTTGGTGGTATGGCGTTACTCGGCCTGCAGTTCGTTACTGATTTTACCGCTCTTTGTGCCAGCGTATTTGTCTTTACCCTTTTCGGCGATGCGTTCCGGCCTGCCAACCAGGCAGCCATTGCCCACTACTCAGAGACCGAAACCCGCACGCGTGCTTTCTCCCTCAATCGGTTGGCCATTAATCTGGGGTGGTCTGTGGGGGGTGGTTTGGGTGGCTGGATAGCCGGTGTCAGCTATAACCTTCTTTTCTGGACCGACGGTCTGACCTGCTTACTGGCCGGTATTGTCCTGTGGCTCTGCTTGCCGGCTCCGGCCCGCGTTCCGGTACATATCAATGACCAGCCTGAAACCACCGCCGATCCGATAAAAAGTCAATCCCCCTATCGGGATACCTGGTTTATTGCCTTCGTGAGTTGCTCCTGCCTGTACCTGATGGCCTTTATGCAGTTGTTTTCTATCGTACCCTTGTTTTTTAAGGAAGTCATGCACATGACCGAATCGACGATTGGCAGCCTGATGGCCCTGAACGGTCTGGTAATCGTATGTGTCGAAATGGCGCTGGTGTATAGTCTCGAACAGCGGCAACGCTCAAAAATAAGCCTGATCGTGACGGGGGTCAGTCTGCTCATTCTTGCCTACGGCCTGCTCTCCCTGCACCCGTGGTTACCGGCATCACACATGGCTATCGCGTTGGTTTTCATCCTGATTAGCACATTAAGCGAGATGCTGGCGATTCCATTTATTCAATCATTTACGGTTGGGCGATCCAGTCCCGCTACGCGCGGGCAATACCTGGCGCTGGCCTCCATGAGCGGGGCGTTGGCGCAAACACTGTCACCCGCGCTGGGATCGCAACTTGTGGCTCATTTCGGTTTTTCAGTACACTGGCTGGTCATGGCCGGTATCAGTCTGGCATCGGCCGGTGGATTCTGGTGGTTAGGCGCAGCCGCCCGGAATAATGCCCAAGTGACCATCCCCGCTGCTAATTCAGTACAGTAAGGCGTTGTCTGCCCAACTTTCTTTGCGACCTTTGCCGATGAATTATAAAGAGTGAACGAGCGAATGAATGAAAGAGCGAAACGAGCGCACTCATCCATCTACTCATTCGCTCTTCCACTCTTTTACCTATTTCGTAAGCCTTGAAACTCTGGCAAAAAGAAGGCGTCAGTACCGCCGAACAGATTGAACGCTTCACCGTCGGCCGCGACCGTGAAATGGATTTGTACCTCGCCCCTTTTGATGTTCTGGGCAACCTTGCTCACGCGCAAATGCTCGAAACGATTGGCCTTATTTCCGAAGATGAATTGGGGCTACTGACGGATCAGTTAAGGGCCATATACCAAAAAATTCAGTCCGGACAGTTCATAATTGAAGACGGCGTGGAGGATGTCCACTCGCAGGTTGAGCTACTACTGACACGGGCGCTGGGCGATGTTGGCAAGAAAATCCATTCGGGCCGGTCACGCAATGATCAGGTTCTGGTCGATTTAAAACTCTTCACCCGCGATCGACTCTGGCGCGTTGCGGAAGCCGTTCAGAACGTATTCAATCGCCTGATCAGTCGGTCGGAGCAACACAAGAACGATCTCTTACCCGGTTATACGCACCTGCAAATTGCCATGCCTTCTTCGTTTGGGTTGTGGTTTGGTGCGTACGCCGAAGCGCTGGCCGATGATATGCTGACGCTGCAAACGGCCTACCGGCTGGCTAACCGCAATCCGCTCGGGTCAGGAGCCGGGTACGGATCCTCATTTCCCCTCAACCGTACGCTTACCACCGAGTTACTGGGCTTTGAAGGCATGCACGTCAATGTCGTGTATGCGCAGATGAGTCGCGGAAAAACGGAACAGACAGCCCTCACGGCACTGGCTGCTCTTGCCGCCACCATTTCGCGGATGGCGATGGATATCTGCTTGTATAACAGCCAGAATTTTGGCTTTCTGGTTCTGCCGGACGCGCTCACAACGGGTAGCAGCATTATGCCCCACAAGAAAAACCCGGACGTGGCCGAGCTGTTGCGGGCTAAAACCAACCGGATGAAAGCGCTGCCTATGGAGGTAACGCTGGTTATGAGCAACCTGCCTTCCGGGTATCACCGCGACATGCAATTGCTGAAAGAAATCCTGATGCCTGCGTTCGACGAAATCCTTGATTGTTTGGAAATTACCGACTTTATGCTTGAACATCTTCAGGTAAAACCCAACCTGCTGGACGACCCTGAATACGATTTACTGTTCAGCGTTGAGCGGGTAAACGAGCTAGTCTTACAGGGCGTTCCTTTCCGGGAGGCTTACCGGACTGTCGGCAAAGAAATCGCGGAACATACGTACGAACCACCCCGAGCTCTGAACCACACCCACGAAGGGAGCCTTGGTAATTTGGGTAACGATCTGATTCAAAACGCCATGAAACAGGCGATAGCGGGTTTTGGCGCCGATAAAGCCCAGGCTGCCATCAGGCAATTGGTAGCGTAGAGCCGCAACCCTTTGCGGCTATCACGTGCGTCAGCAATTTGCGCATACGTTAATCCAGCCAGAAATTGCTGACGCACGTGATAGCCGCAAAGGGTTGCGGCTCTACAATACATACATTACTCGACCCGGTAAGCTACCAGCGAATTCTTGTAAAATGTTGGTACGATCAACAGCTTTTTGTTCGCTACGTAATCAATATCGGCGGAGTTAATTTTTTGCTCACGCGTGTCGAGTAACTGCACTTTGGTACCATCGGCACTAACGTGGAATATCTGGCCGCTCCAGTCCGAAACAAAAAAATTTCCTTTTCCCTCGGCAACAATGCCATCTGTGGCGGCCATACCGTCGGCTAGGGTTGTTATCTTTTTCGTTTCGACATCCACGGATTGTAAGGCACCGATTTTGGTACTGCCAATCATCAGCTTGTCTTTTCCAACGGCGAGTACTCCATTGGGTTTATTAAGTTGTTCGCCTTCCAGCCAGACTTCCCATTTCTCATCTTTCAAGCGATAAATTTTGTCGTTCTGGTTATCGGAGACATATACCGTACCATCTTTGGCAATGGTCACGTCGTTCAGAAAACCACCTTTCCCAACGGCATCCCAGGTCTTCTCGGCCTGTCCATTTTCCGTATTGATACACACCAACCGGTAAACGTCGGTCACATAAAGACGTTTTTTGTAGAGCCCCATACCCTTAGGGGCGTTCAGGCCGGATGTCCAGCGCAGGTTTTCAATCTTGCCGTCGAGCGTAACTTTAGAAATAAAGCCGCTCCCATCAAGATCACCGGGCTTCCCGTCAATATTCGCCACATACAAGGTGTTGTCACCATCGTACAGAACTGATTCGGGCGTTCGTAATGTTGTATCCGTTTCCCAGACTTTTACCAATTTCGCTGGCTTTGGTTTGACCGGTGGCGTCAGCGCAATCAAACTGATAGGAACGACTGCCAGTAACATAAACAGGTTGACATGTTTCATCTTGTTATTGATTATCAACTAATTAAAAAAGTTTCGAAAAACAGAGTTGTACCGTGCCGGGTCAAGAACAGCTATCCAGCGTCTTACTAAAAGGAAAAATATAATTATTCTAACCGGTTCGGAAAAGAGACCTTTCCAGTTGAAAACAATCAGATGGGGAGGGTGTTTACAAAACTTGCACATGACGAACACAAGACTATGGGAACTACTCAATTCCGCTCTTATGCCGTGCAGACGCCGGTTGACCAACTCAAGGAGAGCACCCAGGACATGATTCGATTACAACGAGATTATCAACTCCCGGATGAATTATTCTGGGAAGTCTTCAACGCCCGCGTTCTGCTCAATGAGCCGATTGACATTGACGCTTTTATTACAGATTCTAAGCAATCGCCCGCCTACGCCTAATTCCCCCCTGCCGACATTGATATCCGCCCGGTTGCCCATTAACCGATGCCAGTCGGGCGGATACAGAATCGGTCAACTCAGTCGAACGCTGAACAGAGCTTTCGATTTAGCATATACGTAAGTCACCACGATCAGCGTGACCACTCCGCCGAGCATAACCGAAGGCACCGTGCCTAGTAGCCGGGCCAGTAAGCCCGATTCGAAGGCGCCAATTTCATTGGATGAGCTGACAAAGATACCATTCACGGCGGCCACCCGTCCGCGCATGTGATCGGGTGGAAAAATCTGTAGAATCGTCTGGCGAATGATCACGCTGACACTATCAAAAGCCCCTGTCAGGGCAAGCATGATCAGCGACAGGTAAAAATTAGTTGATAGCGAAAAAATAATAGTCGCTATCCCAAACCCCGCCACCGAAAGAAGCATGTTACGCCAGGCGTTGTGGGTTGGTGGATGCTTCGCCATATAGGCCATGGTCAGCAGAGCACCGATTGACGGTGCAGCCCGCAAAAATCCCAGGCCTTCCGCCCCAACTTTAAGAATATCCTCTGCAAAAACGGGCAAGATGGCTACGACACCCCCAAACAGTACCGAAAACAAATCGAGTGAGATCGCGTACAGGACAATCTGGGTCTTGAACACGAACCGAAAACCTTCCTTCAAACTCTCCCGCAGACTCAATACGGGCGTGTTGGAAACGGGAGTAGGCTTCCGTTCAATGAGCGTGATCAACAAAAAACAGACAACCAGAAGGCCAATGACCACAATCAGGCTATTATCGAATCCAACCCAACTGTACAGAAATCCGGCCAGGCCAGGTCCTACAATAGCGCCCGCCTGCCAGAATGAGCTACTCCATGTGGCCGAGTTCGCGTAGAGCTCGCGAGGTACTAAAAATGGCTTTATGGACGAGCTGGCGGGTGAGTAGAATCCTTTCGCCGTACCGATCAGCATTAATACACCGTAAATAGTGGCTAATCGGGCGGTCTGCGTTAACCCGGCGGCAACCGATGGCTGAAAGACCAGATACAGAATAACCGACCCAAGCAAAATGACCAGCAGGCTCCAGAGCAGGATCTGTTTCTTATCGCGTCGGTCGGCGAGGTGTCCACCAAACAACGACAACGCAATAAACGGTATCGCTTCGGCCAGGCCAACCAGACCCAGCATCAAGGGATCATGGGTTATTTTGTACAATTCGTACCCGAGAATGACTTCCTGAATCAGTAAAGTAGCCGTAATTAAAAAGCTATTCATCACGAAATACCGAAATTCAGGAATACGGAGTGATGCGAACGTGTCTACTGGGGGCGGTTGAGTCATTCTCTTGTCGGCGTCTGCTATATTTATCGCCAAAGTTTGATTAATCAACCCAAAACGATGCAATCTCCGTTCCGAACGAGAGTTAAAATTTGCTGCATCAGCAGCCTGGAGGAAGCCCGGCTAGCTACCCGGCTAGGTGCTGATGCGCTGGGTCTGGTAGGTAAAATGCCAAGCGGACCCGGTGTTATCGGCGACGAACAGGCCGCCGACATTGTAGCCAATACGCCCCCACCGCTGGCCACGTTTATGCTGACCAGTGAAACCACGGTCGATGCCATTATCGCCCACCAGCTTCGAGTCGGTGCCAACACGATCCAACTGGTCGATGCGGTTCCTCCCGACACGTATGTTCAGCTTCATGCCGCCTTACCCGCCGTCAAGCTGGTGCAGGTCATTCACGTACTCGACGAACAATCCATCGATGAAGCGTTGCAGGCGGTTCAACTGGGTGCCGATGCGCTCCTGCTCGACTCGGGAAACCCAACGCTGGCTGTCAAAGAACTAGGTGGTACGGGACGAGTACACAACTGGCGGGTGAGCCGTCAGATTGTTGAGCAATCGCCGGTGCCCGTCTTTCTGGCGGGGGGATTACAGGCCGGAAATGTTCGCCAGGCCATCGATACGGTCCATCCCTTTGGCCTCGACATTTGCAGTGGCGTTCGGACCAATGGTCATCTGGATGAGCAAAAACTGGCATCGTTCATGAACCTGGTGCGGTAAGCAGGCGCTAACAACGATCTTAAACAAAAACGCCCGCACCAAATGGTGCGGGCGTTTCAAGGGTGCCGTGTGCCATTACGCAACGACAATTTCTTTCACCAGTTTCTCTTCTTTCAGCTCGACTTTTGGCAATTCAACCGTAAGAATGCCATCGGTATAAGCAGCTTTGATCGCGTCGGCGTTTATCGTTTTCGACAAGCGGAAGCTGCGTTCAAACGAAGTGAAACCAAACTCCTGCCGGGTAAATTTCTCGGCGTTTTCTTCGGCTTTCGCTTCTGGTTGATAGCTGATCGTCAATTTGTTGTTTTCAACATTGATCTTCAACTCCTCTTTTTTCAGACCGGGAGCGGCCAGTTCAAGCAAAAAGGCGGCTTCAGTTTCTTTAACATTCACGGCTGGAACGTTGGGCGTCGTGTTCTGATACCGATTGATAACGGGACGGTTATAAAAAGAATTGAAGAACGTAGGAAAGTTGTTGTATCGAACTAAGGTTGCCATTGTTTTATGAGTTTTAGTAGGTTGTTTTCTGTCAAACACAAACATCCTTACTCAAATGCTGTACCAATTCGATATTTGCTGATTTAAATGACATTATGGCCGATTTCCACAAAACTCAGTTATTTTTTTATGACAAAATGGCAGCAATGGCGACTGATAGGCTGAAATGATGGCTAAATTGTCTGGTGCTTTTAGTCATCACGTTCTGCACAATCCAGTATGTTGACCGATTAAAGCGCAGTATCATCGCAACAATACGCGTATGATTCACCCGGCTTATCTACTCAAATCGCAAATGCTTGACCGAGTCGCCGGAGGATTCGAGTTCGAGTAGAGCATCAATCCCAATATCGAGGTGGACATTAACGAACTGACCCGTTACGCGTTTGTCGCTTTCCTCAGTCTTTACGCCCTCGGGCACCAGCGGATTGTCGGATACCAGCAACAGAGCGCCGTGGGGAATGGAGTTAACAAAGCCAACGGTGAAAATGGTGGCCGTTTCCATGTCGATGGCCATTGTCCGGATTTCGCGCAGGTAATCTTTAAACTGTTCGTCGTGCTCCCAGATACGCCGATTGGTGGTGTATACCGTGCCGGTCCAGTAATCCAGTTCGTACCGTTTGATGGTCGATGATACGGCCCGTTGCAAGCGGAACGAGGGCAACGCCGGAATTTCGGGCCGCATGTAATCGTTGCTGGTTCCTTCACCCCGAATAGCCGCAATCGGAAGAACCAGATCGCCGATCTGTGTCTTCTTCAAACCGCCACATTTTCCCAGAAACAGTACCGCCTTGGGGTTAACCGCCGAGAGCAGATCCATAACCGTAGCAGCCATCGCGCTACCCATCCCGAAATTAATGATCGTGATGTTGTTGGCGGTAGCTGTTTGCATGGCCCGCCCTATACCGAAAATCTCAACGTCGAACTTTTTGGCGAAGAGTTCAACGTAATTGATGAAGTTGGTAAGCAGAATGTATTCGCCAAATTGCTCAATAGGGGTGCCTGTATAGCGAGGCAGCCAGTTCAAAACGATTTCTTCTTTTGTCTTCATTCGTTAGTTTTTCATTCGTTCACCCTTCCACACTTTGTATCTTTACGGTATGGTTGCACTGAACCTCCCTCCTTTCGATTGTAAAATTAAGCAAGTCGAAGGGAAACCCTATATTTTCGATTCATTACGCCGGAAGTACGTTCGGTTATCGCCCGAAGAGTGGGTTCGGCAGCACATTGTTAATCTATTAGTAACACACTACGCTTACCCAAAAGCGCTCATTCGTGCCGAAGGCGGTCTGGTTCTCAACCTAACCCAGAAGCGAACAGATGTGGTTGTTTTTGACCGGCAAGGGTTGCCCTTTCTGGTCGTTGAGTGCAAGGCCCCCCACATTCCCCTGACCCAGTCGGTGTTCGATCAGATTGCCCGCTACAACCACGTACACAAAGCGCCCTACCTGGTCGTTTCTAACGGCATGACCCATTACTGCTGTGGTATTGATCACCTGACGGCAAGTGTCCGGTTTCTGGACGATTTTCCGGCCTTTACCTGATGTAGCGTGGTGGTGCAGCATTCCGATCGCCGGTTCGCTCAGCTCATAAAAAAAATCCCTGCCACCGTTGGGTAGCAGGGATTCGTATAGTTGATAGTAAACTAGTTGGCTTTAACCAGCTCGCCACTAGCCCGGATAGCAATCTCGTCGCTAACAACGGCACCTGGAACGGATCCTAGTGTAAAGTCAGCCCGTTTTACTTCACCCGTTACTTTAAAACCAGCCAGGGTTTTCTTGTTCTGTGGGTTGGTAACCGGACCCGTGATTACGGCATCAAGCGTTACCGGTTTCGTTACACCGTGCATCGTCAGATCGCCCATCAGTTTGTATTTATTGCCTGATACTTTGCTGATCGACTTGCTTTTGAACGCCAGCGTTGGGTATTTGGCCGCATCGAAGAAGTCAGCCCCTTTCAGGTGACCGTCACGTTTCTCCTGGTTCGTGTTGATGCTATTCACATCGGCAGTCAGGTCAATTTGAGCATCGGTGAAATCAGGCTTCGACGAGGTCATCTTAACATCGAAATCCTGGAATTTACCGTCCACTTCCGACAACATCATGTGCGTTACCGAGAAGCCCAGGCTAGAGTGAGCTTTGTCGAGCGTCCAGTTTTGAGCAAAAGCGCCTACCGAAGCAAACAGCAAGGCAGCGATCATTGTAACTTTTTTCATTGGTTTGTAGTAAATAAGTAAGTAGTAAATACAAGTAAAGAAAGAATTCTATTCGATAAGTTAAGCGCGAAGTCGATCCAGCAAGTAGCTAAGTGTGTCAGCTTCATCAACCGTCAGCTTGTCCTGCAACAGCGTGTCCCGATCGCCCTGGCTAACATCCAACTGCTTTAGCAAATCCAGGCCCTTCTCGGTAATCACAACATCTACAGCCCGACGGTCACTCGGGCATTCCGTACGCAGTACCAACTTTTTGGCCACCAGTTTGTCAACCAATCTCGACGCGTTCGACATTTTGTCGAGCATGCGCTCCGTAATGTCGGACACTTTTATCGGGTTAGGGAACTGGCCCCGCAAAATCCGCAGCACGTTGTATTGCTGCAGGGTTATTTTAGATGGCTTCAGCAGTTGCGTCTGGTTACCCGTAAGCCAGTTGGCCGTGTAGATCAGATTCACAATCACCCGATGATGAGATGATTTGAATGGTGCGCTCTGTTTAATGTCTGTTTCTATTGACATGTCACAAAGATACTGTAAATGTATTTAATGTTAATACATTATATGCATTTATTTTTATCGGTAGGGTACAATCTGGGGGGCCGACAGATCAAAGTCGCGCAACCGCAGGGCGGGTACTCCCTCAAACGCCTGCCGGAACGGTATCGTGTTGCCCGGAATGTTGGGGTAATACGTCAGCCTGATTTGAAAGCTATTGAACGTCAGGTTTTCATTCCGCAGCCGAAACCCGATACCATATCCCTGATAGACCGGGCTACTGAATAGGGGCCGCTCGGGGAAACTGGTCAGGCCAAGGTTGACAAACGTGATAAAGGCAATTCGGAAACCAACCAGATTCAGGCGCGAAAACAGGATATTCTCGTAATTAATCAACCACCGTTTCGTTCCCCGCAACGCGTCGCTGTTGATACCGATCCCGTCTGTGTTGATGCCGCTCCCACTGCTTCCCAGCGTTATGTATTCGTTCGTGAACCGATTGATGCCTGTGGTAAAACGGGTGTTGAAAAAATGACGCATGTTACCCCATTTGGTTTTCAGCAACGGGCTGAAATAGTTCGACTCGAACGAAAATATACCCTGCTCGATGTGGCTGTTCCGGATGTAGCCACCCACGTTGACCAGCCCATACAGGTACCCCAGGTGGCGGACGTATTTGCCCTGCGAAAAATTCAACCCCGTATACATTCGTCGGCCCAGTTCGGCATTATCATAGCCAACAATGCCCGCAATGGTTTCTCCAACGGGAACGTCTTCTGTCCGGCCGAAACCATAGATCAGAACGTCGCGCACGTACTTCCGCCGGGAATAACCCACACTCAGCAGATTCGTGCGGCTGTCCTGGTAGATCTGGTTGGTATCAGCGGTTACGTCGGGGCGACGGCTGTAGGTGTAGCGCGTATTCCGCAGGGCCACAATCAGCCGCGAACGGCCCTTTTCTTCCGTTTGGCGTTGTTTGTAAAACAGGCGGAACGAACGGCCTATCCAGACGTCGGAATAATCATAACCGAGCGGCACCAGTATAACGCTGTCATTTCGGGTAACCAGACGATTATTGATCTGGGTACGGTTTATTTCGATGGCTCCGGCATACTTCATGTCGGGCGTCAGAAAAGGGCGGTACAGTTTCACGGCAACCTGTTTCAGATCACGCAGGTACAGTAAACTGGCTTCGGCGGTCAGGAAGGTTTTACCGATGAAAGGAACCGTGTACCGGGACTGGTATTCTAGTTTTTGCCGGGGGTCGGTGCCCGAATACGCTACCTGCGCAAAGAGATGGTGCCCCAACCCCCGGAAGTTCAGTTGATCGAAGCCCACACTAAAATTAGTCAGTCCACCAAAGCCGCCATTGGGCAGCAGTGACCAGACATCCTGCGTAATCACAACCACGTCCACAAACTGTTTGCTGCCCGTACGCGGCAACACCAGAATACGTGCATCGTGGAAGATCGAGGTAGTCCGCAACAGTCGCTCGTTGTCCTTTAGCACAACCGGGTCGAGCACATCGCCCTGTTGAAAAAGCAGATACGAATTACGGATAAGGTGCTCACGGGTGTTGATGTGTACGCGATTTCCCGTTCGCTCAACCCAGTTGGCGGGTCGGCGCAGGGTATCGTAAACGGTCTGCCCGAACACGCCGAGTCGCCGGATGTAAATATCGCCAATAATCTTGCCCTCGAAGACCTTGAACGGGTTGACTTCAATCTGATTTACTTCGCCCGTGGACGCCCGGCTGTTGTAAACATCCTGAAATATAGCGTCGTACAGCTGCCGGGTCAACCGGTGCTTGTACATCTTGGTCTTCAGTCGGCTATAGAAAACGCTGTCACGCAGCATCAGTACACTATCTGCCGTTGCCGAGCGAATGATGGCCAGTGAATCCGGGTAGGCCTGTTGGCGAATCGGTTTACTCTGCAGCGTGTCTACGTTGATCTGACTCGTCGGTACCTGTTTTGACGGCTGGCTGCGCTGACTGCTATCAGGCTGGGCAACAACGCTTATGGAGTAACCGGCCATGCACAGCAGCCACACCAAAGAATGGCGCAGGAGCGATACGTACATAGTCAGATACTGCTTATTCATTGCTCCAGGCTGTTACCAGTAAACCGTTGCCAGCTAATAATGTCGATAAAGTTAATGACTGAACGTATGCTTTATACTTAGAGCCAGGTCGGGATAAATAGTTTAATCAGCCTTGGTGTCGGGTTAATCCGCTACGTATCTAACTGCTTTTGAAGCCATAAGTCCCGTTGCCGCTCGGAGCCAAACTGAAAATAGTGAAAGCCAATCGGTTCGAAGCCCATTTTCTCGTAGAACACTCTCGCCCGACTGTTTCGCTCCCATACTCCCAGCCACACAGCCTTGTACCCCTGCGCTTTCGCCCAGTCAGTACAATACTGCAGCAACATCCGGCCCTGCCCCTGCCCGATCTGCGTCTGTAACAGGTAAATCCGCTGGATCTCTATAGCCTTACGTTGTTTCATGCGTCTTGGTGGCGCATGCTTCCTTAATTTTGCGTAGCCAACCAGTGTTCCATCGGGCGAAACCATGACAAAGAAGGCAGACCTGGCGTCCAGCAATTCTACTTCCAGAATCGGTTCCGTAATGGACGAAGCAATGTATTCGTCCACCAGCTCGTCCGGGTTGTGGGGCGGCCCAAAGGCTTCACGCATGGTTGTGGCCGACAGGTCGGCAAGCCGTGCAGCATCAGAAACGGTAGCAGGTCGAATAATCAAGCGCGCGGGGGTTGATAGTAAAAGACAAATGATGAGTTTTTGACGGAATAGTGTTGATGTACGAATATAGCGTGAAATTTGCCCGGTCCGTTACCGTACCTGGCAACAGGTCAGCCAGTCATTCCTTTCTTAACTAAGCTTTTTTCACTCGTGTTAACATTACGTTATCCTTTAGTATTGGCCTCGGGATCGCCCCGCAGAAAGCAGCTTATGACCGATGCGGGCTTTTCATTTACGGTTGAGACGCGCCCAACCGACGAACTATTTTCCGCCACCATGCCCGTCGATGACGTGGCCGAATACCTGGCCCGGCAAAAAGCGGACCAGTTTCTGCCTGACACAACAGACGAGCAGCTTCCGGTCCGAATCGTCCTCTGCGCCGACACGATCGTTATTCTGGGTGATCGGATTCTGAACAAGCCACAGGATGAGACCGACGCCCGCCAGATGCTGCGCGCCCTGTCGGGAAATACTCACCGCGTCCGTACAGGGGTTGCCATTCTGGCGCCTGACAGCCACGGCCAGCCGCAATTATACTCATTTACGGACGAAACTGTCGTAAAGTTTTCTCCACTCACGGACGAGGAGATCACGTACTACATTCAAACGTGTAAACCCTTCGATAAAGCCGGCTCGTATGGCGCTCAGGACTTCGTTGGCCTGGTGGGTATTGAGCGGCTCGATGGATCTTTTTATACCGTGATGGGTCTGCCAACCCATCGTGTATACCAGGCGCTGAAAGCGTACGCCGTATAACCATCGAGGCTATACGCTCCGATCACCCCGTTTGGAACGCAGGTACGCTTGGCAAACTCATCCGTCCCTTTATCCGTTTGCTAGTGACCAGCAATCTTTCATCGAATGCAACCTGATTTTTCTGACGTACCAACCTCGCCGACCAGCGCATTGGTTAATCCCTCAACCACTAACCAGCCTCATACAGGCCATTCGGGTGTTCATTACGAGATATTTGTTCGCTCTTTTGCCGACTCTAACGGTGATGGGATCGGTGATCTGAACGGCGTTACCAGCAAACTTGACTACCTGAAAGAACTAGGCATCTCGGCCATTTGGCTCATGCCCATAAGTCCATCGCCGACATACCATAAATACGACGTTACGGACTATTGCGGCATCGACCCGGAATACGGCACCATGGATGATTTCAGACGGCTGATTGCCGAAGCCCACCAGCGGGGAATAGCCGTAATCATCGACCTGGTGCTGCACCACACCAGTACACAGCACCCCTGGTTTAAGGAAGCCTCCAAAGGACCCGACAATCCGTACTGGCACTATTACAAGTGGTTACGGCCCGACGAAATCAAACGGCGGAAGCTGGCCACCCGAGATATTACGGCCGATTCGGGCGAGAAAAACCCGTGGCACTCGGTAAAAGGAGCTACCTACCCGGAGCAGTATTACGGCATGTTCTGGAGCGGTATGCCCGATCTTAATTTCGATCATCGTCCATTGCGGGAAGACGTTTTTTCCATTGCCCGTTTCTGGCTCACCGACGTGGGCGTTGATGGTTTCCGGCTCGATGCTGCCCGTCACCTCTACCGGGAATCGGAAGAACCCAAAAACCATGAGTTCTGGCAGGAGTTCGGGCGTGTGGTTGACGAAGCAACCCGTAACGACGGACCGCGTGACAACGGACTGTCTGGTGCCTATACAGTAGGTGAAGTCTGGACCCGCCCCGAACGCATCGCGCCGTATTTTCGGGGATTGAAAGCCAACTTCAATTTTGATCTCCAGCTGATGATCGCTGAAGTCGTTCGGCGGGAAGATGACACGGAAGACCTGGTCGAGTACCTGACATACGTTCACAAGACGTTTAGCAAGGTCAACCCGGCGTTTATTGACGCACTGCTGCTATCGAACCACGATCAGAACCGAATTGGCAGTATGCTGCGAGGCAACATCGCCCACCTGAGCGTGGCGGCCAATCTGCTGCTTACCCTTCCAGGCCTGCCTTATCTTTACTATGGCGAAGAAATTGGTATGCTGGGTATGAAGCCCGACGAAAGCATCCGGGAACCGTTTCTCTGGGACATTCGCGCGAATGACCCGCAACGAACCCGCTGGCGCCGGGGCAAATACAGCACCAGCCAAACCGTGCGACCACTGGCGCAGCAGCAAGCCGACCCCAATTCCCTCTTCTCACACTATAAACGCCTGATTCACTACCGAAATAGCCATCCGGTTTTGACTGATAACCTGAGTCGGCTTCTGCCAACGGGTATTCGCCAGAAGGGTATTGTAGCCTTCATAAGGCAGTCATCCAAAGAGAATGGCCCGCTTGTGCTGGTCGTTCATAACCTGACAAAGAAGCCCATTGAGGTCGTTTTTTCACCAGACGAAGTATGGTGTCAGCAGATCATTTTTGCCACCACACCGGGGAGTTCATTCTCGGGCGATCGGGTGACGGTCCCGGAATACGGGTGCGTAATCCTTGACTAAATCAGGATCATTCCTGGCATACTCAGCGACCAAAACAGCCGATTCACCAGCCCAAATTCGGGCTTCTTCCTGGTTTTCTTTCTCCTTATCTGTCTGCAACGACTTTTGTACCGGAAGCGTAAGCACAGTACAATCGATCAATTCAGCGTAAAAAAACAGGAATATGAAACGGACAAGACTAAGCAACGCCCTGAAAAACTCACTGATCATTCTCGGGTTACTGGCGGGTTCGGGGCTGTACCGAATGGGGTATGCCCAGGTCAGCGTCAATATCAACATCGGCAGCCAACCCATCTGGGGGCCAACCGGTTACGACTATGTGAATTATTATTACCTGCCCGATCTGGACATTTATTATAATGTACCTCAACAGCAGTGGATTTACTTCGACGGTGGTCGCTGGATTACGACGACGGTACTGCCCGCCCGGTATAACAGGTACGACTTGTATAGCCTGCACAAAGTCGTCATAAACGATAACCAGCCGTATTTGCGCAATGCGGTTTACAAAAAGCAGTACGCATCGTTCAGGGGCCGGCACGACCAGCAACCCATCCGCGACAGCCGGGATACCCGGTATTACGTGATTAACAACCACCCGATGCACAATCAGGTAGCTAACCAGGGTGGCAATAACCGTCAGAATGCAAAACCCAATGGCATGAATGGCGCTCAGGTGGGTCGAAACGGTGGGCGTCAGGGTCAGCCGCAACCGAACCCGCGCGGTAACGACCGGGATCGTGCCCGGCAGCCGGAAGGACGCGGGCCACGTTAAGTATTCATACCGATCAGCACGTCTGATTTTTCAGATTTGGCCCTATGGATCAGATGTGTTGGCTTTCAAACATGTATTAATTCATAAAAAGGGATATTACAGAC
Organism: Spirosoma lituiforme; assembly: GCF_054776635.1. Classification (NCBI taxonomy): domain Bacteria; kingdom Pseudomonadati; phylum Bacteroidota; class Cytophagia; order Cytophagales; family Cytophagaceae; genus Spirosoma; species Spirosoma lituiforme. The sequence continues at coordinate 1,702,578 of NZ_BAAHBO010000001.1, forward strand.
CGTATAACTTCTCCTTTATGAACTTTAGTGTTCAGGAAATGGCGCATTGCGTTTCCGATGCTTCCTCATCAATATGACTAGACTTATTGTATGCTTGCTTTTAATCACTTCTTATCCGTTACGGGCGCAGTCTCCCAAAGCTACCCGTCCCAACATCGTCTTTATCCTGGCCGATGATCTGGGTTTTGGCGATGTGGGTATCAATGGGCAGAATCTGATCAAAACGCCCACCCTGGACCGAATGGCGGCCGAAGGCATGCAGTTCAGGCAGTTCTACGCGGGTACGTCGGTTTGCGCGCCCTCCCGATCATCGCTCATGACTGGTCAGCACACAGGCCACACCTATATTCGAGGCAACAAAAGCGTGCTCCCCGAAGGCCAGCAACCTATAGCCGACTCGGTGGTGACGTTGGCGGAGCTGCTGAAAAAGGCCGGCTACGCAACAGCTGCATTTGGCAAATGGGGGTTGGGCCCTGTCTCTTCGGAAGGTGATCCAACGAAACAGGGTTTCGACCGGTTTTATGGCTACAACTGCCAGTCTCTGGCACACCGCTACTACCCTGATCACCTGTGGGATAATGACAAAAAAGTCGTGCTGGCTGCCAACAAAAACCTGACGCAAACCACTGAGTTTGCGCCTGATATTATCCAGAAAAAAGCCCTGCAATATCTGGATAGTCGAAAAAGCCAGCAACCGTTCTTTCTGTTTTTGCCGTACGTATTGCCCCATGCGGAGCTGGTTCCGCCCACCGATAGCCTGTTTGCCTATTACAAAGGAAAATTTGCCGAAACACCCTACACGGGTGCCAATTACGGCCCGAACGCAAAATCGGGAGGCTATGCTTCGCAGGCCCATCCGCACGCGGCTTATGCGGCTCTGGTTACCCGGCTGGATAGATACGTAGGACAGATTCTGGCCAAACTAAAAGCGAAAGGACTCGACAAGAATACGCTCGTTATCTTTACAAGCGATAACGGCCCGCACAGAGAAGGGGGTGGTGATCCTGCCTTTTTCAACAGCAGTGGGGGCTTTCGTGGAGTCAAGCGCGATCTGTACGAGGGAGGCATCCGGGAGCCTTTTATTGCCCGCTGGCCTGGCGTTATCAAGCCCGCTGCGCAAAGCGATTTTGTCGGTGCTTTCTGGGATTTGCTGCCCACATTTACCGAGTTAGCCGGTGCCAGAACACCCGCCCGCATTGACGGTGTCTCGCTTGTGCCTGCTCTGACAGGTAAAGGCCAGCAGAAAAAGCACGATTATCTCTACTGGGAATTCCACGAGGAAGGCGGTAAACAGGCTGTCCGGCAGGGCAACTGGAAAGCCGTTCGGCTACATGCATTCAGCGATCCCAACGGCCCCATTGAACTGTACGATCTCTCGAAAGACCCCGCCGAAACACACGACATTGCGGGCAAATACCCCGACAAGGTAAGGTACCTGAGCAAACTTATGGCGCAATCGCACACAGAGTCGTCCCTTTTTCCCTTTGCCAAGCGGTAGTCCGGCGCCTTGCCGATCAGCAGAGCTAGTTATCCACTAATTACCAGGTGGTTAGTGGATAACTAGGCTTCTTTTACCCAGCGAGCCATTCAAGAAAGACTATAAAATCTAACGGTATCGGCAACTGACTAGTGCCTATCTTCCTATCTTTGCCCAATTTATAGTTATACTGCTCTCATGGCCCAATCGACCCATCGAACTGCCCTCAGTGTCCGCCATTTGGTGGGTATCAAAGACCTGACCGAGTCTGACATTCAATTAATTCTGGACACAGCCGCGCAATTCAAAGAAGTTATCAACCGCCCCATCAAGAAGGTTCCGTCGCTGCGCGATGTGACCATTGCCAACGTTTTTTTTGAGAACTCGACCCGCACCCGGCTTTCATTCGAGCTGGCGGAAAAGCGCCTGTCGGCCGATGTTGTCAATTTTTCGGCGTCGGGCAGTTCCGTCAAAAAAGGCGAAACGCTGCTGGATACGGTCAATAATATTCTGGCCATGAAGGTCGATATGGTAGTAATGCGCCACAGCAGCCCTGGCGCTCCTCACTACCTCACCAAACACATCAAGGCTAATGTCGTCAATGCGGGCGACGGCACGCATGAGCACCCCACCCAGGCGCTGCTGGACTCGTTTTCCATTCGCGAAAAACTGGGTGATGTGGCCGGCAAGCGGGTAGCCATCATCGGCGATATTACCCACTCCCGCGTAGCGCTATCGAACATTTTCTGCCTGCAAAAGCAGGGAGCGGAGGTAATGGTGTGCGGCCCCAAAACGCTGATTCCTAAATACATCGAAGCCCTAGGTGTCAAAGTAGGACACGACGTGCGTCAGGCACTGGCCTGGTGCGACGTGGCCAACGTTTTGCGGATTCAGCTGGAGCGACAGCAGATCAAATATTTTCCGTCGCTGCGCGAATACTCGCTTTACTTTGGCATCTCCAAGCAGATGCTCGACGATCTCGATCGCCCGATCGTTCTGATGCACCCCGGCCCGATCAATCGGGGCGTTGAATTAACGTCGGATGCCGCTGATTCATCCCATTCCATCATTCTCGATCAGGTCGAGAACGGCGTAGCCGTACGCATGGCGGTGTTGTATCTACTGGCGCAGCAGTAGCACTACCAGCCCAGGTACCCTTCGGGTGTAACGCCTTTCATTCGCAGGTAGACCATGCACTGCCCGCGGTGGTGAATAATATGATTTTCCATCGCGTAGAGATACCGCCAGTTCGGGATTTTTCCACCGATAAAATCCTCCTGCTCAAAAAGCTTCGCGTCTGGTATCGTTGTTATGGTTTGCCGCATGAAGGCGTACAATGCTTTTACTTCGTCCAGCACCTGCTGTTTGGTCACCGCCTTCGACAGGTCACGGCCTGTTTTGTAGGGATTGGCTATCTTCAACCGGTCTGATAAGAGTGTTGTTGTAAACTCACAGCAATGCCGCCACTGTTCGGCGAAGTTCATGGCTTCGGGTGTGTATTTGAATTCGAACCCGTCGGCGGGCATCTGGCTAGCGGTGATGAGGGTCATCTTCTCCGACACAGCCCATGCCTCAAGCAACTCCCGACGCACACGCTGAGCTTCTGTTGCGAGGTCAATGGATCCGGCGAAGGATGCCTCTGGCAACAGACTGGTACCAAGCAGTTTTCTAAGGAAAGTGAGTCGGTTCATTGGATGAATAGTAGATTTTGTAATGAATACTACAGAATGAACGATGAGTAACGAATAATGAAAAGCGCGGTATCAATAAAGCATACTGAGCATTGTCCGTTACTCACTATTTATACTGCATTTCTCATTGATCATTGCCCCAGTAAGCGAATAACAATGGTCTTTGGGCCATTAAGATCGAAGGCTGTCTCCTCGAACGAGGGAGGACCCATCAGCATAGTTACGTTTGAGAAACCGAAAGGCTCCGTTGGCATCTGTCCCGACCTGTCCATTTTCTGATTTCCGTTCAAATCCTGAAATACTTTAACCGCGTATTGCCCGGCGGGTAACTGATCAAACGTGACCTGAAAAGTACCCGTAGCGGGGACCTCTACCTGGGTCTTGCGGTATGAGTCTCCATCAAAACTAGCGGCATTATTGACCAGGCCAACGTAGAGCGTACCGGTACGATTGATGACGTTCGTAAAGTCGATAGTCAGTTTGTGCGTCGCCGAATCGCCGGGCGCGGCAAGCCGCGACGAAGCAATTGCATGGATGAATGAACCAGTAAGCAGGGCGAGCGAAAGCAGTAGCGTTTTCATGGTGTTTCTGTCTTTGGTTTGTGAAGCCGGTCTTTGTTGTCCGACGGGGCAAACCTACACGCTCGCCAGCAGCCTTTGCAATTCGAAGGGACGGACCGCCTTGTTCTGGGGCAAGTGGTAACGTTGGGACGAATGGTGGGGCCAGTGGAACGTTTTGAGATGATCAACCGGAGCGTTCAGGTATCATTTCCGGAATCAGTTGGCCGCGCCAGTACCTATTTTCGTTATATTTGATAAACCAGATTTGCCGCTGATGGAACAGGTACTTCGCACGATACACCCACCCCGCTACCGGGAATTCGACGACGATTTTTTCTTCGCTCTTTGTCAGGCCAACGAAACCATGACACTGGAGCGCGATGCCAATGGAAATATTATTCTTATACCACCCACCGGATCAGAAACAGGACGTTACAATGCCGACATTTCTGGCGAAATCTGGAGTTGGAACCGTCGAACGAAACTCGGTTACGTATTCGACTCATCTACTGGATTTAAGCTACCCAACTCAGCCGTTCGCTCAACCGATGTCGCCTGGATTAGCCGCGAGCGATGGGATACCATCCCGGAAACAGACCGCCAGGGCTTTGCTCCCCTTTGCCCGGATTTTGTCATTGAGATTCGCTCGGATAGTGATGATTTGAAAGAAATGAAAGAGAAGATGGAAGAATACAGGGACAATGGATGTCGACTCGGCTGGCTCATTGACCGGGCTGGCAAGCAGGTTTTCATCTATCGGGAAAACGGCTCGATCGACCTAAAAAAAGAGACAGGCGTTTATTTATCCGGCGAAGAAACGTTGCCGGAACTGAGCATTCAGCTTGCATGGTAAGCGAGCCTGAGCAGACCGAACAAATCCGCGAAACACACTGTTCTGATGGTACGCTGGTGACCCAGGCAAACAACTTTACTTATGAAAGGCTTTCAATTCTCCGATTACGTACCACCCGAACAAAAAGAAGGGAGCAAGTTTGACCAGTTGCTGAATATTTTCCAGCAATTGTTGCTCCTGACTTCCGGCGATGTGGAGCAGGCCATGTCTTGGATGAGCCAGCTCGACCGGCAGTATGGCCTCACCGATGATAAATATGGAATTGGCAATTTCTTCGATGATCTGAAGGAAAAAGGATACCTGACCGAAGATAATCAGGAAGGCAAGATCGTGATGACGCCGAAAAGCGAACAGACGATTCGCCGGAGTGCGCTCGAAGAAATTTTCGGCAAACTGGAGCGGTCCAAGTCAGGGGGCAATCACCAGACGCCTTATACCGGTACCGGTGATGAATTGAGCAGCGACGTGCGGACGTACCAGTTCGGCGACTCACTGGAACAGATTTCCATGACCGAATCCATTCGCAACGCGCAGATCAACAGCGGTGTGGAGGATTTTACGCTGATGGAACGCGACCTGGAAGTAACCCAGAAAGAGCAGAAAACACAGACGTCTACGGTGCTCATGATCGACATCAGCCACTCCATGATTCTGTACGGTGAAGACCGCATTACACCCGCCAAAAAAGTAGCGCTCGCCCTGGTTGAGCTGATCAAAATCAAATACCCGAAAGACACGCTCGATATTGTGGTCTTTGGCAACGATGCCTGGCAGATTCAGGCGAAAGACCTGCCTTATCTCGAAGTTGGCCCCTACCACACAAACACGGTGGCGGGTCTGGAACTGGCGATGGATTTGCTGCGTCGGCGCAAGAACAAGAATAAGCAGATCTTCATGATCACCGACGGGAAACCAACCTGCCTGAAAGAAGGCATCAAATACTACAAGAACTCATTTGGGCTGGATCGGAAGGTTGTCAGTAAAACGTTGACCCTGGCGGCACAGGCCCGTCGGCTGGAGATTCCAATCACGACGTTCATGATTGCCTCGGACCCTTACCTGAAACAGTTTGTGCAGGAGTTCACAAAGGTGAACAACGGAAGGGCCTATTACAGTGGTTTACAGGGCCTGGGCAATATGATGTTCGAAGATTTTCAGCGGAACCGCCGTAAGAATATCAAGTAGCTTCGCCAGCGAAAAAAAACATGACCACCTTCGCCAGCAAAGCTATTGCTTATTATAATGCCCTGACCGAACCTAATAATCTACCGCCAGACATTGGCGTGCTGAATCCGCACCCCCAGCCGGAAGTCCGGGCTATTGTCAGCGAGTTTTACACCAAATTCTATAACGACACTGCCCCACGGGTTTTTGTGTTGGGTATAAATCCAGGCCGGTTCGGGGCGGGCGTGACGGGAATATCGTTCACGACGCCCCAGAACCTGCGCCGGTATTGCGGCATTGCTAACGATCTGCGCGATACGCCGGAATTGTCGAGCCGATTTATTTACCAGGTTGTCGAAGCATTTGGTGGGGCAAAGGCGTTCTACAGCCAGTTTTTTCTAACCTCACTGTTTCCACTGGCCCTGACTAAACATGGTCCTGCTCATAACGGTAAACCAGGTGGCCCCAAAAACTACAACTTCTACGACGACCGCGTAACCACCGAAGTCCTGTGGCCCGCCATCACCGAAACCGTTCGCAAACAGACTAGTTTTGGCTGTAACAGAACCGTAGCCGTATGCCTGGGCCGCAAAAACGAAACGTACCTGCGTCGACTCAACGACCAGCAGGGTTTCTTCGACCGCATTCTCACACTCGATCACCCACGGTACATCCTGCAATACAGGTCGAAGGACATGCCCCTGTATCTTGATCGCTACATTACGGCTCTGCACGAGTGCGTAGAGGGTGCGTAAGCAATGACCAACTATTTGTCGGACTTGCCTACGCGCCCTCTCACTTGTTTTGTTAAACCTTCGTCATTTCCAGGGTAGCGGTATAGGCTTCGTCTTTACCATCGCCATCGAAGTCCTCCATTTCCTGTCCGGACAGTTTCAAGGTATTACCACTGATGGTTGCGTCATAAACGGTCACATCACTCCCGCTGGTGATTGTCAGTTTGTTACCGTCCAGTTTCCAGCTTGCATTATCTTCAATTGGATTATACTCTGCTGAGGACGCACATTTGGAGCCATTCGTTCCGGTAACTTTACCGTTGGCATTAAAGGTGATGGTTGATGTGGTCAGACATTCTACGGCGTCATTGCCCAGCCCGTTAGGTAATGACCGTAAAGCAGCTAGTAAATCAGTACTTTTCTGGCCAGACCCCAGAAAGTCAACACCCGGATTAATGGTGTAACCTGATATTTTCCAACTCCCCTGTACTGATGCAGTTGTTGGGGTTACAGCATCGTCACTACCTTTTTTACAACTCCCAAACCACAGGGGCATGGCTACTACCAGTGCCCAGGCCATAATCCGGGCGATGTTCATCGTTTTCATAAATCTGTCAAATTGGTTTTTTTACGTTGAGACAAATCTATTGGCATCGTTAAGCTGGTTCAGTAAGATACTGTGCGAACGGTCGTACTAGTTATTGAACTGTATCGATTCCGATGAACGGATGCTCAGCGGGGTATAGTCAGCCCACAAAAAAACCGCCCCTGTTAAGAGCGGTTTTCCAAAAGCATCCAGGTAAGCGGCTATTGTTTTTTCAAGTCCATGGTGTACGTATAAACCGTTGAACTGGGCACTGGATAGTTCAAGCTACCCTGCCACTGCAACTTCAGTGTAGAGCCTGTACCCAAAACAGTGTAAACTGTTTTAGTGCCATCCCCTTTTGTCACCGTCAACTGATTGCCATTAAGAATCCATTTACTGCTGGCGTCAATACCGGTAAAAGTGCTCACAGGAACGGGAATGCTGCTGCAAGAAGAAGGATTATCTGTAGTCGCATCACCACCCGTTTTAAAGGTTATTGTAAGATCATTCAAACAGGTCGTATTGCTGAAGAACAATTTAGAACCCGCCAACAAGTCAGTAATGTTCAGTACGGCAGGACTAATCGTTAACGCACTGATTTTATAACTTCCCTCTACCGTTGGGGTATCAACAACAGTCGGGTTATCATCTTTTTTACAACTGCCGAACCAGAGTGGAAGGGCGAGTAATAATGTCCAGGCGATTAAGCGGGATGAATGAAGATGTTTCATTGGTTCTGGCTGTAAACATTAATTAATGGGTTGTGCCACCTATTAGCTTACAAATAAAGATAGTTCTTCGATACAATGGTACGCAATCTATTCAGCGGTGGTCGAGGGTACTCACTAAACCAGTTAACGGCTCAAGCCAGGCGCTAAAAAATAAGTCTCGATGCGAAACCGGTGCTCGGTGTATGTTAAAACGAACAAGTGCCTAACTTTACGTCGCTAACACACAACAGCCTGTTCCTTTCTAGCTTCTTTTTATGCTTATAACGACTACCTCTACCATTGAAGGCAAACGAATCACTAAATACGTGGGTCTGGTAAACGGCGAGGCCATTATTGGGGCCAATCTCGTTAAAGATTTCTTCACCACGATCAAGGATGTAGTCGGTGGTCACTCGGGGGCGTATGTCCAGGCCCTGCGCGAAGCAAAAAGTATAGCTTTGAAAGAAATGATCGAACAGGCCACACGCCTGGGCGCTACGGCCATTATCGGTGTCGATCTGGACTACCAGACCATTGGCGGTAACGGTGCTATGCTGATGGTTAGCGCCAACGGCACGGCGGTCATTTTCGAATAAATTACGGAGCCTCTTTCCGGGGCAACGAGAGACGTTATTCACTCGTACAGCGAGGCCGCAACCGTTCAGAATACCAGACTGTTTATCTGCTTCTGATTGACAAAGTCATACTGGTAGGTACTTAATTGTTTCCCAGCCGATTCAACGATTCGATAACCCCGATAGGGCGTGCCCCAGCTACTGCCAAAATGAGCATCGAACAGCAATGCAGCCCCCTGATAGACAATACTCTGATCTTTCGTATGATCGTGTCCATGAAACACCGCCCGGACGGACGGGAAGTCAGCTAAAACAGCAACAAGGGCATTGCATACATCCGTTCCTGCCAGGTTGTGAATGAAGGGAATGTGCATGAACAGAAAGACAGGCACATCGGTACGGGCCGTTTTTAACGCTTGCCGAAGCCATATATCGTCTCCGCATAACGTGTCGCCCGCTTCGTTGGATGTATCGAGCAACACAAGGGTTGCATTGTCGCGCTCCACAACGTGGTTGGTTCCGTAGCCCCACAGTTGCTGCCAGACGGCAACGCTTACCCGGTCGTGGTTACCCCGCGTTACATAGTAGGGAACCGGTAATGTATCGAGATACGCTTTGGCCTTGGGTAGTAATCCGTCGTTTCCCTGATGAATCAGGTCGCCGTTGATCACGACGAACTGTAACGTATTTTGTTTATGCGCACGGGTGAGGGCCGCCAGCAGGTCGGCATAAAACTGATCCGAATCAGTGGAAGGCTCACCCAGGTGCCCGTCAGACGCCACAGCAAACCGCAGGGGCAACGGCGTTGGCGCTACCGCAGGAGTAGATTCGCTGCACGAGGTCAGCAGCGCCAACGAAACACTACCGAGGGTAGCCTGTAAAAATAACCGCCGATTAAGAGCACTCATTGTCGTAAATGAGTCTGTACAGACCCGTTCATTAAGTCCGATCAAAGGACGCTCTTTCGCTCCCAAATGACATTAACGCCTTGTTAAACTTTTCTTGGCGGTCCGAACGGGCATAAAAAAAGGTGTTCCCTGAACACCTTTTTTACCCTCTCTATTATTGTCTCAGACCTAGAACCGGTCGTTGTCATCGTCGTCCTCTTCTTCCTCTTCACCAAAGCTGGTGCCGGGGTTAAACATTGACCCAAGTAGATCCTTGAACGACAGACCGGTATCCAGCGCTTTTTTACCCACCAAGGAATGTTCGGCTAGTCCGTGCAACGCAAACTCCATCATGAAGAGCTTTTCTGATTTGCTCAGGCGTGGATGGAACTGGTCAACCAAATCATCGAGACCATCAATCGTACGGAGCCGGGCTTCATAATCGCGGTTGGTCATCTCGTTGAGAAACTCCATGACATTGCCATCACCAAACCAATCCGTAATTTTCTTGTACGGGTTACCGCGCTTGTCTTTCTTCGCTTTTTCGGGATTCGGGAAATAACCCAGAAACTGGTTCCGGATGGCTTTGCCGATCAGATTCTGCGCCACAATGACGGGTCCTTCTACCTCCCCTTCATAAACCAATTCGACCTTGCCGCAAATGGCGGGAACAACGCCGTACAGATCAGCAATGCGAACGTACGTTTCTTTCTCGCTATTGATCAGCGCCCGCCGTTCGGCGGAGGAAAGCAGATTCTCGTAAGCCGAAATAGTCATCCGGGCCGATACGCCACTTTTCGAATCGACGTATTCGCTTTCGCGGGCTTCCAGAGCGACCTGCTCGATTAAATCAGCCGTCAGTTCGTTGGTTTTCACCATGCTCTTCTGCTCATCTTTCACGACAGCTTCCTGCATAGTAATCTTCTTCCCGATCTCGATTGATTTCGGATAGTGAGTTACGATCTGGGAATCGATACGGTCTTTGAGGGGCGTTACGATGCTGCCACGGTTGGTGTAATCTTCCGGATTGGCCGTAAAAACGAACTGAATATCGAGCGGCAACCGAAGCTTGAATCCACGAATCTGAATGTCGCCTTCCTGCAAAATGTTAAACAACGATACCTGAATGCGGGCCTGCAAATCGGGTAACTCATTGATTACAAAGATACACCGGTGCGACCGCGGAATCAGACCGTAGTGAATAGTCCGTTCGTCGGAATAAGGCAGTTTGAGCGTGGCGGCCTTGATCGGATCGACATCCCCGATCAAATCGGCTACCGACACATCGGGCGTGGCAAGTTTTTCGGTATACCGATCATTGCGATGCAACCATGTGATGGGCGTCTGATCACCTTTCTCAGCAATCAGATCGACCGCGAAACGAGAAAGGGGCATAAGCGGATCATCGTTCAGCTCCGATCCGGCCACTACCGGGATGTACTCGTCCAGTAAATTAACCATCAAACGGGCAATACGGGTCTTGGCCTGACCACGTAATCCCAGTAAGTTGATGTGGTGCATGGAGAGAATGGCTCGTTCCACGTCCGGAATAACCGTATCTTCATACCCCCATATACCCGGAAAGACCACTTCCTTCGCTTTGATTCGGTCGATTAAGTTATCCCGCAGTTCCTGTTTGATTGAGCGGGTTTCGTACCCAGCGGCTTTAAGTTCGCCAAGCGTAGAGATTGCCAGTACTTTTGATGCTTTTAGGCTGCGGTAGCTCATTTGTTTACTAAAGAATGATATTGATAAATAACGAGTTGTTCTTAATCTGACGCTATTCATCGTACACTATTCTAACAGGCTTTCAAAGGAAATGGTTTTTGGACAGCCAAATTGACTAATTTTACTATTTATGCTCAGGAGTTTACCCTCCCTTGCCGTTTATGAAATCAACTGTCATACTTTTTTTTCTACTCAACACGCTTCTTGGCGTAACCAGTTGTCGAGTCCAGCGCAGTCCGCCAGAGCTAATTAAGTTGTCGGCCACACAAGCTTACGTAGACCAAAATCTTATTCTGACGGGCTACCAATTTGGTAGTGAACCAACGGTTATATTCGGTACGGGAGGGGGTGCCCTGCCGGCTCCCATCAAGAGCAGCGACGAAACATCCATTCAGGTAACAGTACCTCGTGTTGCACCCGGAAAAACGCAGGTTCGGGTGCAAACGCAGGAAGGTACGTCCGATCCATTGCCCTTTTCCGTACTGCAACCAGCCCCCATTGTAACCGCGATTACGCCAGCCAACGGGCTGCAGGGCCAGCTTGTTACCGTAACCGGCGACTACCTTAATCAGCTCAGGCGGGTCCGGTTCAACGACATTGACGCCGTGGTGCAGGACAGTTCCTCCCAAAAAATCACCTTTCTGGTACCCGCTACCGTGCCGCGCGGTCCTCAGCCGCTGGCTATCCAGACCGTTGGGGGCGAAGTTGTGAATCGCTTTATTGTGGCTGGAACACCTCAGATTACCAGCGTAAGTCCTTTGAACACGAAACCCGGTGCTGAACTGATCATTCTGGGAAAAAACTTTACCGATGGCATTGTGAGCATCAATGGCCTGACGACCGACAAAACCCTGACAACGGTCAAGGATACCGAAATTCGCACCATCATTCCGGCAACGGCAACATCGGGGCGGGTAACGGTGCAGGTTTTTGAAACGCTGATGGCCACCAGTACCGATACGGTGAAGATTTTTCAGCCACCGTTCATCACCCACTTGGTAGCGCAGGACGGCATTGCGGGCGATAAGCTTCTGATTGAAGGCCGTAACATGAGCCAGCTGACATCCGTCTCAATCGGAAACGTACCCACGACATTTCGTATCATCAGCGATGTCCAGATCGAGGCCGTTGTTCCGGCCTTACCGGCGTCGGCCCAGGTGGCGGTAACAGCAAGTGGTATTGGTGGAAGTACAACCGCCACCGATCCGTTCTTTTTTTACCTGGCTCCCTCTAGCCTCGTTCTGAACCCGGCGCGGCAGTTCCGGGGGAAAACGCTCACCATTTCGGGTAAAAACCTGTATCGCATCACCGCCGTCAGTATCAGTGGTATTTCCGTACCAATAACCAGCCGAAACGAAGGCTTCGATCTATTGGTTGGCGTACCAACAACGGCGGTCAGTGGTCCGGTTACCGTGACCAGCCGCGCAGGTACAGCGTCGGCTCCCCTGGTCATTATCCAGAAAGCGATTGTTTCGGATATTACCCCGCTTAGTGCCATACCCGGTGAGCGCGTGGTCTTACGGGGTGATTTTTTAAAGGACGCCCAGATCTTTTTCACCGGTGCGGCCACAGCTGCGGCAGATGGTGGCAAAAATGAAGATTCCGAACGCTCGGTACTTGTTCCTGCCGATGCACAAACGGGCCCCTTACGCGTAATCAACCTCACCAATGAAACAACGACTACCCCGGCGTTCACGGTAATTCGGTTGATTGCGAACGGCGATTTCACCCCAAAATCCGGGAAGATTGGCGACGAAATTATCTTCACTGGACAAAATATAACCACCGTTCAGGAAGTTCGGTTTAGCAACAGTGCCTCGGCGGCAGCCAAGTTTGTTGTAGAAGGCTCAACAATTCGGGTTACAGTACCAACCGGAGCAACATCAGGCCAAATCTGCCTGACGAATGCTGCCGGCACCACCTGCACCAGCGCCAGCTTCACCGTAACAAAGTAGAGCCGCAACCCTTTGCGGCTCAGACGCGTCAGCAACGAATTCGCGTCAGCCATTCATGGAGCGGCAAATATGGATCATACGTTAACACCGCACCATGTTAATCATCCCCATCCGGACAGGAGCCGCATTATCACCATTCGGACAGGAGCCGCATTATCACCATCCGGACAGGAGCCGCAAAGGGTTGCGGCTCTACATGTGTTGAATCTGCCTGACCAGCACTTCGTTGATGCGAACGTAACTTTCGTGCGTCCAGCCAGCGATGTGTGGGGTCAGGACAACCCGGTCTGACTGACGCAGGTAGTCAAACGCCTGTTGCTGTTCGGAGGTGAGCTTTGCCAGTTTTTCGTTCTCCAGTACATCTAAGCAGGCCCCCCGAATTTTGCCGTTTTCCAGGCCACGTACCACCGCCGGGAGGGACGCAATTTCTCCCCGCGCAACATTAACCAGGTAGAAGGGTCTGCCAAACTGCTTGACAAATGAATCGTCGATTAGCATCCGGGTTTCGTCGGTGAGCGGAATGTGGAGACTCAGTACATCGGCTTCGGCGCATAAATGTGCCAGCGTCGACTCCTGAGCGAAGGCATCGCCATAATCAGTCCGGTATTTATCGTAGGCCAGCACCCGGCAACCGAAACCACTCAATCGGCGCGCTGTGGCCTGGCCATTGTTTCCATACCCAACAAGACCTACGGTTAGACCACCAAGCTCGTAGCCCCGGTTCCCTTCCCGATCCCAGATACCCTGACGTACCTCCCGGTCGGCTTTCAGAATGTTGGCCAGTAAACCCAGCAACATGCCAACCATATGTTCGGCAACGGCATCGCGGTTTCCTTCGCCCGCGTGAAAAACCCGAATACCCCGGCGTTCGACAGCCGCCAGATCAATTAAATCCAGTCCAGCACCCGCCCGTCCGATAAACTGAAGGCTGGGTGCCTGAGCCAGTACGGCTTCGTCAATAATGGTTTTGCTCCGAATAATAAGCCCTTGGTAGGGTGCAAGCGTGGTTAGCAGGCCGGCCCGCGTAATTTTGGGCTGGTAATCGTATCGAAAGCCAGCCTGATCGAGCATGGCAAAAAGCGACGGGTGCATTTCGTCGGCAATGAGAATAGACAGTTGATTCTGGGACATCCGTGGGGTTTTCGTAACTTGCAGGCAATACTTTACAGAATGTAGTCTGAAGAACGAAGAATAGCCGATTATCCGTTGGACTTCTTCGTTTCATTAGTACCTCTTCATCGCACATTCTTCACTATTTATTAACTCTTGGCGAAACTACAAAAAGTGCATGGAACAACGCCAATCCGAAGAATCGACCTCACCCCGTACGAACGTGTCTGACGAACCTGCTCCAGATAACCGGCCAGTTGCTGACCAAGCGAGTGAGACTAGCCCGGCAAGTCCGCAGCAGGCAGTTACTCCACTAGACAACCGACAGGAAACCCCTCAACGCGAACCACGAACTAGTGAGCAGCGCAGTGGTGAACCACGAAATAAAGAGCAACGAACCAACGAACCGCGGTCTGGCGAGCAACGGAACGGAGGCCAGCGACAGGAACGGAACCGCGATGGCGGACCACGCGATGGCGGACCACGTAACAGTGAGCAGCGCGACGGTGGACAGCGTGAACCACGAAACAGCGAACAACGGGATGGTGGCCAGCGAACAAATGAACCGCGCGACAGCGATTCACGGAACGGTGCCCAAAATCAGCGGGACAATCGCCATGGCGAACCACGCAATGGCGAACCACGAAATGGCGAACCACGAACTAGTGAGCAACGCAACGGCGAGCAGCGTAACCAGAACAACCGCCAAAATCGCGATGCTCAATCAGCTGATTCGGGGGCAGCATCGGCTGATAGCCCGGCACCAACTGACCGGACAGACCGGGGGCAACGGCAAAACAATCAGCGGCCTAAACAGCAGCGCGAGGGTCAGCCAAACACGAGCCCTCGATCTGCCGAGAACCGGCAACGCGATGAGTCTTCGTCCAATCGGAACCGGTCGGCAGCTGATAATCGGAGCGGCCAGCGCGATACAGACCCAACAAACGCTGAACCCCTTGAGAATACGGACCAACCAGGGCAGTTGACCGACAATGCAGGGCGCGATGATCGGTTAGTGATTGGTATCTCGCTCGGCGACTTCAATGGCATTGGTCCGGAAGTGATTTTGAAGGCCTTGCAATACAATCGTTTACAGAAGATCTGCACACCGGTCATTTATGGATCCATGCGGATACTGAACCGGTACCGCAACCTGTTGAACCTGAAAGACTGGAACCTGAATGGTGCCCAGACGATAGGCCAGATCAGCCATAAACTCACGAACGTAATAACCTGTTGGCCCGATCAAAATCAGGAGATTCAGCCCGGTCAGGTGACACCCGAAGCTGGGCAAGCGGCCCTGGCCTGTCTGCAGCGTGCCGTCGATGATCTGAAGGCGGGTAAACTGGATGCACTGGTAACAGCCCCCATCAACAAAAATAATATTCAGTCAGAGGAGTTTAAGTTTCCGGGGCATACCGAATACCTGGCCGAAGAGTTTGGTGTCACTGACAACCTGATGTTTCTGGTAAGCCAGACCCTGCGCGTAGGCGTCGTGACGGGACACGTACCCTTGGGCCGCGTACGGCAAAACGTTACCCGTGAACGGATTAACCAGAAGCTAACCCTGATGATGCAGTCGCTGAAGCAGGATTTTGGCATCGAAAAACCCAAGATTGCCGTATTGGGCTTAAACCCCCACGCGGGCGAAGAAGGACTACTGGGTACGGAAGAAAATGAGATCATCAAACCTCTCATTACCGAGTGGCGCAACAAAGGCCAGTTGGTATTCGGTCCCTACCCCGCTGATGGTTTTTTCGGTACACGGGCTTACTCAAAATTCGACGCGGTACTGGCCATGTACCACGATCAGGGCCTGATTCCTTTCAAAGCCATTGCCTTCGAGGAAGGCGTCAATTTTACGGCCGGAATGCCCGCCGTTCGTACATCGCCCGACCATGGTACCGCCTATGACATTGCAGGAAAAGATCTGGCCGATGAAACCTCTATGTTACAAGCTATTTATACTGCCATTGACGTTGCCCGGAATCGAAAAGAGTTTTTGGAACTGCAAGCCGGGGCATTGAAATAAGCGATTGCGATTGAGGTGGTGCCAATGGCTGACAGCCCCCCAACGGTACAACCTCAATCGCTACCAGTCAACTACATTATAACCATAGCAACGAATGTTAAAATCAATGACCGGCTTCGGCAACGCAACGGTGGAGGCTGGTGGCCTGTCTGTAACAGCGGAAGTTAAAACGCTGAATTCCAAGTTTCTGGACATTTATTGCCGGATGCCCCGCCAGTTTTCCGACAAGGAGATTGAGCTTCGTGCTTTACTGACGCAGCAGCTGGAGCGGGGTAAAGTTGAGCTTTCGCTTAACCTGGCGCGCACCAACGCCGTTCGGCCCGGCGTTACCATTAACCGACCATTGGTGCTGGCTTATGTTTCTGACCTTAAGGAAACCGCCAACACCATGCTGATGAGCATTCCAGACAGCGATGTTCTGCAACTGGCTCTGCAACAACCCAACGCCTACCTCACGGAGTCGAATGATACAACAGCCGACTCATCAGACTGGGAGGCTGTCCTGGCCGCCGTGCAGGAAGCAATCCGTCGATGCGACGGTTTTCGCAAGCAGGACGGGGCCATTCTGGAAAGCAAGTTTCAGGAGTACATTCAGATCATTACCGATCGGCTGGCCGATGTTGAAGAACACGACGTTCGGCGAATTCCGGCGGTGCGCGACCGGATGCGAAACTCGGTACGGGAGTTACTGGACAGTGAATCGTTCGATCAGAACCGCTTTGAGCAGGAACTGGTCTATTACGTAGAGAAATTCGACATTTCAGAAGAGAAAGTGCGGTTAAAAAATCACTTGAGTTACTTTCTGGAAGTGCTGGCAACGGAAGAAGCCAATGGCAAAAAACTTAACTTCATCTCGCAGGAAATCGGCCGTGAAATCAACACCATCGGGTCTAAAGCCAATGACTCTACCATTCAGCGCTTTGTGGTGCAAATGAAAGACGAGCTGGAGAAAATCAAGGAGCAGACCATGAATGTAATCTAATGCCCAAACTTCCAATTGATTTTTACCAAAACCACGATACGATGACTATGGCCCAGCTTTTGCTGGGCTGTGAACTGGTCCATGAATCGACGGAGGAAGGTACCACCGCGGGAATTATCGTTGAAACGGAGGCTTACATAACGGGTGATCCGGCCTGCCATGCTTACCGCCGGCAGACGACCCGCAATGCGGCCATGTTTGGTCCGGCGGGAACGCTCTATGTGTATCAGATCTACAATCATTACAACTGCATCAATATTGTAGCGGGGCCGGAAGGTGTGGGTGAAGCGGTCCTGATTCGCGCGCTCCAGCCAACCGAAGGCATTGAGTTGATGGGTACCCGGCGCAACGAAGCGTTTAAAACGGGGTTTGCCCGTTACCGCAACAACACCATTGACCACACAACGGCCGATGGCGAACGTAACCTCGCCAATGGGCCAGGCAAACTTACCATCGCGCTGGGTATCAGCCGAAGCGAGCATAACTTTTCGTCGCTAACTACCGGAGCGATCTCGATTCGTGGTCCTGTTCTGCATGACTTCGATATGGTGACGACCACCCGTATTGGCCTGACGTATGGTGCCGACCTACCCTATCGCTTTTACGTGAAAGGCAACCGGTATATCAGCAAAAAGTAGTTAACCCAAAACGATATCGTATTTGGTCAGCAAACCCGGCAGGCTGTGAAGCGAAAACTTGGTCTTCTTCAACTTGTTTCCGTCGGGGTCCAGCGTGAGGTTGTATGAAGTCGAGAAATCGACTTGTGTCAACGTATTTCCGGCAAACAGGGTAAGTTCAAGATTGCAGTTTTTGAACAGGGCGCCACCCAGGTCACACTGCATGAAGCGGGCTTCCTTCAGCGAACAATCCACAAACCGGGTCTTTTTAAGATTACGGTTCAGGAAACTGGTGTAGTCCAGCTGGCACTCCTGAAAATCGACGCGGAAGCCAAAACTACTACAGTGCCCGAAATGGAGCGAATTCAGGATGCAGTTACTGAATACAACATCATCGAGTTTGGTCCCTTCCAGCACAGCCATTCCCAGGTTGCACTGGTCGAACCGGCAGTTCGTGAAACTGGCGTTGGCCAATACGGCTTTCGATAAATCGAGATTTTTGAACGTGCACTGTTCAAACTCATGACGGGACCACTGATCCACAATCTCCGAATTTGGGTCAAAAAGCTGCTGGTGAAAATCCATGTATACTCGTTTACAAATCCTTCCTGCACTGGCGACGCTTACGGGCCGAAACGGCACCGTATCAGGTAAGGTACAAAGTTAGCCGTTTGTGCACCTGCCAGCTTATTCCTAAAGCGGTTTATTAAGTGCTTTCTCCAGTTCACTTTCCTCGTTTGTCAGGGCAGGCTTTGTCCGGGTGCGCCCCTCCGACCGATCGGTCGTTCTTTTGACGGTGCCCCGACGACGCCCAGTCGCACGAGTGGTTGCAGGTTGCTCTTCCGACGTACCAGTTGCCTGCTCTGTACCAGACTTATCAGCCGGAAGCGGCTGCCGCAACTGCGTCAACGAGTCGATCACCTGAGTTAAATGTTCCTGCGCTTTTTCCGGACGCCGTTTCACTTTGGATTTCTTTTTCGGTGACGTTGAAGGAATTACTGATTGGTCCGGCAGGGGTGTTGGCGAAACTTTGGTCAGCGTTGGCTTTGGTATTTCGTCCTGACACAAACCAGGAAAGAGCTGGCACTTGTGTGTATACCCAACATACCCCAACCCACTTATACCGGCTAGTATCGCTATGACCAGCCAACCCTTCGATTGGCTGGCCGATTTAGGGGATTCCAGTCTGGGCTGGTTCATATTCGCACTGGCTCCGATTCGGGCGGGCAACCACCCTTTCCGTCTTCCTTCCAGAGAAACCGTTTTGCTTTCGTAAGGGGTCTGGACTGTCAATTGCCCCGTATGCAGGCCTCGCTTATCGGCGGCAAAGCGAACGTGTACATGAAATTTTTGGGCCGGTGAAATCACCGTTAATGTAGGCCCATAGTAGGGCCGGCTATCGCTGGCCAGCTGAAAATACGCGGAGTCGTCATCCATCGTAAACGTAACGGGTGTATCGACAAGTTGCTGCGTAATCGTCAGTAGCAAATAGGCCGGCTTGTCGCTTGCTGTCTGGATAAAGGAGAGCGTCGAGTGACTGATCGTAAGCCCGGATTTTTGTATCATTTTATGGGGTGCCTCAATGGATAAAACCGTCATTTCTGCCGCCAAACGCTAAATCATCCGTACACTACTATCATACCTGAATTGATATGAGTGCTGTGCAGCTATGTCTTTTCAGACCTTTACGTCGATCTAAGTCGGCTGGCGTCGACGCTCTTTTGCTGGGCGCCGAATAGTAAATTAGTTAATAAGGGGCTAAATAAAGTGACTCAAATTGAGTAAAATTCCATCTTGAAATCAGATGAGTGGGGGGCTGCGGTCCGGGTGACTGCTGCGGTTTATTTAAAAACCGAATGTAGGGCCAGCACGTATGTAAACCAACTCAACAAACACTTTATGAAAACTATTCAATTGGTCGGGCACTCACCTGCGGTTTCAGTTCAATCAATTATGTGGCTGGAAGGAGACGCCAATTATACCCGAGTTCATTTTCAGGATGGTTCCGTTAAATTGATTACCCAGTCTCTTCATTGGTTTGAGAAAAATCTAGACTTTATTCGGGTTCACCGCTCGGCAATTATAAACCCCGTTTACGTTCAGGAATTCAGTCAGAAAAAAGGCCGGTCTGGCTGGATACAATTAGCCGACACGACCCGTATACCTGTTTCACGAGATCGGCTTGAGTATACGGCTTTCCGGCTTTCGCGAACAAGTGATCCTCAATCATCCTCCGAGGATTACAAACAAAATGGCATCAACCCCAACAATTAGCAGTTGTTTCGGCGATCGATGTTGTTTTGTTTTACGGGCGTTTAACGAAAAAACATTTATTTGACTTTCATAATGATGGCTTCTTATGGCTACACGAATTTACCCACTCAATTCAGAAAAGATACCGTTTATCTGGACAAATATGAGTTAATTTCTAAGTTGGTATAACTTTGAAAAGTCCTATTTTTAATCGAATCAATTTCACATATATGTTACCTTATTTAAGTAATAGTAAATAAAATATTTACCTTATAAATAAATATTATCTGTTCTCAGTTTTTTTATTTAATTTCTACATCGCCTATCTATCCTTTTGCTCTTTGTTTAAGAAAACTCACTCTTTAGTTTTATAGTAGATACGTACACAAGCGACCTGATAAAGTGTGTCGTTTCCTGACTATCGCTCCTAATACTGGGCAAGCTACCAGTTCCTAACTCAAGTAACTTCTAATCGTTGATATCAACACTCCGTAACGAGAATGATGTCAATGAACCTAATACCTAACCATCAGCGGATTGCCTTTGAAAGTATCCCGAACGGCAATTACCTGGGCCGATATAAGTCCATACACTTGTACACTGTCCGGCTTTTCTGTTCGCAGAGATACCGACGTACGAACAAGCCTTAATTCAATCAGCACTATAAGCCAGTACTGGCCTTATCATATAACTAAAATCTATATACTCAATCGTTTCATTTTATGACTGCACCGGTAATTCTTTTTGCCTACAAGCGCCCCAATGAATTGAAGGCAACCATTCAGGCTCTCGAAGCCAACTACTTAGCTTTGGAAAGTGACCTGTATATCTTTGCCGACGCACCCAAACGCCCTGCCGATGCGCCCAAAGTAGCCGAGGTTCGTCAGCTATTGGATGCCATCTCGGGCTTCAAAAGCATTCATCGGGACTATGCAGAAACCAACATCGGGTGTGCCGATTCGGTCATAAGAGGTATCTCGCAGGTGCTGGCCAAACACCCTACCGCTATTATTGTCGAAGATGATCTGGTGACGTCGCCCAACTTTCTGGATTTCATGAACCAGGGCCTGGAGCAGTACGCACCAAACAAGCGGGTCTACTCGGTAGCGGGCTATACTTTTCCGTTCCAGAAACCAGCAAATCACGGGTCAGATGCTTACTTTATTCCTCGTCATAGCCCCTGGGGTTGGGCTACCTGGTCTGACCGCTGGCAGTCAATCGACTGGGATATGGCCGATTACCCGGCTTTTATTCAGGACAAGGCTGAGCAGCGTTCCTTTATGCAGGGCGGCTCCGACCTGCTGAATATGCTCCGCGATCAGATGGAAGGGCGGGCCGATGCCTGGGATATTCGTTTTTGCTTCAATCGATTCAAGAACAACGGCTTAACGGTTTATCCAACCGTCTCGAAAGTCGAAAACATCGGTTTTGGTGAAGAAGCTACGCACACCAATATTTACAACCGCTACAAAACTCAGCTGGACGACGGCACACAACGCGTGTTTAACCTGCCGAGAATTGTTCAGACGACGGAGTACTACCACAAAGAAACGCTTCGTCGGTACAGCGTTCCGATTCGGATTTTCAACCGATTGAAAACGCTTGCTGGCATGCGTTAAGCCCATTTCACCCGCCCCGTTACGAATAGTCGGGGCGTTTTTTTTATCGTATTTACTTCTTGATCACTCATCGTAATGACATACTCAGGTTTTTTTAAATCCATGATGCTGGTAGCCTCATTTACCGTGCTGGCCTATTGCAAGCCACGTGATCCGGCACCGGATGTATTCGTTGAACGGGAAGATGCCCTGACCATTGCCCAGCTCAGAGCCTTTACAGACAGCTCGGTGCCTACGCGCATCCGAATCACCGACGCCGGGCGGGAAGGCGTATTCAAGCTTGACCAGGCCGACCGAACCACGGACGATAACCTGGGCATAACCCTGGTCACGGTAAAAGGCTACCGCTACAAACGGGAGTTTACGGGGTCGGCAAACGGGTATTGGTTTGGCATCTCAGAATCCGATGATGACATAGGCCCTGAACTGATAACGGCCATCAGAGTAACGAACGATATCACCATCCCGGATGGCACGTATACGCAACTGACGCCGGCTAACCTGAGAAGTAATCTGACGCTGCGGGCGAATCCGGGGAAAGCCATTATTCGCCTGCCTAAATCACACGTCTCGTTGGGCGCTCTTGTGAGTGCAACAGACCTCAATGCCGCGATCAATAATGTTATGATTGACGGATTGACCTGGATCGTATCGTCGTCGGAGCCGGGTAACTACGGCACCATCGCTATCGACGGCCCTTCTGTGGCAGACCTCACCATTCAGAACTGTACTGGCGATGACGCAGCTGCCAAGGATAGTACGAACTGGCTCACGCTGAAAATTCAGGCTGGCCGCACGGCCTCGAACATTATTGTCCGTAATAACAACGTACAGGCCAAGCGCATGGGCTGCGAAATTTTCAACCACGACAACTACAATATATACGCCGGGAAAAACATTGTTGTGAGTGGCAATACATTCTATAACTGCCACTTCGGCATCTCGTTATCCGGGCCGCTTGACCAGCTAACAGTCGACAATAATTACATAAAAAACTGTAGTCTGTTCGGTATCGAGATAGCGGGGGCCGCTCAGAACGTGAGCATTACCAACAACAAATTTGAGGGCGTATTTGATAAATTTCTCGAAGGCTCCAACGATGGGGGCGGCAATGGCTCTATCGTCGGGGGGATGATTATTAGTGGCAACTCAACGGTTGGCCTGTGTACGGGTGGCATGCAACTGTACAACGGAGGCACCGTTAAGTTCACCAAAAACGTGTTCAGAATGACGGGAACCATTGAACTGTTTACGTCGACGGCGGGCGGTACGTTCACGGACAATGTGATCGAGAGCTCGGCCACCAAAGCGATTATTTGCGACAATTCGCCCAACAATACATTTTCCAATAATACCATTTCAAACAAAACGAACGCGGTCAATCAGGCCACATTTTTGGCGTATGGCAGTAAAGCCACCAACAATGTGCTGAGGGGGAATAAACTGATTCAAGGGGTTGGTGGCAAGCCCTACGACGCTGTACTGGGGGCGAGCTGCCAGGCATCTATGAACTACGATGAAGCCGGTAATCTGATCCCTTAATCGTGGTTGTAGGATCGCTGCTATCGGCGTAATCTACCCGATTTTCTTGGTCAGAAATCACTATATACTTATTTACTGCCAACCGCCCGTCAGCCTCAATGCCGCCGGGCGGTTGATCTTTACCAGCCGTCAGCGCACCGAATTTCGGCCAAAATGGACCCTAATGGTGTATCTACATCAAACAGGTCTTAGGTCTGCAAAAAGCGGCTAACACCTTTTCTGATAATAATACAAAAACGTATCCCTAAAGCGCTAAATAAATTTTTGGCTAATTCCCTACGATGATATAACTATTCCGATAAACGGGCCAAATCGTTAGTTAATTTCTTAACAGGTATTACCTTTAATGTTTATACAATAAATATTATTAATACCACACTACTATTACTTTTGGCCTATATATGCCCACTATGTTGTTACTAATAATTACAAAACAATAACAAAATAGACTTTTTTGTTTATAAGGCATTATACAGCATAAATTCCCCAATCCTTTGTCTTCAGAAATCAACATTATACTTTCGAGTTATAATAGTGCAAAGACTAAACGTGATGTTGGTGTCTTTTGCACTCCACCGTGCTCCCATCTTCTTTGTACTCCACCGGTACGCATTTAATGCTCTTCTGAACGAGAGCTGTAGATCAATAACAAGCTGAACGTCAATCAGATTGATTTACCGAAAGTATAGTATGACAGCAGGACATACGAACACGCACCAATTACCAAGTTAGTTTCAGTCCATTTGTTACCCCAGTAGTAGGATTACCAAGCCATACGCAAGAATGAGTAAAAAGAACACAATTCCACACATAGCCCATTGGATAAGCATATTAGCCATCGTTCTTTCAATCGTATCGCTGGAAGGATGCACATCAGCCAAGAAACTGGCTTACTTTCAAGATATCACTAGTAAGGGAGACACCGTAAGCATAGCCGAACCGTTTATACCCACCATTCGGAAAGGAGACGTTTTATCCGTTCAGGTGAGCAGCCTCAACGCGGAAGCATCGGCTTATTTCAACCCTGTTTCCATGGCCGATGCGACCGTAGCCGCTGCGACCGCCAATCCGCTGGCCCGCACGGTTGGTTACGCCGTGGCTGACGACGGAACGATTAAACTACCGCTTATTGGCCAGTTGAGTGTAGTGGGCCTAACGAATACCAAGGCAAGTGAACTCATCACGACCAAGCTTAAAAGTTATCTGAAAGAACCAACCGTTAATGTCAGAAATATGAACTTCCGGATTTCGGTACTTGGCGAAGTATCCCGTCCGTCGCTGTTCACCATTCCAAACGAGCAGATAACCCTGCCGGAGGCTTTGGGACTGGCTGGTGATCTGACTATCTACGGTCGTCGTGACAATGTCCTGGTTATCCGGGAGGAAGGAACGAAACGCGTTTTCGCCCGTCTGGACCTGACTAAGCGGGATGCTTTTCGCTCACCTTACTACTCCCTTCATCCAAACGATGTGATCTACATTGAGCCTGGCAAAGCCCGCGCCACCAGTGTTGACCGAGCTTACCAGCTCACCCCCGTCATCACCGGCATTCTGTCGTTGATCGCCATCATTGCTACCCGACGTTAACCCAAACCAACTCATACTCCTCAACGTACTATTTTTTTATTATGGCTTCACGATCATCTCAATCCTATGTACCTTACCAGGTTGTCGATTCCGGCAGTTCGGTGCTCAGGACGCATATAATGCCCTACCTTCGCTATTGGCCCTGGTTTGTCTTATCGCTGGGTCTGGCGTTTGCTGGCGCTTATGTGTACTTACTGTACAAACAGCCCATCTACAAGATTCAGGCCAGCCTTTTGCTTCAGGATGAGAAAAGAGGCAGCAGCCAGGAAGCCCCGCTGAAAGAGCTGGAGGTGTACTCACCGAAGAAGATGGTCGAGAATGAACTGGAAGTTCTGCATTCGTCTACTCTGATGGACCGGGTCGTTACAAACCTTCACCTGGACAGCCAGTATTTCCGGAAAACTAAGTACGGCAAACGGGAAATTTACGCTGACTCACCGGTTTGGCTGCTTGTTGAAGAAGCGGACCCAAGTTTGTACAAGACTCCTCTGGCGCTATCGTTCGTGAATGCGGAAACGGTACGCATCAATGACAAGACGTATCCGCTCAACCAGCGCCTAAAGACGCCCTACGGCCGGCTTCGGGTTCTGACCCGGAAAGACGTTAGCAGCAAGAATGAACCCATAACCGTTCAGGTAATGCCACAGGCAGCTGCCGTTGGTATGTATCTGGATAAGCTGAAAACCGAACCAACCAGTAAAACCTCGACGGTTATTCACCTGACCCTCGAAGATGCCGTTCCCGAAAAGGGAGAAGCCGTCCTGAACAGCCTGATCAACGAATACAATCTGGCCGCCATTGCCGATAAAAACAAGGTAGCATCCAGCACCCTCAAATTCGTTGAAAACCGGCTGAATATGGTATCGGGTGAGTTGTCTTCGGTTGAGCGAAATGTAGAGCAGTACAAGTCGACGATGGGTATTACCGACCTGGGAGCTCAGGCGCAGTCGTTTCTGCAAACAACGCAACAGAATGATGCCCAGCTCAATCAGGTAAACATCCAGCTGGCGGTGCTCAATGATCTGGAAAACTTCATCAGCACGCAGTCGGACAAACGCGGCAGCACACCCGCCACGGTAGGCATCAGCGATCCGGTTCTGCTGGGTCAGATCGATAAACTCTCACAGCTCGAACTGCAACGCGACGAAATCCGGCAGACCAGCGGAGACGAGAACCCACGGCTGCAATCGCTGGACAACCAGATCAAGAACACAAAGCACAACATTGACCAGAACATTCGGAGCATGAAGTCCATGCTGACCAGTTCGAAAGAACAGTATGTGGCGAAAAACGAGAAGCTGGAAAATGTGATCAAAACCGTTCCCAAACAGGAACGTGCGCTGATGGACATTACCCGCCAGCAAACGATCAAGAACAACCTGTATACATACCTGCTTCAGAAGCGTGAAGAAATGGCCGTGACGTTTGCCGCTGCCATTGCCGACAGTCGGACTATCGACGCAGCCAAAAGCAGCCTGGGTCCAGTAAAACCAGTGGGTATTGTTATCTACGCACTCTTCGGGCTGGTGGGCCTGTTGCTGCCAACAGCCGCCATTGCCGGCAAGGGCGCCCTGAACACCAAAGTGTCCCGCCGGGGTGATGTTGAAGACGTGACGCAGGTGCCTATTCTGGGTGAGATCATGAGCAAACGTCAGCGCGATGTGCTGATCGTTGGGCCAAACAACCGCACCGTTATTGCGGAACAGATTCGGACTATCCGGACCAACCTGTACATTGGCAAAGGCGACGAGGACGAAAGCCAGGTGCTGTTGTTTACCTCCAGCATCAGTGGCGAGGGCAAGTCGTTTATTTCCATGAACCTGGGAGCGAGTATGGCACTGCTCAAACAGCCAACCGTTATTCTGGAGATGGACATGCGTTTGCCACGCCTGCACCAGTTGTTCGACATTGACAATTCTGTCGGTATCAGCACCTACCTGAACGGCGAAGCAACGGTAGCCGACATTCTGAAACCCGTTCCGGGCTATCCGAACTACTTTATCATTCCAAGCGGTCCTCTCCCCCCTGATCCGTCAGAGTTGTTGAGTGGTCCCAGGTTAAAACAGCTGATTGGCGAGTTGCGGGAGAAGTTCCGGTATGTAATCATCGACGCGCCCCCAATTGGTATCGTCACCGACGCGCAGGCGATTGCTCCTTATTCCGACGCTACCCTGTTTGTGGTTCGGCATGGGGTAACGCCCAAAGACAGCCTGAAAATTCTGGACATGCTCCACCGCGAACAGCGCTTCCAGAACATGCGTATCATACTCAACGCCGTAGGAAGTGGTGATGGTTACCATTTCAACAACGGTTACAAGAACAGTTACTCGTACCGGTAAGACCATAGACGCCATGAAGGCGGTTTTACCCAGGATGATACACAAACAATACTTCATCCATACCTGTAAACAGGCACGATCATGCAGGCTTCTACCAACGGAAAAACATTTCATTTATATCTAAGCTACGATGATGAGGCCAGGCCTTATACAACGAAGCGCGTACTAAGGGTTATCAAAAAACGGGGATTTGACCTGTTGATTGCCACTTTGGTCATAGCCTCCATTCTCATTTGGCTGATACCTATCGTTGCCCTATTGATCAAATTGACTTCGCCGGGGCCCGCCATTTTTGTGCAGTCCCGCACGGGGCGGAACGGTCGGGTATTTCCCTGCCTGAAATTCCGGACCATGACTTACGACCGGAACGCGGAATTTCATCAGGCCTCCCGGCACGACATGCGGGTTACGCGCATCGGACGGTTTCTGCGGAAAACGAATCTGGACGAAATGCCCCAGTTTCTGAACGTACTGGCGGGCCACATGAGCATTGTCGGGCCACGGCCTCACCCGATTCCGCTCGATGCCCAGCACTGGCATACGCTACCCGGTTATAAGGAGCGTTACGCCGTTCGGCCAGGCATTACCGGACTCGCCCAGTCCAGGGGTGCCCGTGGCGAAACCGCCGAAGTGTACAAGATGAAAATCAGAGTGCGCTACGACCATCTGTACATCCGTCGCCAGTCGACCCGGCTGGATGCTAAAATTTGCTGGTGGACCGTACAGGCCGCCATCAAAGGCAATAAAAACGCCTGGTAAATCCTATCTTTTTTTACGCGTAAATAGTCCATCACCATGACAAAAGTCCTACAAGTGCAGCTCTATGATGCCGGTCTGCCCTCGGCGGTTCAGGACATCGTTGAGCAGTGCCAGCCTACGGCTACCCGGCAGAACAAGTGCATCAGCGCCACCGGGGCCCACGGTCTGGTAACGGCGTTCAAAGAGCCTGAATTTAAGTCGGTACTCGATTCTTTTTACTGGAATCTGCCCGATGGCATGCCGGGAGTTTGGGTTGGCAAACTCAAAGGAGCCAAACAAATGACCCGCTGCTACGGCCCCGATTTTTTCAAATATGTGTTTGAAAGCAGCGCTGACAAGTCAATCAAGCATTTTCTGTGTGGCGGTCAGGAAGGTGTTGCCGAAGAACTGAAACAGGCCGTTGGCAAAAAGTTCGGCAACTACCAGGTGGCCGGTACCTTTTGCCCCCCTTTCCGGGACATGTCGGATCAGGAATTTCAGGCATTGGGCGAACAGATCAATCAGTCGGGTGCCAACATCGTCTGGATCGGTCTAAGTACCCCCAAGCAGGAACGCTTCGCCCGTCGATTGGCCCAGTGGGTCGATGTCAACTTCATCGTTACGGTTGGGGCGGCTTTCGACTTCCACACGGATCGGGTAAAGCAGGCCCCCAGCTGGATGCAGCGCCTATCGCTGGAGTGGCTTTTCCGGCTTATGTCGGAGCCCAAACGACTCTATAAGAGGTATTTAGAAATAGTTCCTCTTTTTATCATCCTTAATGTAAAAGAATTTTTCTCACCCGTTAAACAATCAACCGCTTCGGCGAATCAACAAGTATGAAAAAAGCTCTCGTCTGTGGTGCTGGTGGCTTCATTGGTGGTCACCTTGTAAATCGACTCAAATCTGAAGGATACTGGGTTCGTGGTGTCGATGTAAAAGAAAACGAATACGGCAACACCAACGCCGATGAGTTCGTTATCGGCGATTTAAGAAATCCGGAAGTAGCCGACGAGGTAATCACGTCAGATCTGGACGAAATTTACCAGTTGGCAGCGGATATGGGCGGTGCAGGTTTTGTCTTTACGGGAACAAACGATGCCGCTATCATGCACAACTCGGTACTTTGTAACCTGAACGTTCTTGAGGCAGCCAAAAACAAAGGCGTGAAACGGATTTTCTATTCGTCGTCGGCCTGTATGTATCCTGAGCACAACCAAATGGATCCCAACAACCCGAAATGTTCGGAAGAGTCGGCTTATCCGGCTAATCCAGACAGCGAATACGGTTGGGAAAAACTCTTCTCGGAGCGGCTGTTCCTGGCCTACCAGAAGAACCACGGTATCGAAGCGCGCATTGCTCGTTTTCACAACATCTTCGGACCAATGGGTACCTGGGATGGTGGTCGCGAAAAAGCACCCGCTGCCGTTTGCCGCAAAGTGGCTATGGCCGAAGACGGTGGCTCGATCGAGATTTGGGGGGATGGCAAACAAACCCGCTCGTTCCTGATCGTTGACGAGTGCGTTGAAGGCATCCGCCGGTTAATGGCGTCTGATTTTTCGGGTCCGGTAAATATCGGTTCGGAAGAGATGATCTCGCTTAATGATTTCGCCAAAATGGTAATCGATATTTCGGGCAAAAATTTGTCGATCAACAACATTCCTGGTCCGTTGGGCGTGCGTGGTCGTAACTCCGACAACCACCTGATCACCGAAAAACTGGGCTGGGCTCCATCGACCCCCCTGCGGAAAGGTGTTGAGAAAACCTTCGACTGGATTTCGGAACAGATCCAGAAAAAAGAACTCGAACCAGTAGAAGCCTAATGGAACGGATTACAGCCTCCCTTATGCACCTTGAGCGCGAGCTTACCGCTCATGCCCAGGGTGCAAAGCAGGTTTTCCTCCGGAACAGCGATACACCGACGAATGTAACCCAGGTAGCGTATGGCACCTTTACAAAGTCGGATTACTGCGACCTGCACGCGCACGCAACCATGGAAGAGTGCTTTTTTTTCCTGAAAGGACAGGGCGTTTATACAGTTGCTGATCAGCAGATTCCGTTAGAACACGGTGTTTTTGTCAGAATCCCGGCGGGTGTACTCCACCGCCTGGAAGCGACCAGCGAGGAACCCCTGGAATACGTTTATTTTGGAATAGCTACGAATTGAGTTCTTTAGCCGACAAAAAGAGTATGGTAAGTAAGCAGGCTGCAACGGCTGACATGAACGCAATGGACTCGCTGGCCGTGGACACGGCCGTGGCCGCTGAAACCGTCCCTAATCCGGTGGATACAGAGGCCGATGGCAAGAAGCCAAAGGCACTGTCGAAGTCTGTTATGAAACGGTTTGCGATCAATGTCGCATCGCTGTTCAGCGTTCATGCGGCCAACATGCTGTTGCCTCTGCTGACGGTACCTTACGTCGTACGAATTATTGGGCCGGAGCGCCTGGGATTACTTAACTTCTCGCAGGCCTACGTTGCTTATTTTACCCTGTTGATCAATTATGGTTTCGATACGGCGGCTGTGCGATCTATTGCTGCCGACCGGACCAACAAGGCATTGATCAACCGTATTTTTAGTGAAGTAATCGTCGGAAAGGCGTTACTGTGGGTACTTTCTACCCTGATTTTCAGTGTCGTTTCGTTCTCGGTGCCCGAGTTCAGAGAGCACCTGGTTCTGCACATCTGTACGTATTTGAGTTGTGTCGGGGTGGTATTGTTTCCGGTATGGCTATACCAGGCCATGGAAGATCTGGGCCGGGTGGCCGTATTCAACCTGGTTGTAAAGATTCTGTTTACGCTGACCGTGTTTGTGATCATCAAACAACCCAACGATTATGTGTATCAGAATTTGTCGCTGAGTCTGGCGCAGGTACTGATCAGTGTTGTTGCCTTCCGGACAGCTATCCGCCGGTTCGACCTTACGCTTAGCTGGCCTGCCTTCAGCGCCCTGGTCGAGCGGTTTCGCGATAACCGGATTCTGTTTTTTACGTCGGTGGTGGCAACGATCTACGCCGGATCAAACATCTTTTTGCTTGGCCTGTTTTCCACTCCTTTCAGCGTTGGTATTTTTTCGGCGGGTACCCGCATTGTCGGTATCGTGCAGGCCTTCGTTTCATTAGCCTTGAATCAGGCCTTTTTTCCCATTGTTGCCAGTGCGTTTGGGCAGGGTCGCGAGAAGGGATTGCGGGTGGTACAAACCGTTTTCTTCCCGGTTACGCTGCTTATGCTGCTGCTGTCGGCCGCTATTTGGCTGATTGCCCCCTACTTTATCCAGTTGTTCTACGGCGACAAGTTTCAGGAGGCCATCCTAGTTCTCCGGATCGTTGCCTTGCTGCCCATTACGCTGGGACTCAACAATTTGCTGGGTGTTCACACCATGCTCAGCCTGAAAATGGACAAACCATTCTTCAGAATAACGGCGGCTGGTTCTGTCATTAGTCTCAGCCTGAATGCCTTGCTTATACAACGCTATAGTCATGTGGGTGTGGCCTGTTCATGGGTCATTACCGAAGCATTCGTAACGCTTGGATTCTACTTCTATCTACGCTATAAAGGAGTTCAGATTATCCAACTAAAGTACATACAGGAAGCTGTTTCGTTCACCAAAAACCGAATGGCAACGCTGTTTAAACGCTAAAGAATGCAAACAGTAGCCGCCGTTGTAGTAACCTACAACCGACTCAACGACTTAAAATTGTGCCTTGACAGCCTGCGTAACCAAACTCGCCCGCTCGACGCCATCATTGTGATCAACAATGGCAGCACCGACGGAACTAACGAGTGGCTGGCTGAACAAACCGGACTAAGCGTAACGACGCAGTCCAACCTGGGCGGTGCTGGTGGTTTTGCCACGGGCATTGAAACCGCCTACCAGACCGGCTTCGACTGGCTATGGTGCATGGATGATGATTGCCTGGCCGCGCCTGATGCCCTTGAGGTACTGCTGAACTCGCCCAACATTGGTCCCTGTATTAAAAACTGCATGTCAGTTAGTAATCAGGACAGCAACGAACTGGCTTTTTTCGTAGAGCGGCCGAATCAGACTTATCGGAAAGTTACCGATATGACCTCTTTTGATATGATTTATGGCGTGGCGTCACTTTTCAACGGCACGCTCATCAGTTCAGATGTGATCAAAGCCATTGGCATTCCCGATCAGAAATTATTTATCTGGGGTGATGAAGTTGAATACATGACCCGGGCTCAGAAAATGGGCTTTCCGGTCGTAACGGTGCCGAACTCCGTGTTCTATCATCCACCAGCCGTAGACCGGGGCGGTATTCCCTGGCCTGGTGCCTGGAAACAGTACTACGCCGTTCGGAATCAGCGTCGGGTTTTTCAAAACATCCACGGCAATAAATACGGCATGTTCGTGTATATCTCCTGGTCGATGCGGGTAACGATGGATCAGATTAAGGCGAAACACGGAAACCGGATTTACAATTTTCTGCTCTTCTGCGAAGCGGCCACAGATAGCATGCTGAACAATTTCAAGAAGCGCCCGAATACTATCCATACCGTGCGCCTGTACCAGTACCTTAACAAATAGCTGTCCTTATGAACGTGCTGATTGCCACCTACCTGGCTCCTACTTCACCTTCGGGCGTCGTTACCTCTACCCATGCACTCGTCAATGATTTGACCCGTGCCGGTGTCGATGTACATATGGTCGATGCAACGTCTACTCCCGTTATCTGGCGGAAGTGTCTGGGGGTGTTGAAACGGCTTATGCGGCCCCTGGGTGGTGCGTTCTATGTAGCTTATGATGAGTTCGCTTATTTCACGGGGGTCTATCTGTCTGTCCGCAACGTACGCCATCTCCACTACGACCTCATCCATGCCCAAGATGTCCGCTCGGGCGCAGCAGCCTGGCTGGCGCTGGGCAAACGGACACCAGTTGTGCTGACCTGTCATTTCAACGACGACCCCGTTTGTGAACTGGTTGGTACGCATGCCCTCAAACCAGGATTTACGAAGCAGCTCACCAGTTGGTACCGGTTTTTGTTCTCGTACGTAAAGAACTACCTGTTTGGGTCTGAGTACGCGTATATCAAATCGAAACACCTGCTGCCCGCCGACATCAATAAGCAGATTTTGCGGAACACGGTCCGGCTGGATTTACCAAGTAAATTAACTCAACCGCAACCCGACAAACCGGCTTCCGATAAGCTGATTATCTGCAACGTAGGGTATATTGACGAACGCAAGAATCAGCAACTTCTGCTGCACATTGGCTCTGAACTTCTACAGCGAGGCATCACCAATTTTGCGATCTGGCTGGTTGGTGACGGACCGAAACGAGCCGACTATACCCAGCTTAGTCAACAGCTGGGACTCACAGAGTATGTTACCTTTTACGGTCAGCAGAAAGCACCCTGGCAGTTGGTAGCCCAGAGCGATCTGTACATTCACACATCCCTGAATGACAATTGCCCCTACTCCCTCATTGAAGCGTTTGCGGTGGGTACCCCGGTGCTAGCGTTACCTGTCGGCGGTATACCGGAAATGGTTCCCGAGGGGGCGGGTCTGCTTCAGGAAACGAAAGTACCTGAATTGACCACCGAAATTCTTCGCTATTTCGATCCGGAGCAACGGCAGAAACTTGCCCATGTGCAGGCTGCCTATGCCGCCGTTGCCTTTAACCCACAGGCAAATCTGGAAAAATTGCTTTCTTTTTATCGGCACTTGATTGAGGAGCCAGCTCCTGCCGCTACACAACTAGCCCCCGTATCATGAAAATCTGGATCTATCGGATTGCCCTGTTCATGCTACTCTTCGGGCTGAGCGCACTGATCTACGGAGGTAATTCACTCAACCCTCTGTTCGACAAGGCAATTAGTGGCATTACCATGCTGAGTATCCTTTCGCTGCCCATTTTTTACTTCCGGCAACCACCTGTTTTTAAACTGGCGGCCTGGCTGGTGGGGCTCGGCGTTATTGGCCTGGTGCTGGAATCAAAATACGAATACGGGCAGTTTGTGTACTCTTATTTTGTTATTAAACGCTTTGCGTATTGTGGTCTGGCCCTGCTGGCCTATGCCGTAGCCGTGCAGGCAGGCCCACTGAAAATCCAGTGGCTTGTCTACATAATTTTCGTGTTCTACATCATCAACCAATTGGTGCTGGGGCAGATCTTCAGTTACAACCTCACCTCCGAAAGCCGCACGGTAATGTCGAACGAAGCGTTGTACCTGGTCATTCCATGCCTGTATTATTTGATGACGTTCATGAAGGGTCACCGGACTGTTTATCTGATACTCGTTTTGTTCACCTTCGCGCTCATCGTTTTCCTGCTGCACCGGTCCGTCATTTCAGCCGCTATCATAGGCATTGGCGCTGTGGCGGGGCTGTCAATGGTGGGAAAACTACCCGCGAGCAGTTTCCCTATGGGCCGCACAATGGGTACGTTTGCGATTCTGCTCATTCTACTGGCCCCGGCGCTGGCCATGATGCCGGGTAATAAAGTCAACGCGTTTCTGGAAAACATCGGGGGTATTCTCGATCCCAAAGAAGACAATACCGGAAGCTGGCGCCTTGAGCAGTCGGAATATTACCTGGGCCAGATTCCAGACAAACCAATGCTGGGCTGGCGCTACGAAGGCTACGACCGGGGCGAAATTATGGTAAATGAAGATTTCCCCGAGAAAGGCACCATCATTCACTCGCAGTACATCGACATGTTGTACAACTACGGCGCGGTTGGCCTGGCCATCAACCTGCTGATTATCCTCGGCACATTAACAGCAATGTACGTCCGAAACAGGACCTTCACGCTGGAGCAGACTGTTTTGTTCGGTTTCCTCTTCAGTGGATTGGTTTATGCCGTTTCGTATCAGTTGCCCGTATTCTTCTGGGGTTTTGTTGGACTGGGTATGTATTACGCCCGCAAACTTCCGGATGAAGATGAAGAAGAGCCCGATGAGTATACAACCCTAGACATCACCGAATCATCAGACACATCGCTGCACCCTTTCGTATCGATTAAAACTCAGAAAATAATATGATCAGCATCGTTATCCCTGTCCACAACCGCTTAGAATTTACCCGGCAATGCCTGGCGTGCCTGTCTGTACAGACGTACAAAAACTTTCAGATCATCGTGGTCGATGATGGCTCGACCGACGGAACCGACGTCATGATCAACCAGGAGTTTCCGGAGGTCATTGTGTTGAAAGGAGATGGTAACCTGTGGTGGACAGAAGCGACCAACTGGGGCATTCGGTACGCTCAGCGAAATCAGGACAAACGGCAGGATGATTTCGTCCTGACCCTAAACGACGATACCCGAGTGGCACCCGATTACCTGCAAACCATGCTGGATGCCTACCGGAAACACAAGCCCTGCCTGATTGGCTCGGTTAGTGTTGATAGCGATAACCCCGAAAAACTGGAATACGCCGGCGCTTCGTTTGAACTGTACACGGCTGGTGGCCGACACTTATCGGAAGACTACAACAGCAGCTACCGCGAGTTATCATCACGGACCTCGTACGTAGAGTCGCACTCGTTACCGGGCCGGGGAACGCTGATTCCAATGGAAGTTTTTGACAAGATCGGGCTGTTTGATTCGAAGAAATACATCCACTACATGTCTGACATCGAGTTTTCGGTGCGGGCACGGAAAGCGGGCTATCGACTCATTGTCAACGTACCCAGCGTAGTCTATGAATTTGTAAAAGCAACGGGTATTCAGGTTGAGCGTAAAGTGACGCTGAAGGAGTTCATCAACGGCTTCACATCAATCAAATCACCCACCAACCTGCGCGTTCGTTACAACTTCGCCATTGATCATTCCAAGACGAAAGCACTCTATTTCTGTTTCGACGTTGGTCGGATCTGCACGGGCTTTTTACTACGTAAAGTTCGGATTATGAAATCATTATAAGCTAAGGTTATGAAAAAAGTGCTGCTATCTGCCTACGCCTGTCTGCCCAACCACGGCTCCGAAGAGGGGACGGGATGGACGTATGCAACGACACTGAGCAGGAATGACCTGGCAGTGCATTGCCTGACCAAAAAGGATGGCGAAGCCGCAATCGATGCAATCCTAGACGACGGACAATTCCCGAATCTGACGGTGCACTACGTGCGGCTACCGGCCTGGGTCGATAAGTTCTGCGACTCCAACCTGATCGGTATGTATTTCCATTATATCCACTGGCAGTGGAGCGCCATGAAACTGGCGCGCAAACTAGATCGGCAGCACAACTTCGATATTGTACACCACGTTACCTACGGCAGCATTCAGTTGGGTAGTTTTCTGTACAAACTTCGCAAACCGTTCATTTTTGGGCCGGTTGGTGGCGGGCAGCGGGCACCCGAAAATATGAAACGGTATTTCGGCGCCTACTGGACGCGGGAATGGCTACGCGACTGGGTCGGCACGGTACTTCAGTATACCAACCCCGGCTTTTTTAAATCCGTACAAACGGCCGATCGGTTGGTGGTAACGAATCTGGATACGCACACACTGGCCAAAAAACTACGGCCTCATTTACCCATCGACCGGATATGGGATGCAGGTCTGAACTCAACGTTTTTGCCGGAGCAAGCCATTGACCATTATCCCGATGGTACCCTGAAGCTACTGTGGACCGGCCGGTTGCTACCCCGCAAAGCCCTCGAATTAACCATCCAGGCGCTGGGCCAGGTAGATCCCACTATCCCGGTTTCGCTGACTGTTGTTGGCGGAAAAGGCGAAATGGCTGAATTTGTGCCGCAGTATATTAAGCAATACGGCGTTAGCGACCGGGTCAACTGGGTGGGCCACGTGTCCTTTCAGGAAGTGAAGAATTACTACGAGCAGTCGGATGTCTTTTTCTTCACGAGCCTGCGCGATTCCTGTCCGCACCAATTGCTGGAAGCCATGGCGTACTCGCTACCCGTGGTTACGCTGGATCTGCACGGACAGGCCGAACTCGTTAACGACAGTACTGGCCTGCGTGTGCCCGTCATCAACGAAGAACAGGTTGTATCGGACCTAGCCCGCGCCATCGAATGGATGCACGCGCACCCCACCGAACGGATGGCGATGGGACAGGCCGGTTATTCGTTTGCTCAGTCGCAGTTATGGGAAACGAAGATTCGTACGTTCATTGATGAACTGTATCCGGCCGTACTGGCGAAGCCGGTTGTCGATTCGCCCGCTCTCAAAAGAGGGTAGCGAACACTATTGCGCCTTAGTTACTCAACGATTAATCTGTAAAAACTTCTCAACATGATTACCCTGGATAAACTGTCATCCTTCGGGATTGGAACAAGTCGGGCAGCATCGCTGGGAAGTCGGCTTACCCCAGACTTTTTTGCCAGTCTCCTTCGTCTGGCCTCCGAACAAGACGTCAATCTGATTGACACGGCTGATTTTTACGGATCGGGCGATTCGGAACGGCTGATTTCTAAAACACTACGCACCACGGGGCTTCCTTTCTTCGTTATGACAAAGGCCGGTCTTCCGCGGGTACACGCTCCCGGCTGGCTCTCTCCGCTTAACCAGATCGGCAAAAAGATCATCCAGCGGGCGGGTGCCAAAAACAACTACACTGCAGCGTATCTGATTGACAGTGTTCAGAAAAGCAACAGGCGTTTGCAGGTCGAGGCCGCCGACGCTTTGTTGCTCCACGAACCCAACTGGAGCGACATTGCCGATGCCGACTCCTGGGATGGTCTGGCCAAAATAAGACAGCAGGGGTTGGCCCGATACACCGGCGTATCCTCGAATGACTACAAAGTTGTCGAAGAAGGCATTCGCAGCGGGCAGGTTCAACTGGTGCAAACGGCTACGGCCTGGCAGGCCGATGGCACGTACTCCATTTCCGATCTCTGCCGAAGACACAATATTCCGGTGGTGGGCAACCAGGCGTTAAGTCCGTTAAAAACGCTCAGGGAAAAGTTTGCGCAGCACACAGCGGCTATTCATCAACTGGATGGGCTGGCCGATATGTCTTTGCCTCAATTCTTGCTGGCCTCTTTACTGGCCGACAAGAAAGCCAATTCCGTGCTGTTCGGCACCAGCGACCTAACGCACCTGGCGCACAATATTGCGTCGCAACGCTATGTTGCTGCGTTGCCACCCTCCTTACCGAGGCTAACCCAACTCCTGTCATGATCGTCACTAAAAACACGTTTCAGCCAGGGCAAATACTCGACGCTGACCTTTGCATAATCGGTAGTGGCCCGGCCGCCATATCCATGGCCCTGAGCCTGGATGGCCTGCCTCTTTCCGTCATGTTACTGACGGGCGGCAGCTGGACCGAAACCATTGCCAATCAGGATTTATACCGGGGCGGTGTTTTTCCGGCGGGCTCACACGAGCCATTGGAAGAAAACCGTCGTCGCCAGTTTGGGGGCACTTCGTCGGCCTGGGGCGGACGCTGCATTCCTTTCGAACCTATTGATTTCAAAACCCGCTCGTGGGTGCCCGATAGCGGCTGGCCCATTACCTACGACGACCTGCTGCCTTATTACGAGAAAGCTGCCGAACTGTGTGAAATCGGTCGGTTTGAATACAATGCCCAGAAAGCGTTTCCCGAAAACAGGCAGGAAATTCTGGAAGGTATGGATTCCGAAGAGCTTGTTTCGTATGCGCTGGAGCGGTGGAGTCCGCCCGTTCATTTTGGCAAAACCTACCAGGCAACCCTGGAAAACAGCACTAACATTCAGGTGTTGATGGATGCCCACGTGCTGAGTCTGCAAACCCAGGATAGTACCGATCAGGTTAGCCATGCCGATGTATCGATAAATGGCATGCGCCTGTCCGTTCGGGCCCGGCGCTTTGTGCTGGCGGCTGGCGGTATCGAAAACGCCCGGCTGTTGCTGAACTCAACGAGCGAGCAGGCACCGACGGGTCTGGGCAATCAGAACGACAATGTCGGCCGTTACTACATGGTTCACCTGAGTGGCGTCTTCGCCGAGGTGAAACTCCACGACAAACAGAAGCTGATGGCCGATTTCGAGCGGGATGCCGGTGGCGTTTACTGCCGTCGGCGCTGGTGGTTTCCGGAACCCGTTCAGAAGGCCAGCAAGCTGCTGAACAGCATTTTCTTTCTGTATCATCCCAACACCACAAATGGGCACCGGGATGTACTGTTTTCGTCCCGGTTTGTAGCGAGATCGGTTATGTCGATCCTGAGTGAAAAATCGGTAGGCGGCTCCATGCGGAAGGCGAAACAACTCATGCCGGCTTTGCGGGAACATACGACGAACATCGCAAAAAATGGCTTGTCAGAAGTACCCGATCTGATTCAACTCAGCATCAAGCGGATGGCTAAACGTCGGCTACCATACCTGTTGCCCTCAAAGCGTAACGACTACTGGGGGCTATACTTCCAGGCGGAGCAGGCGCCGAACCG
The DNA here is from genome assembly GCF_054776635.1 of Spirosoma lituiforme. Taxonomy (NCBI): domain Bacteria; kingdom Pseudomonadati; phylum Bacteroidota; class Cytophagia; order Cytophagales; family Cytophagaceae; genus Spirosoma; species Spirosoma lituiforme. Next base: position 1,741,664 of record NZ_BAAHBO010000001.1, read on the forward strand.
GGAAAGCCGGGTGTCTTTATCCAGCACCCAACTCGACGCCTTTGGCGTGCCCCGGGCAGAGGTAAGGCTGGCTTTTCTGGACGCGGACATCGACTCGATTGTTAACGCACATACGTTGTTCATTAACCGGTTTAAAAGCCAAGATCTGGGCGAAGTGCGCTACAGTGAACTGGGCCTGCGGAATTACCTGCGCGACTTAGCCAAAACGTTCAATTCTGCATCGCACCAGATCGGAACCACCCGCATGTCGGACGATCCGAAAACTGGTGTTGTGGATAGAAACGCCAAAGTGTATGGGCTGGACAACCTGTATGTAGCGGGCTCCTCGGTATTTCCGACGGGCGGCCATGCTAACCCAACCCTAACCATTATTGCCCACGCACTTTTATTAGCCAACTACTTAAAAAACAACCCTTGATTATACTACACCGGTAACCTGAGCTGGTCATTCAGCATATGCCCGGACTGATGGTGCCGATTGTCTTTCTTATCCCTTTTGACCCAGTTATGAAAAAAGTATTGGTTTCCGCTTATGCCTGTATTCCGGACCTCGGTTCTGAAGAGGGGAATGGGTGGTTTTATTCATCCTTAATCAGCCAACAGGGCTACCAAGTTCTGTGCCTGACCCGCGATGTTGGCAAACGCCAGATCGAACAGAAACTAGCCCAAAACCAATACCCGAACCTGACCTTTGCGTACGTCACCTTACCCCGCTGGATTGACAAACCCTATTCGTTCGGCCTTCTGGGCATGTATTTTCATTACATCCTGTGGCAATGGGCGGCCATGCGGATGGCGCAGAAATTACACAAGGAGAACCCGTTCGATTTGGTACACCACGTCAGCTATACGAGTCTTCAGTTGGGGAGTTTTATGTATAAACTCAAGATTCCATTTATATACGGACCCGTTGGTGGCGGGCAGGAAGCGCCCAAATCAATGCGCCATTATTTCAAGGATAACTGGGTGAAAGAACGGATGCGATCGTGGGTTAGTAATGGTATGCTTCGCTTCAATCCCGGTTGTTACCAGTCGGTCCGGTATGCCGATTATGTACTGGCCTGGAATGAGGATACCCGGCGAATGATTCAGTCATTGGGACGAACTAAACAGGTTGAAAAGGAATTCGGCGGGGTTGGCAAGCATTTTATTCCCTCGGAGCCCATTCACCGACCTGCGCACGATTCGCTGGAACTGGTCTGGGTAGGTCGCCTGATGCCGCGCAAAGCGCTCGAACTGTCTTTGCACGGATTCAGCCAGGTAGACGCGCAGCTGCCTATTCGATTAACGATTGTGGGTGATGGCGAAATGGGTCAATACGTACCCGAATACATTGCCAAGTACAAGCTGGAAAACCGGGTGAACTGGGTTGGTAAAGTAAACTACGAGCAGGTGAAGGAGTATTACCGAAAAGCAGATGTTTTTCTGTTCACCAGCCTGCGCGACACGGGGCCCGCTCAGTTGATGGAAGCCATGGGCTACTCGCTCCCGGTGGTTACCCTCGACTTACACGGGCAAGCCGAGTTAGTAAGCGATCACACGGGTATCCGGGTGCCCGTTACGGAGCCGGAAGCCGTTGCCGCTGGCCTGGGAAAAGCCATTACCTGGATGTACCACAATGAATCAAAACGAATCGAGATGGGCCTGAACGCCTTCCGGTTCGCGCAGCAGCAGCGGTGGGAACTGAAGATTGATCACATAACCCAAAAATACTACAGTCCGCTCCTCGAACAGGGTGTCGGGCTGGCAGTTGCGATGAGCAACTTTATTGATTGATTACCTCAAGCTCGGATAACTCATGGCATTCGGGTGATCGAATACGGATCTATCGACCCAACTAAACGAAATTAATCCAATGTATATCAGCATTTTAGGCTCCATTGCCACCGACGATCTGCTGTCAGAAAGTGCCCGACAAAAACTGGGTGTCTATCCTAAAGGGCAGGCTGGCGCTCCCCTGATCAGTAATCTCATCAAGGAATACTTGGTACGCGATCATAAAGTACTGGCCGTTACGCAGGACGATAAACTGGCTGACGATGAACCGCCTTTCGTGTACGAAGATCAGCAACTGACGTACGTCATTGTTCCCCGAAGGAAACACACGTTTCGGCCCAATGGCAAACGGCCCGGTCGGACCGCCGATTTTTTTAGCTTTGAGCGGGCTCAGTTACTGGCCGTTCTTCGGCAATACAAACCAGACGTGGTGCATGCCCACTGGACCTATGAATACGCTATGGCGGCCCTGTCGTATACGCCCGATGCGGTGATTACGGTACATGACAACGCCCGCATTATTTTCAACTATGTCCGTACCCTGAATCGTTTTTTCCACCTGCTGCTGGCCCGCTATGTTTTCCAGAAAGGCCGGCGGTTTACAGCTGTGTCGCCCTACATGGCGGCAACGGTGCAAAAGTGGACATCTGCCCCGGTTGCGGTAGTACCCAACCCCGTGCCAATGCCCGCCAAACAGACTACGTCTTCCAGGCCGAAAACACCGATCATCAGCATGGTGGTCAACGGGTGGGATGACCGGAAAAACAGTAAAAATGCGTTGCTGGCGTTCAAGGGTATCCAGCAGGTGCACCGGAACGCTGTGCTCTGGGCTTTTGGAACAGCCTTCGAACCGGGAGCCGAAGCCGAGGCTTTTTGCCGGGAGCATCAGATTCCGAACGTGGTACTTCACGGCATGACACCTTACGTCGACGTGCTGAAAAAAGTATCGCAAAGCTCGTTGCTGCTGCATGCTTCCCTCGAAGAATCCTTTGGCATGGTACTCGCCGAAGCCATGAGTTATGGGGTGCCGGTCGTAGCCGGAAAAGATAGTGGAGCGGTTGCCTGGGTAGTGGAAGATGGCGGCTTGCTGGTAGACGTGACTAAGGTAGAAGAGATGGTTGGCGCCGTCGATACCCTCTTGTCTGACTCCACTCTTTACGAACAATGTTCAGCGAATGCCATTCGGGTGGTTGAAACCCGCTTTCCCGTTGAGCGCATTGCCGAACAGTTTCTGGTGCTATACCCGGCTCAACAGGCCAACCCGGCAACTACCGAACACGCCAAGTCGGCGCCCAATCAGTTGAGTCTCGATTCAGCTTACAAAAATTAGGTTATAGCGAAAAAGCAAGTTGGTTATCGTTTACCCGTAACGCCTATGAATCAGCAAAAACAAAACACCCGATTACTAAGCGTTGCTTTGCTGCTTATTCTTTCAGTCAGTCTGATCACCTCGTTATTTTTCAAGGACAAGTGGCTGTGGATGGATGAAGTATTAAGCTACTTATTGGTTTCTGATCCATCGATTGTTCACATGAACGATGCGGTAGTGAGTGGTATGGATGCCAATCCGCCCCTCTTCGCAAACGTTTACTGGCTCATCGGGCACACGATCAGTTTAGATCCGCAATTTTTACGGGCGGTGTCGGTTGTTCTTTTTGCCCTTACCTGTGCGCTGTTTTACCGGTACATGACCACCCTGATTGGTACAGCCATCACGAACTTCGTTCTCATCACGTTGATTCTCAGCCTGACCTATCTAAACTTCACGCTGGCCACTCAAATCCGTACCTACTCGCTTTTCCTGCTTATTGGCTTCGGGTATTTTGTGGTACTTCAACGGTTGGTCAGTTCACCGAATCAGCTCAGGCTGTTAGTACCCTTCTGTCTGCTGGGCCTGCTACTGCTGTTCACGCACAGTTTTGGTCTGTTCTACGCAACGGCGTCGGGCGCTTTCTTCGCGGGCCTGTTTCTCTGGTCGAAAGACCGGCGTTACCTGCTTGTACTGGGTGCGCACGCCCTGGTTCTGGCCGTCTGGCTGTTGATCTGGTACCCTAGTTTTGCCATTCAGAGCGAAGCCGGGAAGCCTCACTCCTGGATTCCCTTACCAACGTTTTCTTCGTTTTTCACCATTGTTGGTGAGTTGGTTCCAACGGTATCCTCCAGTCTGGAGCGTCGTTCGTTTTTCCAATGGTTGCCCATTTTTCGGTTCCTGCTCATTGCCGGGCTGTGGCTTTACATTGCCCTGCCCCGCCTGCGAAACAATCGCTTTCAGGAGCTTGTCCGCGACCAGGCGTTTATGTTTTACCTGATGGCTGGCTTTGTGTATCTGGCAACCATAGGCATTACGGTAGTGATATCGCTCAGCTTCCGTTCAGTGTTTATCAGTCGCTATTTGTGGCCGAGCCACCTGTTGTTGATTTACCAACTCGTATACGCCTTCTATTTCTTCCGCAGTCGGTGGTCGATTCGGTTAAGCGGCATGGCCCTATCAGTAAGGCTTTTACCGGTTTACATGGGGTTGGTAGCCGCGTTTATTTTTTACCAGAACCGCAAAGTAGTCCTTTTTCCCAGCGGAGTTATGAGCTACCTGCCCCAGTTGGATAAGCACTATCCGGTTTTCGTAGAAACCGCCGATTACTTCCTGCCTATCTGGTTCCACGACAAAACGACCAAAGTTCGCTACTTGCTGGACTGGGACACCGCTGCTCGGGAAACGAACATACTAAGCGCAACGGTAGAGCATAACATCCTGAAATCAGTACGGGAGAAATACCACGTCAACGATATCCTGACGAAGCAGGATTTTAACCTGGCCAACGTGCCTCACTTCTACGTCGTTGACGAAAGCAGCATTTATCAGATCGAAGATTTTATCAAAAATGGTAAAGTTCAGGTCATTCGTGAATTACCCATTGATATTGCCGGGCATCGTCTTTTAGAGTGTAAACTCCGCTCCTGACCGCTGTTCTTTTCTCAGTAACTACAGTTTAACCAAATGACAACGTGCTATGAAATATGTAAAACAATTCTCGACCGGCCTGCTCTTACTGGTTGCGCTGATGGTGATTATCGCTTCCTGTAAAAAAGCGCCTGTCGATGATCCAACACCGCAGCCCGCTACCACGGCAATAACCACCATTAGCCCGGCCACGGCGCCCGTGGGCAGTACCATCGTTATTACGGGGACAAATTTCAGCACAGACCCGGCCAGCAACACGGTTACCATCGGGGGTGTAACAGCCACTGTCGTATCGGCATCATCGACCCAACTCGTGGTTGTCGTACCAACGGGTGCGGCCAGTGGTCCGGTTTCGGTAACGGCCGGTGGACAAACGGCGCAGAGTCAGGCAACATTCACGGTGGCGATTCCATCGCTCAAGCCGGTAAAAGAAGTACAGGGAACCATCTTCGCGAATGTGACCTGGAGTAAAGACACCGTTTATCAGCTCCGGGGAATGGTTTATATCCCGCAAAACTATACCCTGACCATTGGCGCGGGCACTGTCATTAAAGGCTCAGGCCCCGAACTGGATCCGCAGGGTACCAGCATGGCGGGTACGCTTGTCATTGAACGTCGCGGAGCCATCCGGGCACAGGGCACAGCCGCAGCTCCTATCGTATTTACATCGGCAAAAGCCGCTGGTCAACGGGCACCCGGCGACTGGGGAGGATTGGTTCTGGTCGGTAAATCACCAATTAATAAAGCAGGAACGACGGCTAATCCAAATGGCGTTCGCGGCACGGTAGAAACGTATGGCGAGCCCGCCGACAACTCCGGTACGCTGCAGTACGTGCGTATCGAGTACGCCGGGGCCGTTCAGCCAACTTCTCCGGCTACCCGGCTGGCTGGCCTGACGCTCATTGGCGTTGGTACAGGTACCACCATCGATCATATTCAGGTTTCGTATAGTGGCAGCGATGCGTTCTCGTGGTTTGGCGGCACGGCCAGAGCCAAAAACCTGTTCGCCTACCGCACTACCGACGATGACTGGAGTATCGACTGGGGGTTTGTCGGTAATACTCAGTTCGGTGTATCGCTACGCGATCCGGCGGTGGGTAGCTCAACGGGCTCGAACGGGTTTGAAGTTGAAAGCTACCAGGCGGCCGAGACAGCAGACATTACGCCTGTCGTTGCCATCAACGGGTATACCCAGACCGCGCCAACGTTTGCCAACATAAGCAACTTTGCCTTTAATACCACGCCAACCACAGGGCTCTATCAGGCTGGTATGTACTTGCAGCGTAACACCGCGATCAACATTTACAACTCCCTGTTCTATGGCTACCCGGAAGGTTTGCATCTCGCCGGATCAACGGTGGGCTCAACGGCTAACCTAACCAGCGGTACACTGGATCTAAAAGGTATCGTACTGGCCAACGTACTGACGCCGATAGTAGGCGCGGGAGCTATTACAACCGATCTGGCTACGGCGTACTTCACGACCAGTACGCGGTCTAACCAGATTGTTCAGTCATCGGATCTGGCATCGCTGTTGCTGCGGGGCGAAACCTTTAGCCTGAGTGCTCCTAACTTCCTGCCACAAACGGGTTCTCCCCTACTATCCGGTGCGGTAAAAACGGATAAAGTGGCGCACTCTTTCTTCACCGCAGTAGACTACCGGGGTGCTTTCGGTACGGATAACTGGACGAATGGCTGGACAGATACCAACCCACAGGCTAAGGACTACGACCGTTAGCTCACTAAATAACACGCAATAAATCCTGGCCGGTTGTCTTCAGAGGCACCGTGCCGTATGAATAGGAAGAACAAAATTCCTCCTATTCATACGGAGCCAGGGTTCGCTGAATGCCAGATACCATACAGTGAGCATGAGCAATAAAGAATTTATTGTCTAGTAAACCTATATGATTACATATTCATATTAAAAGCACCTTGAAGCGACTACCTATCTCAACGTATTTATTGTTATGAGCGTCATTAAACCTGCCTTACAGTACCCGGAACTGATAACCCATCTGTCGGGGGCGAACAATTATTGTTGGCTTCACTTTCGGAATGGCGAAAAAAAATTGCTGGCCAAACCGATCAGTTACCTGGAGTGCGAACTACCCGGCTTTATCCGGGCTCACAAAACTGTCCTTATCAATCCGGAGTATGTAAAAAGTTTACATCAGCCGCCCCGCCAGAAAATGGCCGGCGAAATTCAGTTGAACAACGGGCTCTCTTTTCCTGTTAGCCGCCGACGCTGGAATCAGGTAGTGGATGCACTGGCGTATCGCATCTCGCCGATTTCCAGTAAAAATGTTGCTGACTTTCCGGGCAGCGCTGGCTCATCCACAACTCCAGGCCCGGATGCAGCCATGCCGGAGAAATCTATTTTGCTCGTTACCGACGACGAAGCCAGCGCGTTGTCGGTGGGGCAGACTATTGAAAAAAAATGGCCGATTTACCGATTCCATAGTACCAGTCAGGCCAATCACCTGCCTGATTTGCTAATGGGTGTTTCGGAAGAAGAGTACCCGGCTCTGTTGATTCTGGATGCCCGCACCACCACGCTTGAGCGTCTGCATACCTTACAGAAGCTCAAGCAACATCCTCAATTATGCCGGTTACCTATCATTCTACTGGTTTCCCCAACGGATAGTCTGGTCACGGATGGCTATCGTCGGCAGGCAAACTCCGTCATTTCGCTCCAGGATGGATACATTACGTTTGCGCAAACGATTGAGCGGGTTTGCCAGTTCTGGCTATTGACGGCCGCTTTGCCGGGCGTTACTAAACCGGCGGCCACTGATGAAGTGAAGTAAGTTCGTTCTGCCCGAAGATGGCGCACCTCACCTGAACCAAAAGGGCATGGAAAGGAGCACATTCCACCGGCGTTACTAAAAATTCCAGTATTTACAGATTCGCCTTACAGCGGCCTAAAAAACGGACTATTGTTTGCTGACCGTGCCGCTATAGACAATGTCGGTAATTTGTCGCTCGGAGAAACGAATTCGTACGATAAGTATCTGGTGAATAGGATACGAAATCATTCCGGGTACGTAGGTAGGCGCTCTCTTTGTGAGTATATTTGATAAAAGTAAACTAGTTGAGTTTTTTATTTTGGCCTGTATGACAAAGTTACCCGCTACGAAACGTCGAAAATTACCCAGAATTCCGATTCTAGTCGTTGAGGATAACGCTGATCAGTGGCTTATTATCCGTTCTGCCCTCGCCCAGTGTTTTCCGGAGGTAGAACCTATATGGATGAATAACAATACGCAGGTAGTACATTATCTGGAAAGCTGTTTATCCGACGATAAACAATTACCCCGATTGGTAATCAGTGATTTGTATTTACCGCGTAGGGAAGACGGTTTTTCTCTACTGGAATTCATTAAAGGACACGACGTTTTCCGGCAATTACCCGTTGTGATATTGAGTAATTCGGAAGATCACAAGGACATTGAAAAATCGTACGCGCTTAGTATTGCCTCCTATATTGTTAAGCCGGTTACGTATCATCAATGGCTTAATTGTTTTTATACATTCAGACGTTACTGGCTGGAAGCCGTTAGTTTACCGGCCTACGTGGCTTGAGTTTTTCTGTGCGTTTCAGGTATTATTTTCGGTGAAAAGAGCGTAGATAAAAACGTGAGTGACCAACCTGAACGGCTCAGTTTTTCACGGATAAATGAATAAAAAAATAGGCACCAATACCCGGTTTGCACCGGCTGTTGGTGCCTATTTTTCACATACGACTACTTTGACTGTAAAGCCGCTAAATTTTAATCTATTAAACGGCAAAGTATTTATAATAAAAGAAACAATAAATAGAACATCTACGTACATTTATTTCTTCTCACAAGTTAATCAACCAACAGACTAACGGTTGATTTTGTGAAACGGGCCAGACCGTAATAGTCGCACACATCTACCTTCCTGCTAATTCCGGGGCATTAATCCATATTCCTTTAAGCGAATGGGATAAAGTCAATTATTCTATTCATAAGTCAATACCATGTACTCAACAATAAAGAAACTTTTGTCCTATTGTTTAACCCTTGCTGCCTTTTCCAATCCATTCGTTGACAGCCTAGCGCAGACCACTTATTATGTAGCTAATTTGGGTAACGATACCAACAGTGGTCGCTCGAATGCGGCTCCGTTGCGGAGTTTGGCACGGGTCAGCCAGTTAACTTTGCAGGCAGGCGATTCCGTTCTGTTTCGGCGGGGCGATACGTTCAGCGGTACGTTATCAATTCGTCAATCAGGAACGGCAGCCAAGCCTATTTTTATTGGCGCTTATGGCTACGGAACCAAACCAACGCTTACGGGGGGCGTGCCGGTTAAAAAATGGTCCAATGTGGGTAATAATCGGTGGCAGGCTTCCTGTCCCGACTGCGGAGACCGGATAACGGGCGTTTACAAAAATGGTCTTTCCCTGCCGCTGGGCCGGTATCCGAATCCAGACGCGCCAAACCGAGGTTTTCTCACCGTTCAGACCCATACGGGAGCAACTCAATTGACCAGCCAGCAAACCTTAACAACGGACTGGACCGGCGCTGAAGTCGTACTTTTTCCAACCTACTGGATCATTGATCGGGCTACCATAACGAAGCAGACTGGCAATACGCTAACGGTCAACAATGCATCGACCTATACCCTTACCGACAATTGGGGCTTTCTGATCCAGAACCATCCGGCTACACTCGATCAACCCGGCGAGTGGTATTATAATCCGGCTAATCAGACCATACTGCTCTATTCGGATAACGGTAACCCAAACAGTCAGGCGATTACCGCAACGGCTTACGACCGCAGCATTGATATTGCCAATTCGGCGTTCATAACCATCAAAAACCTGGCTATTGCCGAAGCCAAACACGAGAACTTATTGGCCAATAACGTCTCCAATCTAGTCTTGACAGATAACACGTTTACCCGAGCGGGCGAGAACGGGATCGTCCTCAATGGGTCTGGTACTAATATTCTGGTTGAGAACAACAGCCTTTCACACATCAACAATAACGGGGTGTACGTTGGCAGTTACCAGAACGTTACCTTCCGGAAAAATACCATTCGGGATGTTGGTGTTCTGCCCAATCGCGGAAAAAGCGGGGATGGGCAGTTTACCGCTTTTCAATCCTTTGCCACCCAGAACACCCTCATTGAGAACAATGTGATTGATAGCGTCGGTTACATTGGTCTGTCGGTGTTCAGCAACAGCACAATCCGGCAAAATCTGATCAGTAATTTTTGCATGGCAAAGAGTGATGGCGGTGGTATTTACCTCTGGAACGGCGCCCAGTTACCGTTACGCAACATTCAGATTCAGTCGAATATCATCCAGAAAGGCATTGGTACGCTAGGGCCGCTATCGGCCACAGACTACAGTGGTGCGCATGGGGTCTTCCTGGACGATTGCGTTGAGTCAGTCACGATGACCGACAATACTATTACCGATTGTCATGGGCTGGGCATTTACCTGCACGCGGTCAACCACGTGAACCTGACCCGAAATACGTCCTTCAACAATGTGGTTGGTCAACTTATTCTGTATAATTACGATGCTCCCTGCCTGCCGCGCAACAACATCCTGAAGCAGAATAGCCTGGTTGCCAAAACGGCGAACCAGGCGGTAGTGGGCTACATATCTGGTGCAAACGATTTAAGTAGCTTTGGCCAGATGACGCAGAATTACTACGCCCGCCCGTTTAATGACGCCTTCACAATACGGGCCGTTTATAACCGGAACGTTGTCGGCGATTTGAATCTAAAGCAGTGGCAAGCGCAGGTTGGTCAGGATATCACCTCAAAAAGTAGCCCGATAACCTATAAAGATTACCGGGTGAAGAGCTTGACAAACATAAATCTCCTGGCCAACTCGTTTACCACAACGAACGAAGGCTGGACAACCTGGAGCCCATACAACAACGGGCAGGCTAAATGGACGAGCACAGGCGCTCTCGAAGGGGGTAGCCTGCAATTGGGCTTTTCTGCCTCCTCCGGTCATGCCGACTCGTATGTGCTGGCCTACAGGAATATCAAAGCCATCACCAAATCAAAAACGTATCTGCTCCGATTTGAGGCCAGGTCACCGGCCCTGAAGAAAATCGTCGTTTTTATCCGGCAGCAGAACAGTCCCTATCAGGATTTGAGCCGTCGGTATGAGTTGCTGGTGGAACCAACCAGGAAGAGTTACGAATTTGCGTTGACGGCACTCGCCAATGAACCCAACGCGCTGCTGACGGTTCAGCTACAGGAAGACAATCAGTCGGTTTGGCTGGATAATGTTTCGCTACAGGAGGCAAGCATTGAGTCGGTTGATCCCAATGAGTTAATCAAACTTGTTTATAATCCAACGCTAAGAGACAGCGTAGTTACAGTCAGCAGCCCCTACCGGGATGTCAAAAATCGCTATTACGCCAGACAGATTCTCTTAAAACCCTTCTCGTCGGCGGTTTTACTACGCGACTCCTTACCACCGGTTGACGTCAGTCTGACGCTGAAGGCAGACCGTACATCGGTTAAACCAGGCGATGTAGTATCGTTCTCGCTTTCCCTGCACAATGAATCCACATCGCGCGGCAAAACACCCAGTCAGGTGCAGTGGTCCTGCCAACTACCGACCTCGTTGACAATGGTAAACCCGCTCGCGTTGGCTCCTGGTGACAGTCTGCTGCGAGGAACCGTCCAGCAATTACTGACGGACACTACCATCGTATTTCGTATGAGAGCAACCGCTACCGGCAGCTTTACTCTGAGGGCCCAGGTAACGGCCTCAACCTATGCCGATCCTGATAGTACGCCGGACTCTGGCACCGACGACGGCGAAGACGACAGAGCCACCGTTAGTCTGGTAGTTCGCCAACTGACCGATACGAACGTGGTTACGGCTGTTGACTCCCCACCCGACGGAGTGAAGCACCTGGTTTATCCTAACCCAAGCAATCATGAGTTTTCGTTCGTTGCGGAAGCGGATATAACCTCCGTTCGGTTATCAGATATGCTGGGCCGCGAATGTTTTCGTTTGGACGCCATCCGACGGGACCAGCTCATTCAGTTTGGGCAAAACGTATCCGCTGGTTATTACCTGCTGTCTATTCAGTACAGAACGGGTGAACAACGAACGGTCAAACTGGTGAAGCTGGCTAGCCTATAACTCCAGCTATTTCCGTGGCCCGTGAGGACACGGGCCACGGAAACGGCACAAACCATAAGAGTAAGCCTGAAAAGCCGAAAGCCACCCTGCTCGGAGTGGCTTTCGGCTATGAACTACCATACAGATAATTCCTTATTTCGCGGGCTTTTTAAAGATCGACTCGTCCACTTTAGGATTGACCGTAATCTTGGTCGTAACCATCGTCAGTGTACCCATTTGTGGGTTAACGATTTCCATCGTGTTGGGAAACTTGATACCATCTACAGCCTTATAATCGGAAAAGCCCATTTCACCCTCCTGCCCGTTCATAACCATTTTCATTTTGCTGACCAGGTACGTGTTGGCATCAATATACTCATCAACCGCCTGGCCATCCTTCGTCGTTACTTTCAGGTGGTAGGCCTCTTTACCGTCTACTTTCTCTTTCCCCACCAGATCAATTTTGTTTCCTTTCTCTTTGTAGTTGACCAATGGGCCGAAGGGATCAAGCTGGCCGAGCTGCTGCTTGATCTGATCGGCGGGCATATCTTCAGGCTCACCTGTTCCCTGCATCATCGTTGGACGCAGCATCCAGCCGGTTGTTCCATTCACTACCTGAATCATGGAATTGCCCATTACCGACGATTCGGACCGCAAGGACTTGCCCACCACAATTGTTGTTTTACTAGGTATCTCCATGCCCTGAACCGAAAGTGACCGTTCGGTAATCAGCGTCGAAACACCTTTCAGTTTGTCCATGCCCCCCAGGGCCGCAACGTGTTTGTCAACAATTTCGTCGACTGTTTGGGCGTAAGCGCCAGCGGATACAAAAGCGGCCATAGCAACGGCCAGGAATCGGGAAGTTTTCATTCGATAAATTGAACTATGTGTTCGTTTGCTTTTCGGAAATGTAGTTACTTAACGGCTGATTCGGTATGTCAATCAGAAAAAAGTAGCTGATTTAATCGGCTCATTACTGCCGGGGCGTACCACTGCCCGAGGATGTTCCACCAGCCGGAGCCTGCCCGCCACCGTCACTTTTCACGTCGTCGTTGTTGACCGATTTGGCTTTTTTACGGGGCGCATCCATCGTCATCTTGCCAATTTTGTAAGTAAACGTCAGGCGAATTCCGCGGTTGTACAGATAGACGTCGTTTACCTGATTGAACTGCGCTGAATTCAGGACCGTATGGATATTGAACCGATTGGAAAGGAAGTTCTCAGCCGCGATACCCACGCTGCCCTTTTTACTTTTGAACTCTTTCTTCACACCAAGCGTGTAGAATCCGAAACCACCCTGCGTACCCTGCAACTGTACCTGTGAGCCCTGCAGAAATCCAAAAGCCTGAGCCCCCCAGCCATTGCCGAACTGCGCCGAAGCAAACGTGCCACCACCTACGTTGAATCCCGTATTGGTCAGACTTTCCGAAACCCCATCGGCGTTGGTTGCCTGCCCGGTTAAGCTGGTGTAAAAGGCGTTCAGAAATATGCCGACGTTAATTTTCGAGGTCACAGCCACATTGGCAAACGTATTGGTGCCATACGTATACTGACGGCCGATGTTCTGATAAGTCGTCACAATGGCTCCGGCCAGCGTATCGGACGGTTGCCGAACCTGCGTAATCGCGTTGTTGGTGGCACGCCCAAAGAAGGTTGCATTGATGAACGTCTTCTTGATCGTTTTGCTCACGCCCAATTCAAAGTTGTTGGTTAATTCAGGACGCAAAGACGGGTTACCAATCGTGATGTTCTGGGGATTGGCCGCGTTGAAGTTAGGGTTCAGCTGTTGCAGGCCCGGCCGTTGGATCCGGCGGTTGTAGCCCAGTTTCAGGGTAGTCCCTTTAAACGTTTTCGATGCGTTGACGCTGGGCACTAATACCCCGTAGTTACCAATGCCAAGCGTTCCATCTTCTTCGGTGCTGGCATCAATAAAAGTGTGCTCATAGCGTAACCCTCCTTTCAGCGTGTACCGGCTTTTGGTCGTGTACGTATAGGAACTGTAGGCAGCCGCAATGTTCTGGTGATACAGCAAGGCGCCCTGAGTACCATTCTTTTCGGTCGTAAACTCACCCGTTGGGCCGGCCAGCAAATAGCGGTAATCGCTGTTGACTTCCCGGAGAATACCTTTCGCACCAAACTCGATGAGCTGATTCTTTTTGATAGGCGTCTGGTAATCGGTTTGCAGCGTAAATTCCTGGTTGACGTTCTTGTTCAGGTTGCGCTGGCGACCGGTTAGTGTGCCCGTACTATTCAGCAGATCGGCATCGAAGTTGTTTGTCAGGTCGTTCCGGCTGTAGAGCGTCGAGATGCTCCACTCCTGCTGGGGCTTGAACGTGTGGAGATAGTCGACATTGGCATCGACCGTTCCCGAAAGATTTTTGCTATCTACGTTGCGGTTCGAGCTTGATCCTGGTGTGCCGTTTGTAAATAGTTGGGTAACCAGATCCTGCTGGCTGAGCATGTTCCGGACACCGTATCGCACACCAGCCGTTAAGCTCTGGTTCTTGGCCAGATCGTAATCAAAGCCCAGGTTATACTGCCCGAATAGTCCATTGCTCGTGCCATCGCCCGATTGGCGGGTCAAGGTTTCTACGCCGTTTACTCTACTAGTCTGATCGAGGTTGGTTTTCGTGATCGTGTTATACATCGCCCGGCCGAAACCACCGAGGGTAAAACCGGCCTTTCCTTTCCGGTAGCCGCCATTCAGCGACAGCATCGAACCCCGGTTCCCTACGCCCGAATCTATGTTCAGGTTCAGCCCCTGCAGGCTGTTCTTTTTCGTGATAATGTTGATGATCCCCCCCGACCCTTCGGCGTCGTACTTGGCGGATGGGCTGGTAATCACCTCAACCGTTTTGATCTGATCGGCGGGAATCTGCTTTAGCGCGTCGGCAACGCTACTAGCCACAATGGTACTGGGCTTGTTGTTGATCAGCACCCGAATATTGGAACTACCCCGCAGCGAAACATTCCCGTCAAGATCCACCGTCAGCAGCGGCACTTTACGCAGAATGTCGGTGGCGTCTCCGCCCTTCGCCGTAATGTCTTTATCGGCATTATAGACCAGGCGATCCACTTTTTCTTCAATCAGGGCGGCCTGTCCGGTTACGGTTACTTCCTCCAGCGTTTTCACCCCCGAGCTAAGTTTGATTACCCCCAAATCCAGCGTTTGCCCGTTGGCCAGCACTACATTGTCAATCGTTTTATTCCGGAAACCAACGAACGTGATGAGCATCCGGTATTCACCCGCTACCAGTTTCGACAGAACGAACTTGCCTTTTTCGTCGGCCACTGTTCCATCGACCGTTTTTCCTGTGGCTTTGTTATACAGGGCAACACTGGCAAATTCAACGGCCTTGGCCTGCGTGGAGTCAATGATAGATCCCGTTAGTTTGGCATTTCCTTTCGGACTTTGGTCTCCTGCGGTGCCGGGTAACGCTTTTGGTTGCGGGGTGCCCCCCATGCCGGGAAATTGAGCAAAGGCGGGGGTTAGCAAACTGGCAGCAAGTAGAGTTGTAGCAATAAGTAGCGTGTTCGGTTTCATGAGGTTGCTTGGACTGGGACAAAGGTGTATACACCAAGGGGAACCCGAAACCAAAAGCGGACAAAGGGCGGAATAAACTGGATGGACATCGGTTTATTCCTGACGAATGAATTGTACTGAATGGTGATTATCTGAGCAACGAAGCCGAAGAAGCCGTTAACGGTTTATTTTTGCTGCCAGTCGACCGGCTTTCATGCCTATCTGGTGGAACACCACCTTTGCCTCCTTACGAGACTAATTACGCTAATGAACACGCATCTACAGGCTATAACTACGCTATGGCAGCGTTCCAGGTACTTTTTTAATCGTCGAATTTTCTAATTTTCAGCGTCATGTAAGCCGTAGAGTTTCCGTTTTCGGCGGCTTTTGTATAGTATTGAAACGCTTTCTGTTTATCGATAGAACGGCTCAGTAAGCCAAAATAGTAGACTTCCGCCAGCTCATACATAGCCGATACATTATTCTGAGCCGCAGCACGGGTCAGGTAATTGTATCCGTTTGCGGAGTCGGACAGATCATAATAGTAAATCCGAAAGGCACGATAGGAAGCTTCTGAAAGGCCCTGATCGGCCGCGGCCCTGTACCATTTTAAAGCCTCTCTCGGGTTCTTTTCAACGCCATTGCCTGTCTCATATAAACCACCCAGGTAATACATAGCATCTACACAGCCTTTTTCGGCGGCTAGCTGGTAATAGCCGCACGCTTTAACGCTGTTTTGGGGCACCCCTAACCCAAATTGATACAGGTAGCCTACGGAGGTGAGCGCGGTTATGTTGCCCGCTTTAGCAGCTAGCTGGTACCAATTTTCAGCACTGGCATAATTTTTTTCAACCCCTAATCCGTACTGGTACATCATGCCCAGGGTCGTTTGAGCTTCCTGATTTCCCTGGGCTGCGGCCAGCCGCATCAGCCTGGCGGCTTCCGTTAAATTTTTCGGAACACCCCTGCCGTGAAAATAGCAGAGTGCAAGGTTGTGCTGACCCCAGCTATACTGGTGGTGAGCGGCATTTTTAAAGCACTTTACGGCATTGGCGTAATCGCCCTCTTTCCAATAGGTTAAGCCAGCTTCGTTCTGGGCACGCGGGTAGGATACAGCTACCGAATCTACCGCCAGGGCGCGTTTATGTCGATAGGCAACTACGTCCGTTGATGTAGCAAAACTGATCAATTCAATCGTTAACAGTATGACCAGAAACTTTAGCGTGTAAGTCATTTGAGTAGATTGATTTATCCATAAAGTTGAGAAGCCGAGTTTCAGCCTGTGCCTTTTCGTCTGAGGTATTATCGTTACGCCCTGCTTTACCATCCTTCCGTTCAACGGTACCCGAAACATCAACAAGGGTTTTTCCTTCGTCGAATGGATGCGGACGGAGGGTAATTTTATACAACCCTTGCATCTGAACAGTCGATTTAAAGAAGAGAAACGCCGGACGTTTCACGTCGAAAGTCTCACTGATTATGACTTCCTGGCTGGTACTATTTTTAGGCTCGTAAGGCGATTTTTCCTGCCTGAAATTTCTGGTCAGTACATCTGAAACTTTTGAAGCCGGCAGCGAGTATTCCCGTTTGGCCAGTGGAGCGGCATCGAAATAATGCTTAATCAGATCGAGATCGCGTCTCACCGTTTTCAGATCGGCTAATGAATCATGCAGCGCGTGCAGTTCACCCGCCATACCCTGAATACGGGTTTCGTAGGATTTGACGAGTTGCTGGTTCGTTTGTTGCGCATCCTGTATCATCTTGTATAACTGAAGACTGTCGCGCCGTAACTCTTCCACTTTAAAGACCAGCATCTTATTTTTTCCATCCAGCTTTGACAACCTTCTCGATAACGATTTGGACTGTTTGGTCAAGTAAGCGGACTTCTTTTGATAATACGTTAACTCCTTCGTAAGCGACTGAACTATAGGATCTTCGTTATCTTGTGCCCAAGCGGAATGGGTCATTACAACTAAAAGAGCGATACTCAGTACAATTTTTTTCATGAGATAGATTGACTAAAATGAATTATCAAAAGGGAGTACATAAACCGAAAGACACGTTCCTGCGAAGCATCGGTTTTATGTAAATCACTGTCATAAACGAATGTCAGATGGGTTGATCCGTAAGAATAGGGAGTAGCTAACGAACCCCTAACCTATTGTTACGGTTTTGCAAAACTATAAGTTTTAAGTTAAAATTGTTAATAAAATATACTTTTAGGTACACTAATAGATAGTATAAGTAATTACAATAGGTTAATTACATGATGTTTTTAGGCAAATAGAATACTATACCTGGTTTCAGGGCCAGCTAGAATAGCGATAACAGACTGAGCCAGCGACTCATAGCTGGTATAAGTCGCTCGCATCAGAACCGTATGAAAGATGCTCGATTAGAAAAGGGCGTGCTTTTCTTACGCCAGTAAGGCCAGTACGGGTTTGCCCGTGCCGTCGGGGGTTGAATAAAACGGGCGTTTTTCCACGTCGTAGTGCGTGTCGGGTGCAATGCCGAGCGCGTGGTAAATCGTTTGGTGGATTCCCTCGATATGCACTGGATTCTCGATGGTTTTGCAGGGGCGTTCGTCGGCGGTTTTGCCATACACAAAACCTTTCTTGATGCCCCCGCCGAACATCAGGATCGAGCAGCCATCGGTAAAGTGGCGGTGCATACCGTAGAACTTGAGATCAGAAAGCTTTTCCGGCTGTTCAACCTGCTCCTGTACTTTAGCATCCGGCCGCCCTTCAACCATCATATCCCGGCTGAATTCGCTGGCCAGAATAACGATTGTACGCGCTAGATGGCCCGATTTATCCAGATCTTTGATCAGTTGCGCCACCGGACCATCAACCTGTTTTTTCATATCCTCCAGACGCGTATGGCCGTTTTCGTGCGTGTCCCAGCCCTTGAACGGCTCGTACTCGGTTGTGACGCTGATAAAGCGGGCACCCTGTTCGGTTAACCGGCGAGCCAGTAAGCAGCCAAGACCAAATTTGCCCGTATTGTAGATATCATAACTGGCTTTCGGTTCTTTACTCAGGTCAAATGCCTTGGCTTCCGGTGAGTTGAGCAATCGGTAAGCCTGCTCCATCGACCGTTTGAGCGACTCTTTCTGGTAATCGCTACCATATTCACCCATCGGCCCCTTGCTGATTAGGTCGTTGTAAAGCTGGTTTCGCCGTTCAAATCGCCGGGCATCCATGCCAACGGGTGGTCGAACACTGTCCAACCCCTGACTCGGGTCAGGAATGAAGAACGGTCCGTACTCATTCCCCAGGAAACCAGCCGTGTGAAACGCCTTCAGCTCTTCGGCTTCACCCACGGTGAATCGCTGGCCAATATCGACGAAAGCAGGAATGACCGGATTTTTGGGACCTAACTCTTTGGCGATCCAGGAACCCAGGTGCGGAGCGGCCACCGTCTGGGGCGGTTCGTAGCACGTATGCCAGTGATACTG
The DNA here is from genome assembly GCF_054776635.1 of Spirosoma lituiforme. Lineage (NCBI taxonomy): Bacteria > Pseudomonadati > Bacteroidota > Cytophagia > Cytophagales > Cytophagaceae > Spirosoma > Spirosoma lituiforme. The sequence continues at coordinate 1,760,508 of NZ_BAAHBO010000001.1, forward strand.
ATGGCGCGAATGCAGGATATGCCCCATATCGGCGGCTACATACGACCGAATGAGCGTTCCTTTATCCATCACGCTACCAATGGATTGAAGCCCTTCCGAAAAGTTAATTCCGTCCAGTACCGTGGGCACTGGCTTGAACGTGCTCAGCACACGGTTACCATCCATCCCCTTCTCGAAAGGTGTATAGCGCTTGGGATCAAACGTTTCGGTATGCGCCATCCCTCCCGCCATCCAGAGCAGAATAACGGTATCGGCGGTGCTGGTCAGCTGGCCCGATTTCAGCGGCCGGTTACAGCCCGACAGCAAACTCGACATGGGAGCCCCTGACGCAAAAGCGGCCATAGTAGCCGCACTTGTTTTCCGCAAAAACTCCCGCCTGTTCCAGTTAGCTCCCATATTGTTATAGCCCGAATACACCTAAAGGTAATCATGTGTATCAGGTAGTTATAAGATACCAGGTGTCGTTTCTTACTGTACTTTCGTGAGCCTTCCGGCTCTGTAGTGTCGGTTATGAGTAGCTGACACCATAATGATTTCTTGCAACCTTTTGCATTTGTTTGGTTTCGAGAAACCTCCCCGCGTCAGATTATAGCATCTGACACCACTCCTACGGTGACTTTTCTAATAAATCAATTGAAATTCGGGATGCAGGCTAATGGCCCATACCAGATCCTGAATGCCTTCTGTGCTAGGGTTGTTACCCACAATTTTTCGGGCTATGGCCAGTTCCTTTGGTTCAGGATTACGCCCCAGGGCTCGCCAGTAGAGATTTTTCACCAATATATCCGACGTTGGGTACATGACTTTCCATTGCTGGGCTCCCCGTTTGAGGGCGTCGTTAAATTGCTCGCCATTGGTCAGCTCCAATGCCTGCAACAGATTCGCCTGCGATGACCGGCTAGTGCTGACCGTTTCGCGGTTTGGGCGTCCCAGAGCCGTCAGGAATGGATCGTTCTTAACCAACGATGCCCGCGCGAAGGGCACCTCTTTCTTGATTTTTTTGGGAAACAGCTTCTCCACGATGGAAGTGTCGATGTATACGGGACTAAAGGCCAGACTGACCGCATCGGCAAACTGTTCGGCCGTGAGTCGACGGCGAACCATACCCTGAAAGACAAACTTGGGCGACGTAATCAGGTCAGCATCTTTTAGTCCAACAGACGGAAGCTGATACGTTCTGGAAGTCAGAATAGTAGCCATCAGCTTCTTTATGTCATACCCATTGGCGACAAAATCCGAGGCCAGCCAGTCCAGTAAATCCTGACTCCAGGGGTCGTTATCCATCACATCAACGGGTTCGATAATGCCCCGCCCCATCACCTGCGCCCAAATCCGGTTGACAACCGTGCGGTACAAGCGACCGTCTTTGGGTTGCACCATAAAATCGGCCAGTTCCCGCAGCCGTTCTTCGGTCGTCGCTTTGCCGTTGATCGTTCCCAGTTGTTCGAAGATAATCCGGGTCCCGGCCATTTTGCCCGTCGGCTTATCACAACGATTAATTTCCAGGGTTGTGTCGGCAAACACATTAGCAAATGCATAGGCATCGGCCAGTTTCCAGTCGCTGATAAAGCTATCGTGGCACGACGCACATTTCAGATTCAGGCCCAAGAGCACCTGCGATACGTTTTGTGCGGCCTGCATCTCCGTTCGCTGGCTTGAGTTGATGGTGCCCCGCCACTTAATGCCTTTGATGAACCCCGCCGATTCTTTGGTTGGACTGACAAGTTCCCGGACAAACTGATTGTAGGGTTTATTGGCTTTCAGCGAAGTGTACAGCCAACGCGTAATGTCGTAACGGCCACCCGTTATGTACCCGGTTCCGGTGTAGTCATTCCGAAGCACATCGTTCCAGAACGTTAGCCAGTGCTGGGCGTAGTCAGCGTTCCGACTGAGCAACTCATTAACCAGCTTCTCGCGTTTATTCGGCCGGGTGTCGGCTTCGGAGGTTTGAATCTGCCGGGGCGTCGGCAGCAGGCCTACCACATCCAGGTACACCCGGCGCAGGTACGTCCGATCGTCGACTCGGTTTTTCCAGGCAAGTTTATGCTGTTGGAAATAAACGTTAACGAAACGGTCAATAGGATTTGTCAGACCATTGGTCGATTCGGGTAAGACGGGCAGTCGGGGTTCCAGAGCCGCTATCTGATAAATACTTTTTTCGGCTCCGCTCGGCCAGGGGGCGCCTTGCTGAATCCAGTATTCGAGCAGGGCCACATCGTGTTCCGTCAGGCGCTTGCCTTTGGTGGGCATGGCGTCTTCGTGACCGGCGGGTAGTTTGACACGCCGAATCAGGTCACTTTTTTCGGGATGACCAGCGACCAGAACAGGCCCATTTTCTCCTCCCTTCAGCACAAACTCTTTCTGGTCCAGCCGTAACCCACCCTTGATTTTGGTGGCACTATGGCAACTGTAACAGTTATGCGCCAGAATGGAGCGGACTTCCAGATTCAGTTCACCGATCTGCTTTTCGTCCAGAGGCTTACCCCTAGTGGCTGTAGCGAAGGTTACCTTCAACTCTTCGGTAGCTGGTATAGTCGGTTTCGGGCTGGAAGGCAACACGCTGCTCAGGTAGTCGTCGCCATGGGTAAGCATGGCCCCGTAGTGCCCCGCCAGACTAACCCCAAGAACCGTAACGGCTAATAAACTTCGGTAGAGTGCCATCCGCCCGGCCCGAAGGGCAACAACGGTCGCGATGGCCAGAAACATGGTTGCCAGCCCCGACCATTGGTGAATGGCGACGGTATCTCCGCCGTAGTCGTCCTGGTTCACGAGAAGCAGGCCCAACGAAGCCGCCACCATTGAACTAATGGCCCCAATCCAGACCATTGCCCTGATGCCCGGCTGCCATTCCGTTGACATTCGAAGCCAACCGATGACTTCGAGTAGCAAGGCGATGCACAACAAGCTCACCGGAAAGTGAACCATCAGTGGGTGCAGCCTACCCAGAAACTGCCAAAGCCAAAATGATTCTGCTACTACAGTCATTACACGGGGGAATGAATTAACGGAATTTACGAATCGATCGGGATAAGAACCTGACCATTTTAAAAGTCTGGAGTACAGGCTTTTTTACTGCTTATTCACATCCATACTGTCGACGCAATTTGTTGTTGAACTCCGATTAAACAGGTTTTGAAAATAGATTTTGGCGTGGAAACTTCTCACCTACGAATCCGCGTTGTTTTAATATACAGCAGCGTTTTGGCAACCTCCCGAAAAACCGTTAATTTAGCCTGTGGATAATAAGTTTATCGAGCGGCTGGGTTACCAAAGCGCCATTTTACCACTCTTTATACCGTACCGTAATCAATGAATAAAACCGCTGGGGCATTCTTTGATCCCATCACCAAGTTAAGAGTTCATCAGACAAACTACACCATTGATCAGGCCGAAGCGGCCAATCATGGTTTCGATCTGGCCGTTAAGCAATTTCTGCGCGACTGGATCGAACACGGTACGGTATCGACCAAGAGCCTGGAGGGCGAAGGAGATGTCGAAGAATTTGTGGAGCAGGGTGCCCTGCGCAGTTTCTTTAAACACCGGGAAGATGCTTTCGAGCGCCTGCTTGAACAAGAGCATATAGCCCGCCACCTGCTTCGACCCATCGACGAGGTTTACTTTCAAAATGACGCTTATGAGCCGCTACTGGCTCAGTTTGAAAAGCGTATCTATAATATAGCCGCCCAGCGCGAGCACCTGGAGGTGCCGTTTCGCTACAGCCCGCTTAGCCGGCAGGGTACTTATGGCGACACCATTCAGTTGACCGAAACGAACGGTGAGCCACCCCGGGAAGATATTGGTGTTTATTTCGGCACCCGCCGTACCGATAGCACAGCCCTGACCATTCTGGCGCATCAGCTTCGCTGGGAAGCGATGGTGCCTTCTGACTTTGAACTACCCGTTCATGTCATTACGGAAGGCTACATGGACGATTCGCTACGGTACGTTAAAGCCATGACCGAGCAGTTGAATGACGAAGGGGTTACGCAACCCCATTGCTTCGTTATTCAGCGACGTCACGCGGCCGACGACCGCCATTTGGGGGCTGCTCTACTGGTTATGGACCCTGCGTTGCCTACACTGCCCCAGCGAATTATCTTCTGCGACACCCTCAATCCGGGTCAGCGCCCCCCCTGGTGGGATAAATTCAAGCAGAAGATCGATGCTGTTTTTCCGCAACCCGCCGACGAGGCCCCTGCTTCAGACAGGCTCGAAGATGGTGGCGTCAAACTTCAGCGTTTGCACGATGGCGTACCGGTTCGGCATCAGGACATCGACTGTGCGTTCTATACCGCATCCATGTGCCGTGCCCTGATTCAACTGGTAAAAGCCGATGCCGATCTGATCCTGAATGGCTCTATTGAAGCCATTGTCAGCCACATGACAGCCCGGATGCCCGAGTACTACGAACAGCCTAACCAACCGAAAGAACCGGAGGAAGTACGAAAGGTGAATGTAATTCGTCGGTGGAACACGGGCTGGCAGGCGCTGAAAAACATGATGCAAAACCGGATCACGGACCTGGCGGTCCAGTTGTCGGTTTCCAGCGAACAGCCCCTTGGCTTCTCCTGATAAATTGATTAGTTCAGTTGATTAATTGCTTCGGCCAGCGCTATCCGGTGTTGGCCGAATCCATATACGCACGAACTTACGTATATGGAACATCGTTCAAATCTGACTACTCTTCCTTAGCTTCGGCTATTTTTTCGTGGGCTTCTTCCAGATCGTCTTTTTCGGGCTGCGGCACTTCCTCAACCACCCGCTCTGGCTCAGATACATACGTTAGCGCGATAAACATCGGGAAGTGGTCAGATCCGCCATTGGGCAGCCGGAGAATTTTCTGTAACTGAAAGTGAGTCGAAACAAATACGTGATCCAGCGGCCAGCGCAGGAAGAAATACCACGCATGAAATGTATTGTACATCCCTCGTCCAATACGTGGATCGAGCAAACCACTTACCCGCTGAAATAAACGGGTTGTGTGCGACCACGCTACGTCATTCAGATCACCGGCAACAATGGTAGCCCCCCCCCGCTCACGAGCCTCTTTCCCTACAATTAACAGTTCGGCATCCCGCTCCGTTGAGCGATAATGCTCTGTAGGACTGGGCGGCATAGGATGGACCCCATAAAAGTTTATGATTTGGGAGGAAGGCAATTCCAACTGCGCATAGACTGACGGAATATCATCCTGAATCAGAAATCGTAATTCGTGGTGGCGAATTGGCAAGCGCGAGTAGAGCAGCATACCATACGTATTCTCCAGTGGATGCAGTACTTGGTGGGGATAGTTGGCCTCTATCGGTGCCATGGCATCCTGCCACCTTTTATTGGTCTCCAGCAACAGAATTACGTCGGGCTCGTGCTTATCAACCAGGTTCCGGACGTGATCCATTTGGGTATTATCCATCAGCACGTTGGCTACCAGCAGCCGAATCGTGTTATCAGTTGACTCATCGTTGCCGGTTTGGTTGGCTAATCGGGCAACCTGTTTCGGGTGCAGGGGCGTAAACGGGTAAATTAGCCATCCCTGGTAGCCAAGCGTCGCCAGCAGACCAAGGGGCACAAGGCTGTAATACCCCGTAAAGCTGTGATTAATAACAACCCAGCAGACGAGCCCAATAGCTGCCAGCACAGTAAGCTGTAGATGTGGAAAATCCCAGATCCGAATCCACCAGTAATCCAGGCGAATAAAATTGAGAAACGAAGCTACTGTTACGACAATGGCATAGACAATCAGAATATACTCGGCAGTGTGCATGATGGTATTCAGAATGGCAGTTGATACCTACAACCTGAAATACCTGGCATCGGTTTTTAAGTAAAAGATAAATTACTCATTATCAACTATTTGAATCATTAAAAAAGCATTAATCAGTGATAAGACGAAAGAGTACATACTTGAGGAAAGTTCCGTTGACTGCGGCTAAAACGATATGCATTCGATTGTCCCTTAATTGATATATTAAGTTATATTCGTTGCCACAACCTATCGTTTAACTTGATGCAAAAATTCTACGCTACGCTTACTATACCCAGTCAGTCTCCTCCGTTACTAGCCAGCCGTAAAGTTGGCATCGGTCTTTTTGCCCTGCTTACACTACTGTACGGCGTCTTTTTCATCCGTAATTTTTCGGGACCTCTGACTGAGGTGCTACCCGGCGATACAGATCAGTGGGAGTATATGGGTTATTACCTGATTGAGAACCTTTCGTTCACTCCTCTGCCCCATCTTAATCTGGTCAGCGATCAAACCTTCTTCCCGTATGGTACCAACCACGCTTTTCAGGGCTGGGCTTTTGAGTCTAACAGCTGGTATGCCCTAGGCTACCTTCTTTTCGGTATGGGTCCCTGGCTCAATGTGTATTACCTGCTAAGTCTGTTGATAACCAGCGCAGGAACGTATCTTCTGTTGCGAACGGATTATGGAGATACCCGCGCGTGGCTGGCGGGTTTTATCGTCACGTTCCTTAATTTTTACGCACTCAACAAATACCCTGGCCATTTTGCCTATAGCCTTATTCACTGGGCGGTTTTAAGTCTACTTACGGATTTTCTCCTGGTTCGGCGGGTCGTTCTTGAGGAGCAAATCCCGTTGAAGCTGGTGCTGCTAAAATTACTGCTGCTCACCTTGTGCCTAGGTCTTGACCTGGGCTATGTGATGGGGTACGCGTTGAGTTCGTTTACCCTCAGTGCCTTGTTTATAGCCGGCATACTACTTTACAGAGCTTTTCGACAGCCAGACAAAGTATCGGACTTATTGCATCGAACCCTGGCAGACTGGCGGACCAGCTGGCATCCCGTATCATCAACCGCCCTGTTACTGGCCTCCTGCTGCCTAGCTCTTTTTTATATTCCTCTGCTGTTGGATGTGCTGCGCCAGGCATCCGTATTTACTTTTTCCGACCCGTTTGGGGGTGATCATGGCTGGATGCACCCCCTGCGCCTGCTTCAACCTTACTTCCCCGGTATCCATCTGGCCGACTACGCCATCCATAATCCCTATCATGACATGCCGGAAGGCTACGGGGCCGGAAGTCCGGGCTGGCTGCTGCTGGGGCTGGCCTGCCTTGGCTTCTGGTACACACCGCGAGCCGTTCGATGGGCGTATCTGCCCCTGGCTGTTTTCTTCATTCTGCACTTCATTTACCATCCTATTCGCATCCCATCGTTACAGATTTTTCCCTGGTGCCGGTTCAACCGTCATCCCTCACGCGTTACGCTCCTCTATCCGGTCATCGTCGCCCTTCTGGCGCTGTACCTGCCAACCCGATTGCCTGCTTCTCTCTGGATTCCACTGCTGCTCATTGGTCTGGTTGAACTAGGTACGGTGTTCCAGTATCGATACAGCTGGGAGCCCTACTATTTTCCGGCGTCATTCGGTCCCTACATGAAGCGTATCCAGCAACAACCGGGCGAAGCTATTTTAGACTGGCCATTTTGTGTGGTCGGGGGTAATGGCGTGGGGGGAGCGAATGGCTTGTGCCCGCTGTACAGCACAACGACGATGCTCTATTCCTACAAACGGTTTCATGGCAAAAAGACAATCGGGCAATACTTTGGGCGCCTTCACGATGTGCAGATTCAACCGTTTCTGCAGGCTGGCTGGCCGCAGTTACTGAGCCATACCAATGTTCCTGATTTCATGTACGCCAATCACCTTACCACCTGCTTCACCGAAGCGCAGTGGCAATTTTTCGATCGCTTTTACACGTTGAATGATTTTGCGGGTATAAACTTGTGCGTCGATCGGTTGCCGAAAACATGTGTACAAGCCTTCTACGCCCGATACGGGCAACCGGTTGCAACAACAACAATACCATCAACAGGAACGATCGCGTTCATTCCCAAATCGGCCGGTGCCAGGGCCAGGGTGAACAAGCCGCTGGGCAAGCTTGTCCGTTTTCCCTGCCATTGCGACAAGTAGTGCTGCGAGCGTGGCCTGGCAAGTTTATTTAGCTCTTACGGTAACAATAACCCGCTGGTATCGGGTAAGCGCGGGCGTTCCATTATCCGTTGCTTCGAGAACGAGATGAATGGTCTGCCCGCCCACGGCATCGCTGGGAATGAGCATCTCGGCCTGTGGGGAATTAGCCTTTAAAATAGTTACCTTATTAGGGTAAGTACCCACCTGAAACGGCCACCAGCGGATGCTAACCGCATTTCCGTCCGGATCCGAAACGGCCCCGTTGAGTCGAATTTTCTCGCCGGCAAACGCCAGTACCGTTAACGGTCCTTCAATCTTTACAACCGGTTCGTGATTGGCATTGGCGTATTGGGGAGTTACTGACCATTTGAGCCGAGCGGCAAAATCGCGCTGTGCCTGCGGGAAGAAATCAGGGTAGGCCATCGCCTGTGCCCCTTTAGCCAGTTGGTCTGTTAATGTGCTCAGGGAACTGGCCATGGCACTGGCACTGGTATCCTGAGCGGCCGCCAGAGAAAACATAGTCGCTGCGTCCTTTTTACCTACCTCGCGCCCGCCCCAGCCCCCATACGAACCTGCTTCGTGGGCGCGCAATCCATTTCCCAGCATATTCATGAAGGTATGGTCGTCACCTTCCCCCAGCCAGGACCCTTTCGGCTGGACAGGCATCCATACGGCATAGCCCTTCTTTTTGAGTTCATCACTGGTATAGCCGGAGAGGCCAAAATAATCCATAATGTCGCCTTTTACCATCTGTTTACCATCACCCCAAACCCGGTACAGGGCTCCCAACGGTCCGCGATCCGTTACATTTTCCTTCATCCAGGCGGCAGTCAGGTAAACAGAATTCTCGGGCTTGGCGCCCAGTTGCGCCCCGTACCCGTAATTAGGGCCACCCTTGAACTGACGGTACTCAATATCGGGCCAGTTCGGTCTGATGTAGGTTGCGTACGTATCGTCCTGATCGCCGGAAGGCAACAGCACTACTTTCCGGGCTATTTTCTTCCGGATGGCCTCCCACTCCATGGTGTATTCATACTGTTCCTGAATGGATTTGAGCGCCCGGGCAATTGTACTCTGACCTCCCCAGGCGGTAATGAATAGCAGACCAGGCTTCTCATCCAGCATCAGGGCTTTAATCAGGTCCGAGCCTGGCGTATTCTTCGATATATCCCCGTCGAAGTCAATATTTCCATACCTGATTTTTAGCTGAAGCTCACGCGGATCGGGGTAGTCAGGGTTGTGGACTTTCAGGTTCGGGTATACGTTCGCGTAGGCTTCGACAGCGTCATGAATGAATCGTTCATCGTTGGCCCACCGCCACGACTCACACGGACACAGGTTCAACCCGAAGCGGTTATACTCCCTTCCGGGAACGAACCATTTTGTTCCTTTGCCATCCCCCGCCCAGTGGTACCCACTGCTCGCATAGATGAGCCCTTCGATCTGTAGATCGCTACTGTACAGCAAAAAACGGATCAGGGAGTTATTGTCATCGAGTTCCGGATCAGCCGTAATAACGATGCGGGGTCGCACCGGTTCAGGTGACTGTGCCCCCGCCCCAGTAGTAAAAAGACATATCATCAACAGACCAATAGCATACAGGCGCGCATACGGCAGGCGCATCAGGCAAGGGAGTGTACTGGTTTTGCCCATTGGTCGGCAGGTTGGGGTTCTTTATTCGACTTAGTCGTGCCAGGGTCAGCCCATCGGTCCTTCCCGTGTCTCTATAAAAGGTTACCGGGCTGTTGGTATACTTATTCGTTGATTGCGAGCAGGGTAGTTATGGCGTGTGTTTGTGAAGAAACCAGCGCCAGTCTATACGCTCCCCCAAACAACAAAGCGGTACCGGAAACCCCGGTACCGCTTTACTGAATCTGACTGATTTCTGCCCATGTACTGCCGGAAGTCTTCTCAACAAGGCCTTTCGGGGAACAGTGTTTTGGTCGTTATTTATCAAACCACAGAGGGGAGTCAATAGCTAAACCCGTGGGCGTGTTCGGATTGGAATTTATCTCTTCGCTGCGGTAGAGCAGTCGCCGGACCAGACCCGCCACGGGGGCACCTGCCGGAGTGGTCATCGCCGGAATTTCCTGACCCATTACACCCGACCGGCGATTTTGTATCCAGCCTTCCACGGGCCGCATAAACAAATCGAGGTATTGCTGTTGCGCCAGTACAACCCGATAGTTAGCCGACGTCAAGGCAGGCAGCTGGTTTGCATACGTATCCGCCTGGGCAGTTGATACGCCAAACGACACCAGCGACGCGCGGACACCCGCCCGCATCCGTTGCGTCGCCAGATCGAACCCACCAGTGGCGAATCCGCGCGCAAGGGCTTCGGCCTCCAGCAGCAGTTGTTCCGAGTATGAAAAAGATACTTCCGGCAGATCGGCCCGGAGCAGGTTCATATTCACCAGCGACGACTTGGGCGTATAATTCTCAACCGTGTTGAGGGCTACGTATTCATTGGCTGCCGCTCCGGGTCCGGGCTGAAAAAAATACGGGATACGGGGATCATTGAGCGATGTCAGCAGGTTGTATACGACGTTCGAGCAGTACCAGTCCGATTGGACCCCGCCCCGGAAAATAGCCGTGAACGAGTAACGTGGATTCTGCCGACCAGGCTGGTTGTAATACTGAAACTGCATGGCATCGGTCGTTGCGCCAATCATGTTGCCCGCTGCGACCAACTGCCCAATCGAGGTTCCTTTTGTTGGATCGGCATCAACCATCGAAAACAGAATACGTAGTTTGAGCGAGTTGGCAAATTTGCGCCACTTCGTCATGTCGCCCCCGTAATACAGATCATTGGGGGCAATGATCCCCTTGCTGGACGGGTCAATCTGCGCAATAGCCTCATCGAGTAACGCTACAGTGCCATTCAGTACGTCAGCCTGCTTATCAAATCTGGGTAGATCGACTGTGCCGGTAGCGGCATCGGTAAACGGGATGTCCCCCCAGAGCAGTGACGTCTGCGAATAGGCATACGCTTTCATGATCTTGCATTGCGCCACGGCATTTTGGTTGACCGGCTGCCTGCTTTGAGCGACTTTAATCGCTACCTCAAGGTTTTTCAGTACATCCGTGTATGTACGTCCCCAGGCCGATCGGATACGGGTCTGGTCGTACTTTGCCTGCTCCAGTCCCCAGCGGCCACCAGATGCCCACATCTGGCTCATCAGCGCTACGGGCCAGGTAAGTTCGGCCACGCGCAACAGTGAAAACTGGGTGCTGGCCCCCGAAAACAGCAGTGAAGGGTCGACGGTCGTCGAGCGATTGGGGTCGATATTGAGGTTACTGTTTTTAAAACAGCCGGTGGCCGTCAGTGCCAATAGCCCGATGTACAGTATTTTTTTCATGATGATATAAGACGGTGTATGCGTTAACGGATGGCTGATCAAAACGTAAAACGAAGGTTGGCGCCAATGCTCCGGCTGCTGGGAATACTGCCCCGTTCCAGCCCTTCGCCAATCAGGCCGGTGCCGAGTACGTTGGCTTCGGGGTCGATGTGCGGTACGTTCGATTTGATAATCCAGAGATTACGCCCTTCCACGCCGAAGGCAATGCTGCCGAATGGTGTCCGGCTAACCAGCGTACGGGGCAAATTGTAGGCAATCCGTACTTCGCGCAGTTTGGTATATGACCCATCAAACGTATTGGTTTCCGGACTAACCGAGTTGTCCAGCTGATTCCAGTACTGCTGCACGCTGGCCACTGGTACGTCGTTTGGCCGGTAGGTTCCGTCGGCGTTACGAAGGACACCGGGATCGATAAACGGTGTCCGGTCGTTCACTGCCGTCTCGACGGCCATGCCGCCACTTCGCACAATACCGACTGTTTGGGAATTGATGACGCCCCCTTTGCGCATATCGATCAGGAAATTGACGTCGAATCCCTTGAACGAGAAGCTGTTATTAATACCCAGTGTCCAGTCGGGATAAATGTTACCAAGCAGTCGACGTGGTCCTGGGGTACGAAGGCCGGTAGTTGGGTTGATTACAAGGTTGCCCTGCGGATCGCGTAGCCAGCCAACCCCCTGAATATTAAAGGTTTCGCCGGGGCGGGCTACGACGAAGATACCAAAACCATCGCCCGATGTTGTCACAAATTCGGTCAGACCGTCGGCCAGCGATTCGACCCGATTGCGGTTGCGGTTAAAGTTAAAAGCGGCATCCCAGCGAAAGCCCGAGTGGGTTTTCAACGGCGTTACGGTCAGCATGGCTTCAACGCCCGTGTTGGAGATTTCACCCACGTTGAGCCGCCGGGCCGAGTAACCGGTCGATTGCGGCACGGCGATCGAGATGATCTGGTCGTAGTTCAGGTTGCGGTAGTAGGTCAGGTCCAGACCCAAGCGTCCGCCAAAGAATTTCAGCTCCGTACCCACCTCATACGAGGTCTGTTGCTGGGGTCGCAGGTTCGTTGGCGGCAGCACGTTGGTGGCCCCGAAGGCCGATGCCCCCCCGATTGGGTACAGGATGTTGAACGTATAAATGTCGTTGGCCTGGGTAAGCGGATTATAGGTAAAGGCCAGTTGGTACGGGTCTTCGTCGGAGCCCACGTTGGCGTAGTTGGCGCGCAGTTTGGCGTAGCTCAGCACGTTGTTCTTCACGATGCCCAGATTTGGAAACGCTTCCGTAAGGATGAACGATGCACTGACCGACGGGTAGAAATAGGAGTTGTTGTTGACGGGCAACGTACTGGACCAGTCATTACGACCCGTTACGTTCAGAAACAGGAAATTACGGTAGTCGAAACTAAAATCCCCGTAGGCGCCAAAAATTTCCCGACGGCTATAGAAATTGGAGGCCACGTTCGATTGCGCATTGGCAAAGGTGTACAGTTGGTCAATGTTCAGCCCATCTGACAACACCCGTGACCGGCGAACGGTCCGTTGGTTGAACTGATGCCCCACAATTCCCTTGAACGTCCAGTCGGTCGACAGTTTCCGGGTAATGGTTCCGATCAGGTCACTTTGTAGTTCACGCTCGTAGATTTCGTTGGTATCGAATTGCCCGTTCAGGCGTCCGCGGGTACCCCGACGCGTGGTCGACCGGCGGGTTTCGGAGAAGAAATCCGTACCTACGCGACCCGTTACGTTAAACCAGGGCGTTACGTCGTAACCCAGGCTAGTCCCGCCGTAGACCCGGTCAACAGAGTTGGAAAACTTGTTGAACGCCGTAATAAAATAGGGGTTGTTCTGAATACCGTCGAGGTCAATGGCCCGCGCCAGATCCCCTGTCCAACCCGTTGGGACAGTCTGCGTTGATGGCGCAAACAGGTTGTTTCGTAACTCATTGATGTCGATCGTCGGATTAATGCCCCCCAGAATCGTCGCCAGAATATTGGTCGTGTTCGATCCCTGCTGCGGACGACCGTCGCTAGTCGTCCGAACGTAGTTGAGCCACACCCGCGATGTCAGCTTGTCCGTAATCTTACGACCCGCGTTGATGGCAAACGTATTACGGCCCAGTTTCGAACCGGGTACGGTACCCGTCTGATTCAGGTTGGTAAAGCCAATCCGGTAGTCACCCTGGTCACTGGCCCCATCCAGCGACACGCTGTTGATGACCGTATGCCCCGTTACAAAGAAGTTTTTCCAGTTATCGGGGTGGGCCGTTAGTCCCTGCACGGTAGCACCCGTGTAGTCGAGAACCGGTCCGGTGATACTCGATATGGCGGGGCCCCAGCCATTTCCCAGCCGCGGGTTATATACGCCAAGGTTACCCTGCGCATACAGCGTCTGCGTGTCGGGAACGCGCAGCACATTATCGGTGCGATAGGAAGAGTTAACCGATATGTTCATTTTCTTCGACCCCACTTTGCCCCGCTTGGTGGTAATGACAATCACACCGTTTCGGGCGCGCGACCCGTACAGTGCCGATGCAGCCGCCCCTTTCAGCACGTTCATCGATTCGATATCGTCGGGATTTAGGTCGCCAGCGCGGTTTCCCACATCGACGCCCCCCGTTACGATGTCGGTTTCGGACCCATTGAAAGACGAGTTAGAGATCGGTACACCATCCACAACGAACAGAGGTTCGCTGGAGCTTGACAGGGAATTCGCCCCACGAATCATCACCTTCGTTGAGCCCCCGACCGCCCCCGACTGTTGCGAGATACGTACCCCAGCCACACGACCCGCCATCGAGTTGAGTACGTTAGGGTCACGGGCTTTAAGGAGTTCGGAACCACCCACCGTCGAAACGGCGTAGCCCAGCTCCTTTTTTTCCCGGACAATGGCATTAGCCGTCACGACGACTTCATCGAGGTTGGTCAGATCGGCCACCAGTTTTACGTCGATCGTCGTTTGATCGCCGGGCGTAATTTCCGCGTTTTTATAGCCGATAAACGAAAAAACCAACGTGCTTTTGGGGGGAACCGCCAGTTTATAGGTGCCATCAGCGGCCGTAACGGTACCGGTAGTCGTGCCTTTTATAACCACACTAACACCGGGCAGCGCTTCATTTTCGGGCGACGACACCAGGCCCGTTATTGTTCGATTCTGGGCCTGTACACGGAGCATCAGGCCAATAAGCAGCAGAAAAATCAGTACTGTTTTTTTCATATATGAAGTTGGTTTGGTCAACAAAAAGGAAGAGATGATGAACTGATTCAGTTAGGGAAGTTGCCTGACGGTACGAATGAGGACTGGTTTGCGCAGGAGTTGCATTGGGTTGGCATACGCGTTGGTCGGACCGGGCTGGCCGGTTTCGCCCGCCTGAATTTTGCGAACCACGTCCATGCCGGAGATGACTTTTCCGAAGGCAGCAAAGCCCTGCCCGTCAGGATTGCGTTTACCGCCAAAATCCAGTTCAGGCTGGGGATTTATGCAGATGAAAAATTCGGAAGCTCCGCTGTTGGGTAGCCCCCGCGCCATCGACAACGTGCCATCGAGGTGTTTGAGACCCGTTTTCTGGGTCGTTTCCTGCGCAATGGGTGGAAACATGCGCGTCGAGTCGGTACCCAGCCCACCCTGTATCACCTCAATTTTGACGGGGCTGGTCGCCTGATTATCCAGCCGGACAACCCGGTAGAACTTGGCGCCATCGTAGCGTTTATCAGAAACGTAGCGTAAGAAATTGGCGACCGTTCCAGGGGCCTTATCGGGATATAATTCGACGACAATAGGCCCGGCCTCTGTTTCGATTTTGACCTGTTGAGCCATAGCCAACGACCCTAATTTGACGAATAGGATGGCCCATACTACAAGGTATCTCATGTGATTGATTGGTAAATGATGAACGGTAATAACAGATAGCCTATGGCTACAGGAAGAGTAGTTATATATACTCAGCTGTCAACCGGCGCAATATGGCCAATAATCTTTTTATCAAATAATTTTAATATCTATTTTTTATAATTTCTCGGAATATAAACTACTTTTTATCAGAAAAATTAGAATTATATTATGCATTTTTCGTAATTAATTCAATTTCCTATTCAGATGTAACTAATTGCTAACTTAACTAATTATACTTAATAGACACGGTTGCGATCTTTCGCTTTTACTTTTATTAAACAGTAGTAGCCTGCCTGCCGTGAGTTGAGTTGTCTTTAGCTGGTAGTTACAGACCTATAGATAACCTTGTTATGATCCATACGCCCCCATTCACAAGCTAACCGAATTATATAAGTCATTCTTTCATATAAACTCACAACGCCAATAAATCACAATCCTCTTATTATCAGATAATTAAAGCTACTACAAAAAGAAATTCTATTGGTAAATAATAAATTCCATAAAACATATAGGGTAAATATTTTAAACATAATTCGCCTTTCCGGTCTTTAGAAATGCATGAACCACGAAGCGGATCCCAATTCATTACCAACCCCACCTCTGCCTGCATCGACAGCGATATGGTCTGAGCAAACTCATCGGTTCGACGTTATCCACGAGCAGGTGCAGATCGACAAGAAGGTGGTCGAAACGAGCGTGGTTCAACTAACAAAAAAGGTAAGCGAAGACCGTCAGGTTATTGATCTGCCGAGCAGTCGGGAAGAGATTACGGTTGAACGGGTTGCGCGGAATCAGTACGTAGACACGCCCCCGAGTGTTCGTTACGAAGGCGATACGATGATTATTCCGGTCTTGCAGGAAGTGATTGTTACGCAGAAGAAAATTTTGTTGGTCGAGGAAGTGTACGTGACAAAACACCGGGTACATGAGCATCGATCGGAGGAAGTTGTTTTACGAAAAGAAACCGTTGTCGTCGAACGAAAATCAATTACGCCGGATGAATAACCGGACAAACAGCAGTACCTAGTCTTGCATTACCCTTACTTACAATACATACATTAAACTCAACAAAATCACAGAAAAATGGCACAACAAACAGTAATCGGCGTATTCGACAATGCATCAGATGCGCAGGACGCCGTAGACAAATTGATCAGCAACGGTTTTTCCCGTGACAGCATTGACCTGTCGACTCAGGCAGCATCGGACTTTACCGATACTGACACAACTCGTGCTGATCGCGACGATGCGCATGACAGCGGAATTGGTGGCTTTTTTAGCTCCCTGTTTGGTAGTGATTCGGACGATTCAAAAAAATACTCGCACGCTGCCAGCCGTAGCTCAATTGTAACGGTGCACGCTCAGTCATCGGACGAAGCTGAACAAGCAGCCGATCTGCTCGATGAATACGGCGCCGTTGATGTTGACGAGCGGGCAGCCGAATATGGCTATACCAATCAGAACCTGACCAGCGATGCACCAAACAGCGTAGACCAATATAATGCCGCCAGTGTGGGTGTACCAGCTACCGGTGTAGGCGCTACCGGCACCGGCTATGGCGTAACAGACGACCTGACCAATACAACCGATCGCCTATCGTCAACGGAACCTGATCAGACGATCAAGGTTATCGAAGAAAATCTGGAGGTAGGCAAACGGGAAGTGGAACGCGGTGGTGTACGGGTTCGTAGCCGCATTATCGAACGTCCGGTGGAGGAAAGTGTTCGTCTGCGCGAAGAGCGTGTGCACGTACAACGTACGCCCGTTAACCGCCCGGCTACAGCCGCTGACCTGAACGCGTTTCAGGAGGGCAGCATTGAGCTGGTCGAGCATGCCGAAGTACCCGTTGTTTCAAAAACGGCCAACGTTGTTGAAGAAATTTCGGTTGGCAAAGAAGTCAACGAACGCGTTGAAACCGTACGGGATACGGTTCGCAGTACGGATGTCGAGGTGGAAAACCTGACACCTGCCGATCAGGCGACACAAACGAACCGCTCTATTGATCTGGACGACGACGCTAACACGGCCTACACCAATCGGTAGTCCTTCGTATACTAATAAAAGAGCCCGGTCATACACATATGACTGGGCTCTTTTATGGGTGATAAGGGCAACAGTTGCTTTTTAATCCAACCCGGGTCAACCACTTTATTTGTTAAGTAAAGACCCGTTTGCCTGAAGAATCCTGCTAAAAAACAGTACTTGATAAGGCAGCGCGTTGCTCCAGTAATCCCAGGTGTGAGCGCCAGGGCGCTCTGTGTAGTCGTGTGGGGTTTTGTTCTCCGTTAGTTGGCGATGTAAATCGCGGTTGGTTTCAATCAGGAAATCATCTACCCCAATGTCCAAGATCAGTGGCAGGTTATTAGCCTTGAGTTTGTCGGCCAGGGTTACCATCGTATAACCCGGATAAGGCGCATCACCTTCTTTCGGTGGACCAATCAGTTTTGCGAAATTCTCGGCACGCGACCTGGCGAAATCGGCGGGTACTTTCCAGGTGGCCGTGTTGATGTTCATAACACCACTCATACTACCAGCAGCAGCATACAGTTCGGGATGACGGCTTGCGATAAACATAGCCCCGTGTCCGCCCATCGACAGGCCCGCAATCAGTCGCCCTTTTTTATCCCGGATGGTACGGTATGTGTTATCAATTTTATCGATCAACTCGTTCGAGATAAACGTTTCGAACTGACTCGTTTTGACCAATGGGCTGTCGAAGTAGTAGCTGGTTGGATCACCGTCCGGCGTTACAATGATCAAATTATATTGATCCGCCAATCGCTGGATCAGTGTTTTGTCCGGTGTTTTTGTGAGCCAGTCCCGAAAGCTGCCTCCTCCGCCATGAAGCAGGTAAAGCACCGGTAGTGGCTGCTTGATTTTCTTGTAGCGTTGGGGCAATACAACGGCCGCCCGAAGCGTTCGGCTCATGGCTGCACTGGGTACATCGAGGGTATCAACTTTAGCGTAGAGAGCCGATACGGGCATTGTCAACAGAATACTGCAAACCAACAAACGGAACATGGTCATAAATAAGGAGGGAATTTAAGGACGAGAACGAAGCGGGAGAGTGCTTTTCTGGCGCGTCCTGACGAACTAGAACGAACAACAGCTTCGATGGAGAGTAAGGCGCAGAACGCAAAGTTCTACCGCTCAATTACTACTCAACGAACTACGGTCACGTATCCCGTTACTTGGCTCCCAGGTACCTAACCAGATCATCGATCGATTGAATGCCATCCAGACGAGCCTGATTTCGACGCATCATCAGGCAATAACTGTTGCTGAATCCCAGCGGCTTCAACCAGTCAAGCTGGTACTTCGCCCGAAATTGCTGTTGGCAGAACTGATAGACCGAATCCGACTGCATCGTCAGTTTGGTCAGCGCTGCTGCCGGGGGCTGCAGCACAACCAGCAAACCCGTACCCGTGTATTCCGGATAGAAATCAATGGCCCCCGTCCGTAAGGCATCAAAACAGATTTGCGTACCACCCAGGCCCGTTTTGGTGATAACCCGCAAGTTCGTCTGGCCCTCAATAAGCTGCCGATAAATTTCGGCCAGAATATATTGCTCCGTAAATACCTTCGACCCCAGCACTACCGTTTCCGTGCGGCTGTCGGGCGAGTCAGCAACGGGTTTAGGGTCTTTGTACAGACCCGTTCGTTTCAGAAAAGCACGAGCTACCAATTCCGGCGATTCTTTTTTGTAATCGACCTGGTAATTCAGGGCTGTCATGGCCGAATCCGTCAGTTTTCCCGCCAGTAAATTCAGTACTGGGCCAAGCTCGGGATGCCGTTTGAGCGTTACCTGACGGACAACCGGCGCGGCTTCGTAGGGCGGAAAAGCATGCCGGTTATCGGCCAGAACCAGCAAATCAAACGCTTTGATACGGCCATCAGTCGAGTACCCACTAATGATATCGACTTGTTCCCGCCGAATGGCTTCGTACATCAGGTTCTGGTCGATGAGCCGGGGCCGCAGGTGCAGACCATACGTTTTCTGCAAGCCCGGATAGCCATCGGCACGACCGTAAAATTCATGCGCAAAGCCCGCAATCAGCTTATCCTGCCGACCCGGCAACAGATAGAATGCCGACAGAAACGGCACCAGAAACACAAACGCCAGCGCCCCAACGCGAAGTTTTTTGGCAGACAGGTGTTGCAGGCGAGCCAGCCCAAAATCGAAACCAACGGCCAGCAGAGCAGCCGGAATAGCGCCCGCCAGCATCATGTTAACATTACTGAGCGCTATGCCACTGAAAATAAACTCGCCTAGTCCGCCCGCTGCCACATAGGCGGCCAGGGTTGCTACCCCCACATTAATGACCGTTGCCGTTCGTACGCCGGCAAAAATAACGGGCAGTGCCAGCGGCAGTTCTACTTTGGTCAGTATCTGGTTTCGGGTCATGCCTACTCCCGTGGCGGCTTCTTTTATTAACGGACTCACTTCCGTGATACCAACGTAGGTATTTCGAATGATCGGCAGCAACGCATAAAGAAACAGCGCCACCAGTGCCGGGCCAACCCCAATACCCAACACAGGAATAAGAAACCCCAGCAGGGCTACACTCGGTACCGTTTGCAACACCCCCGCCACGCCCAGCACACCGCTTGCCAGCCGGGTTTGGCGGGCAATAAGAATACCCAACGGCACTCCGATCAGCAAGGCAACCAGCAATGACACAAACGTTAAGCCGATGTGCGTCAGCGTCTGTTCCAGTAACTTATCGGCATGATCCCGAACAAAAGCGAAGAAGTCAGTCATTCAGCCGATGGGGTTTGTCATCCAGGAAATCACGAACAAAATCAGTTGCCGGGTTGGTCAGTAATTCATCGGGTGGGCCTATCTGTACAAGACGTCCCTTGTCCATAAGCGCAATGCGATCGGCCAGTTCGAGGGCTTCGCTCACGTCGTGCGTAACTAACACGACCGTTGTTTCGCGCAGTTCGTGCAGGCCGAATAACTCCCGCCGAACGTGTTTCCGGGTGAACGGATCCAAAGCACCAAACGGCTCATCCATCAGCACCACGGGTGGACTGACCGCCAGCGCTCGGGCCAGTCCGACGCGTTGCCGTTGCCCACCACTTAGCTCAGCCGGGTAGCGCCCGAGCAGGGTTTCGGGCAATTGAAGCGTGTCCATCAATTCGCGGATTCGTTCCTGAATCCGGGCGGGTTCCCAGCCGAGTAGCTTTGGAACAGTCGCGACGGCATCGGCAACCGTGTAGTGCGGAAATAGACCACCATCCTGAATTACGTAACCGATGCGTCGGCGCAGTTCGGGGCCGGGCTGCTGACGCACATCCAGACCATCGACCTGAATTGAGCCCGCGGTGGGCTCAATCAGTCGATTGATCATTTTAAGCGTCGTGGTTTTGCCGCACCCACTCGTGCCCAGCAATACCAGCGTTTCACCCCGCCCAACCGTAAAGGATACCTCATCAACGGCCGTATGGGAATCAAAGCGTTTTGTCAGATTGCGAACCTCGATCATTCGACGACCTGTACGCCCTTCCAGAAGGCTACCCGATTTTTGATTTCGCTGGCGGCTGGTTTCGGTTCGGGGTAGTACCAGGCAGCGTCGGTGTTGGTTTTGCCATCGACCGTTATGGAATAATAAGAAGCCAGACCTTTCCAGGGGCAGGTCGAATGCGTTGCGCTATCGGCCAAAAATTTCGCCTTAACCGAGTCTTTCGGGAAGTAATGATTATTTTCGACAACAACTGTGTCGTTACTTTCGGCGATGGTTTCGCCGTTCCAGATAGCTTTCATGATTATAGTTCATTAAGAGTTTGTCAGTCTCAATACAACCGTATGTTTAGATAACTGGTTTAGTTTACTACCTGAATCTCGATAACGGAATTATCGTACACCCGATGCGTTGCTTTCTGAAAATCAGCGGCATCGGCTTTATAGATGTTCTCTACGTATTTCTGCGGATTCCGGTCAATCAACGGAAACCACGTACTCTGCACCTGAATCATGACCCGGTGCCCTTTTTTGAACGTGTGCAGGATATCCTGCAACCGAAAATTCACATCCGTAATTTCTCCCGCTTTGAAGGGTTCCGGCTTCTCGAATGAGTTACGGAACCGCCCCCGCATCGCTTCCGAACGCACCATCTGCTGATAGTTACCCAACGTGATGTTTTTGTTGGGCATGTACGGGTGGTTTGGTTCGTTGGGCGGATACACGTCGATGAGCTTGACGATCCAGTCGGCATCGGTACCGGTTGTGCTTACTTTCAGCCTGGCCATTATTTCGCCACCCAGCGTCATGTCTTCGGTCAGAACGTCGGTCTGAAACGTAAGCACATCGGGGCGACGTCCGGCAAAGCGCTGATCTTCCGACATGTAATTAAACGGCGTAAAGCCCTGTGTCGTCGTAATGTCTTCGGTATACGGTACGGGCTTCATGGGGTCGCTAATGAACTCCGAAAACAGGGTACTCGTGGTATTCATTGTCCGGTTGCTGGCCAGCGTTCCATCCGACATCAGGAAAAACTGCTTTTTGGGCGAATCAGCAACCGGCCACTTATCGAACGTTTTCCATTCGTTACGACCCGTATTGAACAGGTAAGCCTCAGGTAAACCCGTTTTCCCATCGCCAGCCCCCTTCAGAAAATGAGTAAAGAATTTAGCTTCGATATTCTGTTGGTAAAACGTAGCGATGCTATCGCCAAAATAAAGGTTACTATGCAGCGTATGACCCGTTTCGCGCGACCAGCGACCGTGCCCGAACGGCCCCATTACCAGCGTATTGTAGGTACCAGGGTTGTTCTTCTCAACCGTCTTGTAAATGTTCAGCGGGCCATATAGGTCCTCAGCATCAAACCAGCCACCTACCGTCATCACAGCGGGCCGGACATTTTTGAGATGCGGAATGATGCTCCGCTTCTGCCAGAACTCATCGTAATTGGGGTGATTGACCGTTTCCTGCCAGTAAAAATTATCCTTATAGTATTTGTCGGCATTCTTGAGCGGACCCAGATCATACTGCCATTGAAAGCCATCTTTCGAGCCTGTGTTGATCATCTGATCGTTGTACCAGGGCTTTGTCGTCGGCTCGGGATGCTGCACACCAAACACCGGAAACGTGAACAGGTAAGCCTGAATGAAAGCGCCGTTGTGGTGAAAATCATCGAAGAAAAAATCGGATACCGGTGCCTGTGGCGAAGCGGCTTTCAGAGCCGGATGCGCGTTAGGCAACGACGCGGCCGTGTAAAAACCCGGATAACTGATCCCCCACTGCCCTACCCGACCATTGTTGTTGGGTACATTTTTCAGCAGCCACTCAATGGTATCATAGGTATCCGAACGTTCATCAACTGCCGTAGTATTCACCGGCTTCGTTACCTTCTTTTTTCCCTTCGCTGCTGTTATGGGTTCCTGATCCGTTACGGTTGGCGTCATGTTGGTCCACGTCCCTTCCGACGCCCAACGGCCCCGTACATCCTGATACACGAAGATAAACTTGTCGCGCATGAGCGTTCCCGACGGGCCAACCTGCGCCGGATATGCATCCGCTCCGTACGGGGCGACGCTGTAGCAGGTACGCTGCATCATGAACGGATATTTGATCGTTGCCGACGCATCTTTCGGAACGTAGACAGCCGTGTGCAGCTTTGTCCCATCGCGCATGGGAATCTTGTATTCGAATTTCTGGTAATTATCGCGAACGAAATTGCTGGGTGAAGTCTGTTGAGCTTGCGCGGTGAAGGTCGACGCAACGATGAGCAAAGCGTAAAGCCAGTGGTGCATACAGGAAGGATTGACGACGTTGTTTGCCGTAAATATAGCGATATGCGCAACACAGGTTACCAACAAAAAACGCCTGACCGAATCAGGCGTTTAACATCACTTTGGGTTGACTGCGTAAGCCGGATACTTACAAATCACGGGCTCTGACACGAACAGGTTTTCCATCGCGAGCAATAACCAGTTCCTGATCGTTATGCTTGGCCTGTTCAACAACTTTCTGCACAGCCCGACGTACGCCTGCCAGTACGTCTTCACTACTCGGTATCGGCTTCGATGTGCTTGCTTTCATAACTCACAATAATTTTCCAAATATCTTCCTTAAACACTGTAAACTCACTATCAATTCCGCCAGCAACTACCAGTTCCGGAACAATTCCGGCGTTATTAAAGATGGTAACGTATTCACAAACAAGCATATATAGATTTACTAGATTACTTATAATTCGCTTGTACCGTCGCTCTATAACATCAGGTGGAATGTTATGCCCTCCCCGAGATACACGAACAGCAACCCGTTCCTTTGATACTTCAGCTGACGGTATCCAGAAATGATATAGACTTACGGCATAACCCATTTTTTGTGCCCGACGAATTGTCTGTACATAGGAACGGGTTGAGAGCGTTGTTTCTATAGCAAAATCGACACCTTGTGTCATAAGATGTTCAATACGCTGCAACATAATCCGTCCGGCAGCAATGTATAAGCAGCGGTAGTTTTCCCGGCCCCGTTTGGACCAGCCATGATATATAAATTCAGCATTTCTCAGTCGGTCTCTTCGAGCATAAAGATATGCTCTACTGCCTTACCAAAAACCTGCGCCAGTTTCAGGGCCAGAATCGTCGAGGGAACATAACGTCCCGTTTCAATTGAGTTAATCGTCTGCCGGCTGACACCGATGCGGTCGGCCAGCTCAGCCTGCGACAGGTTGTATTCCGCCCGCTCTACTTTCAGTCGGTTTTTCATAGAGCCAGCAAGGTGTTGTTATTTCGGTGAATGAGCCATCGAAACCGGATGATGAAGACTAGCAATACCGTGAACATGTTGTAGATCATGACGTTGAGAAAAGCACTATCGTAGATTGTTAGAATAGCAATGGCCAGGATAAGGTAGTTTGCGTAAACGCTCCATTGCAGGGCTTCCAGTCGCAACTGACCAATCATTTCATCTTCCACTTTTTCTCGTGAGAAGGCAATCAAGAGCAAGCCGGCAATAGCGCAAATAGCCGCTACTTCGTCAGTCAATGCGTTGCTGTAAAGATCATCTATTACCTGACTGTTGCGCACGAGCATCTGCCGGAGAGCTTGACCGTCAATCATAAAAGCTATGGTTGTATAGGGAAGCCCGATGATGGCGGAGGGTATAAATAATAACCAGCCAAAGAACCGGAAGCGATTCGGAAAAAGCCATTTCGTTTTCATGTGAATGTAAAGTTTATTTGACACGTCAAACGTAAAGCAAATTTATTAATATGTCAAGTTAACTTTACAAAATTAACTTAAAAAAATAGCAGGCTTCAGATCAAGCCTGCTATTTTTCTATTGAACGTAAAAATTCCGTGTGGAGTCCGTTTCTTAAAACCTGACACGTGCAACTGATTCGCCGGGGCGGGCGAACCAGTTGCGATTCTCAAAACCGCGTGCTGCTGATTGACCGGCAGGTTCTAAGAAACGGACTCCACATCCTAAGATGTCACAACTTGAAGAACCGCTCCATCAGCACCCACTTCTCACCCGGTTTTGCGGTGGGGAGGGCTTGCTGGTAACTCCACATAAGGGCTTCCCATTTCTGCACAATCGGGCTGGCGGCATCGGCGGCCGATTTGGCCTCGAATGAAAAGCTTTCGTCGGTTTCCATGATCATGAATAGCCGGTTACCCGTGCGAAAAAGCTGCATATCGGTAATACCGGATTCGCGGATACTGGTCTCAATTTCGGGCCAGATGCGCAGGTGGTGACGCTCGTATTCGGCAATGGATGCCGGGTCGTCTTTGAGGTCGAGGGCGAAACAGTAACGCATTGACTTAAGGAGTAATTTCGGGGGGAATGGTTGGTGAATGCAGGTCGTCGGCGGTGATCTGATACCCCTGGGTTGCGTAGTATAAGATGTAAGCGAAGCAAACCAGCGGCACCAGTAAGGCATACACAGCCCCTTTGGCGAATAGTGCCCCGGCAACAAGTGGCAACAAAGCGCCACCCACAATGCTCATAATAACCAGCGACGACGCAATTTTCGATTCTATGCCCAACCCTTTGGTTGCCAGCGCAAAAATGGTCGGAAACTGAATCGACTGAAAGAAATACGTAAAGCTTAAGGCAATAACAGCCGTTAACCCACCCGTCATCATCGCCAGAATAACCATCGCGACAGCACCCGCGGCATAAATGGCTAGTACGGTGTTAGGCCGGATACGGGTCATCAGCGAGGTACCGACGAAACGGCCAAGCATGAACAGCACCAGCGCAAACGAAGCATGGAAACCCGCAATCTGCGTCGGCGACATGTCTGTTGACGAACCCGTTACCGAATTGATAAAATTCATATATACTTCAGCTAATGCCCAGTGACCCTCGCGGGAAAAATCAAGTTTAAGGTCAACGAAATACCCCCACAAGGTAGCCTGCGCGCCAACGTTCACAAACTGGGCAATAATGCCCAGCGTCAGGTGCCGGTGCCGGAACAGACTCGTGATGGGAATATTTCCGGCTGACTGTTCTTCTTCTTCGCCTACTTCCGGCATTTTGGTAACGAAGAACAAGACCGTCATCAGAGCAATAATGGTCCCGATAACCAGATATGGTCCCTGCACCGAGAGGGCTTCCTGCACCCGAATGGCCTGCGCCTGTACGGGAGCCATCGCCTTCAGCATATCGGGGGTGTATTCGGTTTTGGAGAAGATAAACAAGGCGCCAATGATGGGACCCAGAATGGTACTGATGCCGTTGAATGACTGAGAGAAGTTAAGCCGCCACTCGGCTTTTTTCGGATCGCCAAGCACTGTCACGTAGAGGTTAGCGGCCGTTTCCAGAAAGGCAATGCCGCACGCCATCGTGAACAGCGCGAGCAGGAAGAAACTATATACCCGTACTTCAGCCGCCGGATAAAACAGGAAAGCTCCCCCACCATACAGCAGAAGGCCAAACAAAATACCGCGCTTGTAGCCATACTTCCGCATGACATAACCGGCGGGTAGGGCCATAAAAAAGTAACCGAGGTAGAACGCAAAATCAACGATGCCTGCCTGAAAGCGGTTGAGATCCAGCGCGATCTGAAATTGTTTGATCAGCGACCCGTTCAGGCTGTTGGCCAGGCCCCACAGAAAAAATAAACTTGTAACAAGCGCAAAGGCGATCCCGTAATTTCCGGTCGAGCCGGGTTTAAGTTTGGGCGACGTTGTCGAAGTAGGTAAGGGCATTCTGATGATCAGGTTTAGGAGAGGGAGGGAACTTACTCGGTAATTGAACGATCCAGATGCGTGTAACCGCCGTCTACGTGGATCAATTGGCCAGTGGTGTGGCTCGATTTATCGGACAATAGAAACGCAACCGCATTGGCTAGTTCCTCGGGGGTGGTCATGCGGTGTTCGAGCGGGATTTTCGAGACAATCTGTTTCAACTTTTCATCTGGATTCGGCAACGTTTTAATCCAGTTGGCGTACAGGGGCGTCCAGCTCTCGGCCACCACCACGCAGTTAACACGAATGCCGTAGGGCAGCAATTCGACGGCCCATTCGCGGGTCAGAGCATTCCGACCACCGTTGGCCGCTGCGTAGGCGGAGGTGTTCCCCTGCCCCGTTTCGGCTACTTTCGAGCCAATGTTGACAATAGCACCTTTAGCGGCTTTCAGGGCGGGCAACGCATGGTGCGCCATCAGGTAATAGTGTACCAGATTTTTGTGCAATGATGCGATGAATCCTTCATACGACCCGTTTTCGAGTCCTACCCCGTCATTGACGCCGGCATTGTTGACCAGACCGTCGATGCGCCCAAACTGAGCCAATGTCTGTTCCACGGCCCGCCTGCAATCGTCGGGTTCGGTTAATTCGGCAACGAACTGATGCGCTTGGCCACCGGTAGCCCGAATGGCGTCAACTGTTTTCAGATTATCAGCCTCACTACGGCCAATAATAACAGGAATGGCTCCTTCGGCTGCCAGCACCGTTGAGATGCCTTCGCCAATACCTTTTGCACCACCCGTAACGATGATGACTTTACCGTCTAAATTCAGGTTCATAAACAAACAATCATTGACTGTCATTAAGTAGTTAACGCACCGAAACTACTTAATGACGGCCTAATGACCATTCTGAGAGCCGCAAAGAGGCTGATTAATTTTAAGGGACGTACGTTTCCAGTACCGTCATATCGCCATCGGGAACGAGCGTTACGTTGTCGACCGATGCCGGGATCAGCGCGCACTGCCCCATTTTGAGCGGTACACTGTAACCACCCGGCGCTTCGATCGTGAGCGCTCCGGCAACGCAGATCAGGATCACAAACGAATCAATATGAGTGTAATCATGTTCAACTTCTTCGTTGAAATTGAGCACGTTAGTCACGAAATAATCGCTCGTTACGGCATTAACACTCTCGTTCAGTTTCTTCTCGTACTGGGTTTTATAGTCGTCGTAGTGGTGGTAGTTGATGGCATCGACGGCCAGCTCGGTATGCAGTTCACGCTTCTGGCCCGTCGTGGCATCAACCCGGTCGAAATCATAAATCCGGTACGTGGTGTCCGACGTCTGCTGAATTTCGGCGAGCAGTAGTCCTTTACCAATGTAATGGACCCGACCAGCGGGCAGGAAAAATACATCGCCGGGCTGGGCCGTCTCCATATTCAGCAAGTCCTGAATTGTGTTGTCAGCAACGGCTTTCACGTACTCGTCCTTGGTCACCTCCCGATTAAAACCGGAATTAAGCTTGGCGTCTTTATCGGCCTGCATGATGTACCACATCTCGGTTTTGCCAAAGCCGCTTTTGCGTTCCGCAGCCAGCTTATCGTCGGGGTGAACCTGAATCGAAAGGTCGTCGTTAGCGTCGATAAATTTCACCAGCAACGGAAAGCGGTTGCCGTATTTTTCGTAGACGTGGTTGCCAACCAGTTCGCCTTTGTACTGCTCCACCAACTCGTGCAATGACTTTCCTTTAAGACTGCCTTCGTCAACGACCGAAAGATTCCCGTCTACATCAGACACTTCCCAGGTTTCACCACAGTTGGGTAAAGGCGAAAAATCTTTTCCCAGAATGGTATTGATTTTCTGGCCACCCCAGATTTTATCTTTAAAAATGGTCTCGAATGTAAGCGGGTACAGCATAAGTTGATTGACAGTAAATGATTGAGTTAACGATTAATTCTGATTACTATTCGCGGGCAGATGCCTTGAACACACCAATCTCGGCGAGTTGCACGGACCCGTTGGCATTGGTAATAAACAGGCGCAGCTTGGAAGATGTTACAGCCGGGAAGCGCAGCAGTCGCTTGTACCCTACGGTTGTGAAGGATTGAAGCGACTTCCAGTTGCTGCCGTCCCAATAGTCTACCCGGCCGCTGGCCACCCGTTGTCCATTGGCAATGTTTTCCTGAATGGCAATCCGGTCAAACGATTGATCGCCACCCAGCTCGATCGTTAGGGGTTGATGAGCCGATAACGTCGTGAATGTATTTAATTTCTTATCCGTCAGAAGTGGCTGCTTGACCACCAGATTTTGCCGGAATGTTTCGTTCAGAATGCTCCGAAACTCGTTCAGGCTGGCGATATCCGGTTCCGAAAACAGGCCATCCCGATTCGGGGGTACATTGAGCAACAGCAAACTATTTCGCCCAACGGATTGATAATACAGATCTACCAGATTCTTTCCCGACCGCACTTTCGAATCTTCGGCAGCGTGATAAAACCAGCCCGGACGAATGGACACATCCGTCTCGGCGGGCACCCATTGTTTGCCCGTCGGGTCACCGCGATTCAGGTATTTAGAGTCAGCTTTGCCGGGAGCCAAGCCCTCGGTATTAATCGTCGACCAGCAGGTTTCGCCCGCATTGCCCGACTCATTACCAACCCAGCGAACATCAGGACCCGCATCCGAGAACATAACCGCATTGGGTTGCAATTCACGAACCAATGCCCAGTAGCCTGCGAAATCATAGGTCATGTCTTTGGCATTATCCCCCTTGGCACCATCGAACCAGACTTCAGAAACCGGGCCGTAATTGGTGAGCAACTCCCGAAGCTGGCTTTTGTAATAGTCATTGTACGAAGCCGTTCCGTACCGGGGTTCGTGGCGATCCCAGGGAGATAAGTATACCCCGAATTTTAACCCGAATTCGCGGCAGGCATCGGCCACTTCTTTCACCACATCACCCTTGCCGTTCTTCCACGGACTACTCTTGACGGAATGGTCGGTCATTTTGGACGGCCACAAACAAAACCCGTCGTGGTGTTTGGCGGTAATGATCGCCATCTTGAAACCGGCTTCTTTCAACGCTTTGATCCACTGTCGGGCGTCGAGTTTGGTGGGGTTGAAGATCGCGGGGCTTTCCGTGCCGTCACCCCATTCCTTGTCGGTATACGTGTTGACCGTGAAGTGCAGAAAAGCAGTGGTCTCCAGGGGTTGCCAGGCCAGCTGGCGGGGGGTTGGTTTTGGCAAAGTACCCGACTGGGCGTATCCCAGCAGCGAACTCAGCAAACCGATAATGACCAGGCTCTTATGGCGAAAATACTTCATAGCTGTGCGATGGATGTCATGTTGGGTACAGTTTACAACGATTTAGTCAGGATCAACTACACAATTTGTTCCAGCATCTGGATATACCCCTGTATGCCCTCCCCGATTTCGTGCAGGTAGATGAACTCATCGGCCGAATGAGATCGACCGGAGTGGCCAGGCCCGCACTTGAGCGACGAACAGTTCAATACTGCCTGGTCGGATGTAGTGGGCGATCCATAGGTGTGGCGACCCAGGGCGATACCCGCCTGTACAATCGGGTGTTCGGCCGGAATCGACGACGGCTTGAGCCGGATCGAGCGGGGCTTTACCTCCGACTGAATGTTTGCCCGGATCGTTTCTATTACCTCTTCGAGCGTGTACTGCTCCGTTACGCGCACATCAATTGTAAAGGTGCACGTGTCCGGTACGACATTGTGCTGGGTACCGGCGTTGATGATCGTAACCGACAGCTTGATGGGGCCCAGCGTTGGCGAGACCTTCGGAAACTGATAGGTCGTAAGCCAGTTAATGTCCTGAATCGCTTTATAAATGGCGTTATCCCCTTCGTTGCGGGCAGCGTGACCACTGATGCCTTTGGACGTACAGTCGAGTACCAGCAACCCTTTTTCGGCGATGGCCAATTGCATGTCGGTCGGTTCACCTACAATAGCAAAGCTGAAATCGGGGAGTTCGGGCAGCAGCAGCTCAAGCCCGTCGCGTCCCGAAACCTCCTCTTCGGCCGTAGCCGCCATCACGATGTTATAGGCCATATCGGGCCGGGCATAAAAATGGGCGAAAGTAGCCAGCAGCGACACCAGGCACCCCCCGGCATCGTTACTGCCCAGCCCAAACAACTTACCATCACGCTCCAGCGGCTCAAACGGGTCGAGCGTCCATGATTTATTTGGTTTGACCGTATCATGGTGCGAGTTAAGTAGCAAGGTGGGTTTGGCCGGATCGAAGTAGCGGTTCTGCGCCCATACATTATTCTTCAGTCGCTGACATGGAATCTGCTTCTGCTGGAAAAATGCGTCAATTACCGCAGCCGTCTGCTCTTCCTCCCGACTAAATGACTGAATGACAATCAGGCGTTTAAGTAAAGCAAGTGCTTCTTCGACGAGCTTCCTTTGCGCCAGGTATGTATCTGTAGATTGGGTCATAAAATAAAGCGTTGGCGGCTCAAAGATACAGCCAACGCCCATAAAGTTGGCTTGGAGTCAGTTTCTTAACACTGGCACATTAAGACGGTTTTAAGAAACCGGTCTTGTTCGTTTTAAGAATCGCACTGGCAGCCCGGCTGACAAGATCGAAAACACTGACTCCACGCTGACAACCCCACGGGCCGCTCATCCGGATGGTTTTGCTGACGCTCCTACCCTTCGTAAAACTTCACTTTCTTTTCCCGCAAAAAGGCCTTGATCACATCGACATGGACGCACTGACCGACGTTAAGAAAGGGATAATTCGATACCCGGCTTTTGCGTCCATTGACGAGTACTTCCTGATCTTCTATGTCGAAACCCAAATGCAGATGGCGCGTTGCCGACTGCATGCCGTAGATCAGGCCGTTGGTATCGAACAAAGGTCCGCCACTCTGGCCCCGCAGGCCGGGCGTGCTCAGTTCAATTCCGGTAGCTACGTTGTTATCGCCCGACAGTCGGGTAACAATTCCATCAATCGGAAAGCTGGGCGAAACAATGCGTCCCGTGGTGGTCCACTCAATATCATCGACGGCCGGATTATACCGAAAATTAGTAAATTCAGGAAAGGGGTAGCCTAACCGGCACAGACTCCGACCTGGCTTTATACGGCTGGTATCGCCCAGGAAAACAGCGTGAGATCGATACAGGGGTCGACTGTATCCGTCGAATCGTAACAGCGCCAGATCTTGGGTAGGATGATGGTCGATGTTAAGCTTTTCGAACTGGTCAACACAGTTAATGAAGTTGTTGCGCACCCGAATAATGGTATCGGCGCTAAGCTTGAACTTGGTTTCCAGCTGGCTAATTAACTGAGCGGCATTCTTTTCCCGAAGGGCCTCCCGGCGGGCACCCTGAAACTCCCGGTAATTGTGATAGATGGAGTCGCTCTTCCTGATCAGTTCGGCAACGTGCTTGCAGGTAATGGCACACCCGTCTTCGTTAATAAAAAACAGCGTGGCCGTTCCGGGTACAATCTCATTGTGGCCGTACAGCCGAACAATGGAGTGCATGGGTTGGGTAAATAAATTAACGCGTTCAATGGCGTCAACAAACATAAACGAGTAGCAGTAAGTAAACCGCCGGGCGGTAAGTGAGCATGCAAGTTAACACATCGCAGCTCACTTACCGTGCCAGACAAACGGCGCTACAGGTTACTTTTAACGAAAGACTACTTTATTTCTTGATGTCAGATGAATCGCGGATGCCCAGTGGACCGGACGCTGTCGAGTCGCTTACCTGACCATGGGCGTCCTGCACACTTTGTTTCGTAGCCGCCGACGTATCTTCGACTGCGTTGGGTTCAGCCCGAGCGGTAGAGTCGGTACTGATGCCATCCGTACTGTTCTGGTTTTCACTACACTTTTGAATAAGCAATGCCAAAACTAGTACCGCAATGGCGATGAATGCCCAACGGAGCCAGCGCACATTTTCTTTTTGCCGGTCCCCGTCCGTACTTTTCGGAATGTTAGGATTGACCGGTGTACCACTGAAGTTATCAGTACCCTGCACTTCGGTTTGCGGACCGGCAGGCGTCACTAACTCATCAAACCCAAGTAAGCTACTAACTCCATCCAGGCCCTTCGGCAATGCCTGCCGAAACTCGCTTGCCTGGCCCAGCAACAATGTTTTAAGACTGTCGGCAGTGAGTCCTTTTTCCTGCTCCTGCCGTCCAAGAATACCCATTAGTATTGACCCGGCTAAACTCAGTATCGTCTGGGCCGACTGTGGCTTTGCGCCACTGTATACGCTAAGCAGTTCGATTGTACGGGTCAGTTTGTCACCAAGCACGTGATCCATAAATCCGGCATCGGCCGTAGTGGTCTCCGTAATCGACTGCGTTGAGTCGAGCACCTGGCTCACATCAAAAGGCGTCTTTGCGTAGTCTCCTTTGTCCAGAAAATTAACAATCGATGATCCACCACCAGAACCCTGTACCCGGCGGGTCAATCCACCCAGCAGGATCGGTATCGATCCGTTGATGGCTTTTAGTGTAGTAGCCGATGATTCACTCAGTACGCCACTCAGCTGATCAACTACAGCGGGCGTGAACTGGTCTTTTATATACGGTAATAAGCGAACGGCCATGCGTTTTTCGTTGAGTTCAAGGTAGTAAAACCGGCCATTCGCCCGAATGTTCGGTTTTGCGTACAGGAGTTATAAAAAGACCGGGTTACAAGGTTGTGAGATACCTTAACGGCGTTGCTCAACAACTCTGTAACCCGGTTTGAATGGGATTATCTACAGCCTCTACAACTGCGGAATACGCAGCACCTGATCCGGATAGATCAGATCCGGATCTTTCAGCATTGGTTTGTTTGCTTCGAAGATAACGCCGTATTTCATTGGATCACCATATACTTCTTTTGCAATTTTCGACAGCGAGTCACCTGACTTTACCGTATAAAATTTACCTTCTGGAGTTGGTTGATCAACATCGAGTTGGTTGTCTACTGCCGACACACCTTCTACGTTACCTACTGCCAGAGCGATTTTCTCGGCATCTTCCTGCGATTTTACCGAGCCCGTGATGGTAACCGTATCTCCTTTCGTTTTTATCGTCAAGCTGTTGTAAGCCAAACCCAGTTGCTTAACGTGGTCGAGCAATGCCTGAGCGCGTACTGGCTCAACGGCCTCCGCTTGTGCTGGCGCTGGTGTTGTTTCGTCTTTGTGAAAGATTTTCTCACCTACCCCTTTGAAGAATGATAAAAGACCCATCTGTTTAATATAGTTTTAATGGAACATGTAATGAATGGTCAGCCATTACGCCAACTCGTTCGTGACAAACAACTGCCGAACATCCGCCTTTGTTTAAAAATTAAATGTGCTTAATCTCAATCATTTCAGGCGAAAAGGGGTCTTTGTGTATGCAGAAACTAATTATTTTTGCGTTACTTTTTTACAAGTTTATCTCATTTTTTTACAATCAACAACGTATTCGGATGCACTTAAAGAACAGGTTTCGGTGGGGGCTGATGCTGTCGGTATTCGTCGGCATAAATGCCTGCACAAATAACGACATTGACCCCAACGCTGGCAGCAGCACAACACCAACCAAGGGGAGCGCGGACTTCACCAAGTATGTAGCCGTGGGTAACTCGCTAACGGCTGGCTATGCCGATGGCGGCCTTTACCGGAACAGTCAGCTCAACTCCTACCCCAGCATTTTGGCGACTCAGTTTGCCACGGTGGGTGGCGGCAGCTTCGTACAACCGTTGTTTACGGAAGCGCAGGCAAATGGTTCGGGCTATTTAAAACTTATTAAAGTACCTAATGCCGCCAACCCACTTTCGCTCATCACATCTATTGCTACAGTAGCACCCGGAGCGGCACGAGGTGGCACTACAGCCAGCGGGGCCCCTTTGTTAACCAAATTTACCGATGCTAATCAGAATTTGGGTGTTCCAGGCATTCGCATTTCTGATATTCTGACAGCAGGGTATGGCTCTACTCAAGGAAATCAATATTTTGAACGGTTGGTAGCTAATCCTACCACGACGTATCTCCAGTACATGAGCGATAACCTAAACGGCGCTACGTTTTTCTCCTGCTGGCTGGGGAATAATGATGCTCTTGGTTATGCACTCACGGGGGGAGCAACACCCTTAACGTCTACAACCTTATTTACGACAAATTTCACGGCTGCCATGAATAAGCTAACCGAAGGTAATCGTAAAGGAGTTGTAATTGGTATTCCTAATATCACAACGTCACCTTTTTATACAACCATCACGGTACCGCTTGTTCTAGTAAACATTAACGCTCTCCTAAATCCATCTACACCAGTAACAGCCTTGTTTATCCAAACAGCCAATGGTGTTCGAGCGACGCAGTCAGGAGATCTCTTAATGCTTGACAACGCAACCGATTACGCCAATATTGGTAGCTTGACGGTCGGTACTAAAGCAGGACCTTATGGGTTAAGCCAGGCTAATCCTCTAACCGATAGGGTTGTACTGGATGCTACAGAAGTGACTACGCTAAATACCAGCATCAGTGCTTACAATGGCATTATGAAAGCGCAGGCCGATGCTAAAGGAATTGCCTACGTTGATCCGAACGCTGTTTTAAGTCAGGTTGCTGCTACCGGTGGGCTTACCCAGAATGGTATCAACTACACGGCCAGCTTTATTCAGGGTGGCGTGTTCAGCCTGGATGGTATTCACCTGACGCCAGCCGGTTATGCCCTGATGGCCAATGAGATCATTAAACAAATCAATGCAAAGTATACGGCAACCATACCAACGGTTAACCCGGCAAACTATCGTCGCGTATTACTGCAACAATAATCATTCATTCATGAAAATAAGTCAACTATCACTTGCTGCGCTGCTTCTACTAAGCCTATCGACAGCCATAGCCCAGACTCGCCCGTTTGAGTTCGGCATTAAAGGCGGAGCCACGTTCACGCATGGTTTCACCAAGGTTCCCGCCCAGACGATCGGGAGCGTGCAGGTGCCTTCCCTGGAGAACCAGAACAACGGGATCGGGTACGGCTACTCGGGTGGATTATGGGCGCGGAAAAACTTCCATACTTTTTTCATTCAGGCCGAAGTAACCTACAACCGGTTTGTCCTGAAACAGAAAACCGCCGTTACTCTCGACGTGAACGCGAACGCAACCCTGGCCAATGCGCTACCCATTAGCATACAACCCGGTTTGCTCAACGCCAGTCTGAACGCAACCTCAGAGTCGATTCTGGAAGCCATCGACGTACCTGTTTTGTTTGGTAAGCGCTGGATGGGCGGAAAACTGCGTGGCTACGCTGGCCCTAATTTCATTTTTGTGCAGAAAGCAACCCTTGATCGAACAACAGCCGGGGTTATCAACGCCAATTCAACCGTAAATTTCCCGCAAACAACCATTCCGTCTTCGAGTGCTAGCACGAATCTGCTTAATAAATACGAAGCGCAGAACCTGGAGGTCAAAGATTTTACGTACGCGCTCGAACTCGGGGTCGGTTATTCACCCATTCCCCTGTTGGATGTCGATCTCCGCTACGCAGTTCCCGTTGGCGGTGTGTACAAAGACTCCAACATTACGGGCTTTCTGGGAATCGCTACGGTAACCCTGGGATTCAGGGTATTTTAAACATCATCCATCGGCACAAAGTAGCTGACGTCAGTATATAGACGTTAGACACTTTGTGCTTCTTTTAGTCTATCGTTAAGGCAAACGCGGCACCTGCCGGACGTAACTTGTAGCGTATTAGTTGATAGCCGCCAGAGGGCTCAACGTTGGCATCGCCGGGCTGATATATCGGAAACCTGCGGCAGAGACGATTCCGATATACCCATAAACTGTCATGCCCCATGTAGCCCTGGGGCCTTATTTCGCGCCAGTTGGCCGATACAATATCCGCTTTACGTTCCGGAAAAAACTGCCAGCCATAGACACGGCCAAACGAACCGCTCCCATCACTAGTGGTGTATATGTACAATTCGGGAAAGCGGTTTGTATCCAGATCAGCTACCTCCGCCCCCGTTACTGCCCCATCAACACGAACCTGGAAATTAGTCAACAGAAGTGCACCACGGTAAGCCCTGACTTGTACATCGCGCACACGTCCGGTATCCGCAGCGGTTACCACGAATCGGTACACATTGAACCGTAACTCTCTGTTAAACTGACTTTTGAGGGGCACTAACTGCTGATTGACGGGTGGCGTTGTGCAAATACATTGTCGGTTGCCTTGCGCCATTTCGACAAGCCATATCATGCCTACAAACAGACAACATACCTTCCCAACCATTGACTCCGTTTACTTGGTACACGACCAATTAACGACCCGAAGTCAAAAATAGTTGAACGGTCTACGGTTCCAGAAATAATTCTCCGATGGACGTCAGATTCAGCAAAGTGGGCAGCACCTGTATCCCCCTGGTCGTCAGTTTGTATTCTACACGGGGTGGCACTTCGCGGTATGATCTTTTCTCGATAACTCCCAGATTCACCAAGACCTTAAGTTCCTGAATTAAAACCTTCTCACTTATTTCAGGAATCATTCGTCGCAACTCACCATAACGTCGGGTTTCTGCACCTACCTGATAAATTATGTACAGCCTCCATTTTCCGCATATGATATCCAGTGTTTTCTGAAGAGCTATGTGACTTGGGTAAATAGGTTTTCGATTTTCAATAGGGTCGCTCATGGGAAGACAGCTACTAACCTTTTGGTTCGTAACCCACTGACTGAAAGAGAGTTATATCAATAATGACAAATATATAAATTTGTCATAGATCTAGCACATAACCTTTTTTTTGTGTTTTGTTTTAAAAAAAATATTTACGTTAACTCGCTATTAATCAACAAAAAATATTTTCCAAAAACTTAATTAATAAGGCAGATTTTTATCTTCCAAAATTCACTAATAGCCAAAAACAGATTTAACTTGGTATAAGGTGAATTTCTACCCTCCACTTTGCAGTAAAAACTCATACAAATGATGATTGATCGTTTTCACGCAAGCCATTGTTAGGAAACGGCCAAATAGTTGTTACCCTGAGAGAAGGTCATCATTTGGCTTCTTTATCTTTACTGCCTCATTGATCTAGTCTTGAAAACGTTACTTGTTATAGCCGGACCAACAGCGGTGGGTAAAACTGCCCTGTGCGTTCAACTGGCCAAAGCCCTGGAAACCGATGTAGTCTCTGCTGACTCCCGGCAGCTTTACCGTGAATTGAGTATTGGTACGGCTAAGCCAACGCCGGAGGAAATGGACGGGGTTCGGCATCACTTCATTAATTCGCATTCAATCATGGACCCGGTAAACGCCGGACGCTATGAGCGCGAATGCCTCGCTGTATTGAATAACCTGTTTGAAACCAGAGAAATCGTGATTTTATCTGGCGGAACGGGGCTTTATATCAATGCGGTATGTTTCGGTCTGGACGATATGCCCGCCGTTGACCCTTCGTTACGGGAACGATTGCTTACCCGGCTTCAGCAGGAAGGATTGGAAAAACTACAGCAGGAACTGCGCTTGCTGGACCCGATCTATGCCCAAACGGCCGATCTACAGAATCCGGTTCGCGTAACCCGGGCTTTGGAAGTGTGTCTGTCTACGGGAGAACCTTACTCGTCGTTTCGTCGGCGGCATACGATCGAGCGGTCATTTCAGTCAGTAATGATCGCCCTCGAACGGCCACGCGAAGAGTTGTATGCGCGCATCGACATGCGCATGGATGCCATGCTACAGGCAGGCTTGCTCGACGAAGTTCGTTCGTTGCTGCCCCACCGTCAACTAGCAGCTTTACAAACGGTTGGCTATCAGGAGATTTTCCCCTATCTGGATGGCGTATATGGATACGAGGAGATGGTCCGGTTACTGAAGCGTAACTCCAGACGATATGCCAAGCGGCAACTCACCTGGTTCAGAAACCAGGGCAACTATACGTGGGTGGGCCCGGAAGACAAGGAAGCTGTGTTACGATGTATGGTGTAGGATGTATGCTATATTAACGAGGTAACGCAACATAGTATACATCCTATATCCCTCTTACTGCGCCCGATAGGCCAACATGCCCCCAACAACGTTCCGTACGTTATTAAAACCGTTTTCTTCCAGAATTTGCTGTGCCATGCCACTGCGTTTGCCTGACCGGCAGTGAACAATGACTTCCTCATCCTGCAATCCGTCGAGTTCGTCCAGACGATACGATAGATCGCCAAGAGGAATCAGCGTAGCGCCAATGTTATCGGCCTCATATTCATCGGGTTCGCGCACATCGACTAGGTTCAGTTTTTCGCCCTTGTCGAGTCGCTCTTTCAATTCCTGTACGGTAATATCCATGGTTATTGTGTGATTGTCGTGAAGCAACAGGTAGCTACAGCTAGCTGATCCATTCCTCCGTTAATGTTGAATAATTAGTTTTTGTACGGCCGATCGCTTGTCGGCGAAAAGGCGAATTAAATATAAGCCATCAGGCAGATAACTCAAATCTAACGTTTGCTGCCCGCGACTTGGTTCAAGGGTGAGGAGCACCCGGCCGGCATTGTTCATAACGTCCAGGCGGGTGAGACCGGGTTCATCCCACCGGACTAAACCCGTTGTTGGGTTCGGGTAGGTACGTAACGGAGCCAGCGGTTCGGGCTCCGGAACAGCCGTCACAATGGTATCGGGTTTGGCCCCCATTACGGGCCGAAGCATGAAGGCTCCCTGTACATTCAGCGAAGCCGAGGCTAAATTCTGATCCCAGTTGCTGCCTGCATTGTAAAAAATCTGTGAGCCAAACGGGCTGTTTTTGTCAAACCCTAATCGCAGGTATGTCGTATCGCTGCTACTAATTTGCTGATAGCCAATATAAAACGTATCCCTTACCGAAACACTCTTTGAAAATTTAAACTCAACAAATCCGTTCCGATAGGTTGGGTATTGGGTTGTAAATGCCTGCTGATAAATTGCGGTCCCCGGCCGACCAGACCGGTTACTGTATACGTTGATGACAAAAGACTGGCCCGTCTGGTTGGTCGTGAAAGGCACGATACACGCCCGGACGCCCCCAATGGCATCGGGCTTGTTGAGAATAAACCGGACCGCAATTTGCTCCCGCTGCCGGATTTGCTGCGCGTACTCCCAGGTACCATCATCGTACGCATAATAGTCATCGAGAGCGGCTACGGCCGAAATAGTGTCGTTTCGCCGGAGGTTTACACCGGGGATGGACGGGTTCTGATCGTCGGTGGTGAGCAGGTCAATTTTGTACCGCAGCAAGGCTCTGGTAGCCGAGTCCAGACCAGAGACCGGGGCCGGCTTAGCGGCTTTCCGTTGCGAACTAAGCGAGGCTATCAACATCGAGCTGGTCTGCGGATCATCCTGAACAACACGCCCTGACACCTCATCCCGTATGGTAAAGTCGAAGGTCGTAAAGTTGAAATTGTTGAATAGGTTGTTGATATCCGTTCTGACCGAGTCAGCCATTTCGTTGGCCGGATTGACCAGGTATTGGGCGAGCGGCATGGCTGTGTAGCGTTTTAACAGCGGACTAAGCGCCTGCCTAACAGCCACATCTTTTACAAACCGATCGTTAACCGAACGCCCCCGGTTCAGGTAAATATAATCGACATGCCAGGTATCGAACGGACCGGACTCGTTTCCAAACGAACGGAACCGGAAAGTGAATCCCGCATGGAAATAGGCCGCACTGCGGATCGGAACAAAGACCTGAAAAAAGTTATTGTTGACAACACCTCCCACTTTAGCCCATACCGTTTGCCAGGCACCATTGCGATCCAGAAACTGAACCGTGAGAGAATCCCCGGCCTGCCGACTCAATGAATCGCCCCGATCGGGCAGTTCGCCCAGGCCTTTAGCCTGCCAGTAAAAACTAAGGTAGACGGAGTCCGCAGCCGATAAACCCGCCAGATTGATGGGTAAAGATGTTAACGTATCGGTATAACCCTGGAGTGACGTTGAATTTTGAACATAAGGACGTCCGTTGGCCGCCAATCCATCGAAAGAAGCAACATTGACTGTGGGCTGACCAATGGCCATGGTATTGTTGATGTACACCCCGCTGCCTGACTGCCAGAGAGCCGGATCAGGCTTGTCGAGGCCGGGGCGACCGCTGGCCGTCGAGAAATCCTCGAAAAACGGGAGCGCCAGAGGGGTCTGGGCGCTCACGATGGAATACGATAAGCTAACTAATATCAGCAACAAGCCACGCAAACAACGTCCGAAGAACGGATTGACTGGCTGACAGATTAAAGCTGTTCTCATCGGGTATGTGGGCCGAAAACGGGTTTATTGGTCGGGTTCAATGGGTCCCACGATCCACAAATCCATTGTTTCGCCAACGCGGATGCGTTCGCCAGACCGGGCTTCGGGTCGCTGCCGGACCACTGTGCCGACTTCCTTTTCAGGATCTTCAACGGAAATTTTCGTGCCAACTTTCAGGTTCGATCCACGGATGGCGGCTTCGGCTTCATCGAGGGGTAATCCTACAACGTTGGGAATCTCAAACATCGTACTTCCCAGGCCATCCCCCACTTCAAGATCGATCTGAGCCCCTTTCGGAATAGGTGTTCCGGCGGCAATTTCCTTGCCGTTGTACAACTGCCGAAGCACCGAATTTTTCGCAACGTCCGGAACATAAATGGGCGGTCCACTCACTAGATCCAGTGATTTCAGGTTAAGTTGCGCACTCCGCAGCGTCAGGCTGACCAGGTTGGGCATCTGCACCATCGGAGCCACCCGTTTCGTAATGGTCAGGTAGATCTTGCGCCCTTCTTTCACTTTCGCATTAGCCCTTGGATACTGCTGAATAACCGTCAGCGGCTGAGCACCAGAGACAAACGTACAGTCACTTACTTCGTAACGCAGATCGCGGTCGTCCAGCAGATTCTGCATTTCATCCAGGCTCAGACGCGTCACGTCGGGCACCGTAATGGTTTGCCCGTGGTTTGTTGTGTAGGGCAGGTAAACAAAGAAAAACGCCAGAAAGAAGGCCGCCAGCAGGGCTGTGATAATGCCAATATGGATCAGCAGGTCAAAAAAGGAGCGGGTGCTGATTTTAGCCATTCGGGAGTGGTGATTGGTGGTGTTTTTCGGAGGCCACCCGGTTCAGTTAGTTTACACGTTTCACAAAAGTAGCAGAATCCGCAACGGGCTACCGATAGCCCGCGAACATTTTTTTCAGGTATTTCCCCACAATATCAAACTCAAGATTGACAATATCGCCAGCCTTCAGGTTTCGAAAATTGGTGTGTTCGTAGGTGTATGGTATAATGGCCACCCGAAAACGGTCTACTTCTGAGTTGAAAACGGTTAAACTAACTCCATTGATACAAATAGACCCTTTTTCGACCGTAACGTTCTGACTGGCTGGTTCAGAACCTGGTTCGTACTGAAAATCAAATAACCAGCTGCCGTCTACGTCCTGAACACTGGTACAAATACCCGTCTGGTCGACGTGCCCCTGTACGATATGTCCATCGAAACGGCCATTGGCGGGCATACAGCGCTCCAGGTTGACCCAGCTACCCGTGGTCAGCTTTCCCAGATTCGTTTTTTTCAGGGTTTCATCAATGGCCGTCACGGTATAGCTTCCGTCGGCAATGCTGGTAACGGTCAGGCAAACACCGTTATGGCTGACGCTCTGGTCAATTTTGAGTTCAGGAGCCAGTGCCGACTCAATACGAAAGGTTAAATTAGTGCCCTCTGCTTCAATGTCCGATACAACACCGGCGGATTCAACAATACCTGTAAACATAAAACGTATAAATCGTGAGTTAATGAGCCGCAAGCATCGGACCGGCAAACGCTGCGGAGTCGATGCTTACAACTTCCTGCTTATGATGAACAGCGAACTGCCAAAGGGGGTTCGGCGCAGGAGTACCTGTTCGGTCCGGGCAATACGATAAAGTGTTTCATTGATCCAGCGACTCGGCAAATACACATCCGATTGAGCCGCGTCGGGTGAGCGCCAGCCCATGGCAAACTGCAACCGTTGCCACTGCCGAATGGCCAGAATCAGGGGTGATAGAGCGAAACTCCAGTAAGTAGCCGCTTGGATGGACAGGCCGTGTTGAGGTAACCATTGATCAAAATCAGCCTGAACGAACCGCCGAATGATGCCAACGGCCACATCGTGCTCTCCGCGAAAGAGGTCGAACGCGTTGTTGTTGGTCACCAGAACGCCACCGGGTTTCAGCCGGTCGGAGAGTGCGCCTAGCAAAGGGTGCAGGTCAACGTCCATAAAATAGCAGAACACATCATTGCAGATAATCGCATCGTATGTTTCCAATGGCTCCGTATGAGCGAGGTCGTTTAGGTTGACCAGCCTGACGGAGAGTTCGCGCTGCTGACAGAAAGCCACGGCATCCGCCGACCCGTCAATACCGTGCAGATTCGTGTACCCCTGCCGACGTAAAAAATCCAGCAAACCACCCGTACCGCATCCGGCATCCAGAATAGCTACCTCCCGACGCTGACCAAACCTCTGTTGCAGGCTCCTGGCCACACGCTCGTGCAAACTACGGTACCACCACAGTTGCCCCTCCAGCCGAAACATCTTTTCGTATTCTTCCGTACGACCGATCATAAAAGCGAAAGAGTGAAGGAGTGAAAGAGCGAAGGAGTGAGAGGGTACATGATGGAAGGAATGGAAAAGAATAAATGAGGAAAGAACAAGTAAGAAAATAGGCAAGAGAGTGAGAAGGTGTCCCGCTGAGCCACTCTTTCACTCTTTCACTCTTTCACTCTTTTTTACTACATACGCCGGCAA
This sequence comes from Spirosoma lituiforme, assembly GCF_054776635.1. Classification (NCBI taxonomy): domain Bacteria; kingdom Pseudomonadati; phylum Bacteroidota; class Cytophagia; order Cytophagales; family Cytophagaceae; genus Spirosoma; species Spirosoma lituiforme. The sequence goes on from NZ_BAAHBO010000001.1 coordinate 1,803,556, forward strand.
CCCGCTGTGTGCCATGAATAACTTGCCCAGATACTCACCCAGTACACCCAGAAAAAGCAGTTGAAGACCCAACCCCGTTAAAACAACCCAGACAACAATGCCCCAGCCCACCAGGTGTACGCCGTTGAGTAGCCAGCTGATGCCGAAAAGCAGACCGCTCAGCAAGCCGAGTCCAAATAAAGTCGCACCCAGTACCGTAAACACCCGAATAGGCCACAGCGAGTAACCGATAAACACGTTCAGGAACAGGGAAACCAGCTTGCGAACCGTGTAATTCGAACGGCCATCCAGACGAGGATTGTGTGGTACTTCCACGCTACCCACATTACGCGTCGACCGAAAAATCAATCCATCAATGTACGGATAAGGCCCCTGATACCGGACAATTTCCTGCACAACCTCCCGCCGAATCAGCTTGAAACTCGATAGGTAAAGGTCACGCGGTTTGTCTAGTGAGTAAGTCGTTAAGGTATTGACCAGCCAACTGCCCAGGTTCCGAAACCAGTGATGCTGCTTCTGGGCGTAACAACTATAGACAACATCATACTGCCCCGCTTCGGCCGTTTCGACAAGTGTCAGGATAGACTCGGGCGGATTCTGGAAATCATCGTCGATAATGACCACATACCTTCCTTCCGAATGAGCAAGCCCGCACAGGACCGCATTAAATTCACCAAAATTCCGGCGTAGCGAGATAAACTGAACGTTACCAAAACGATCGTCAAGTAACTGACAGATAGCCTCCGAACGATCCTTACTACCATCGTTAATGAGTATAATTTCCGCGCGTCTCCCGGCCAAACAATCCTGCAATCGGTCGACCAACGGCGCTATTGTACGTTCGCTGTTATAAACGGGAATAACTACAGACAGATACATTGTTGATAAGTGAATGGCGAAGGAGCGAAAGAAGGAATAAGTGAATAACAGGACACTCGTTCACTCATTTACGCTTCCGTTCAGGCTATTGATTGTGCTGATAATGTAATCTACTTCATCGTCTGTCATGGCCGGATTGAGCGGCAAACTGACTACTTCCCGATGTAATTGTTCAGCCATCGGAAACGACAACTGCGCATAAGCCGGGTAGGCCCGTTGCTGATGAGGTGGAACCGGATAATGTATATCGGTGACGATTCCCCGCTCGCGGAGACAGGTGCGAAAATCATCGCGGTTCGGATGCCGAACAACAAACAAGTGCCAGACATCCTGCGCTGCCTGATTGGCCGGGGGGAGCCCTACATCGGGATTATGGATACCGGTCAGATACCGGTTAGCAATCGTACGTCGGCGGGCATTGGCCTGGTCGAGCAACGGTAATTTCGCCGATAAAATGGCGGCCTGGAGTTCATCCAACCGGCTGTTCAGCCCTGCGTAGTCGTTGATGTACTTCTGGCTGGAGCCGTAGTTCCGCAGGGCTCGTACCCGTTTCGCCAGTGCATCGTCATTGGTTGTGATAGCCCCCGCATCGCCCAGCGCACCCAGATTTTTACTGGGATAAAAGCTCCAGCCTGCCGCATCGCCCAAATTACCCGCCCGACGGGTGGTTTCGGCCAACTCTCCAGCGGAACACGTGGCACCATGCGCCTGAGCGGCATCTTCCAGTACCTTCAGGCCATATTGCTTCGCCAGCGCATTGATAGATACCATGTCGCAGCAACGGCCGTATAAATGAACGGGTAAAATCGCTTTTGTCCCGGGAGTAATGGCGGCCTCAATTTTAGTCGGGTCAAGCAGATATGTCTGCGGATCGGGCTCAACGAAAACAGGAGTCAGGCCAGCGTGTGTGATGCTCAGTACCGATGCAATGTAAGCGTTTGCGGCAACGATCACATCGCTGTTGGCCGGAAAATCCCAGGCCTTCAGCACTAACGTCAGGGCATCCAGGCCGTTAGCCACACCAATACAGTGGCGCGTTTGGCAATAAGCCGCAAACTGCTGCTCAAACGCTTCGACCTCCCTTCCCAGAATGTACCAGCCAGACGCTGTAACCCGCTCAATAGCCTCCGCGATGACGGCCTGGTAGGGCTCGTTGATCCGCCTTAAATCCAGAAATGGAATCATTCCGAATCAGCCATGAGTAGCTGAACTACACCTTTTCCATTCGGGTAAGGCTCGTATATGTAGTCATCTTTGTCGTACAATTCATTCGCAATAACCAGCAGAATAGCATCGTCAGAGAATGAGTCCATGGTATGCCAGTCTTCAGGCTTTAGGATTAAGCACTGGCGGGGAGTCGTCAACAGAAAAGTATCTTCCTGCGTTCCGTTATTCGTGTATACGCGGCAACGGCCACTCAAGCAAACGAGCGCTTGCCAGGTGCGGTGGTGTCGATGACCCGCACGAGTGATGTGGCCAGCCTCATAAATATAATAGACCCTCTGAATGACCCCCGGAATAATTCCTTCAAAAACCGTTAGATTTCCCCTATCAGATTCAACTGTTTTCAACTCGCAGAGTTTGGCCATTACACGGGTAAATTTTAGTTTTGATGAGTGAATGATGGAAAAGGCCTTAAATATATTAAAAACTACTTAAAGCTCGTGTAGCTAAAAATCAGCATTTGAGTAAAAATGCCCAACGCGGTTGCACAACAGTTCCGTAAGTAGTTAGGCTCGTCTTTTTACAAGAATATATAGGATCATTTGGTTATGTTACGAAATAAATTTTTTCTTACTGGTTTATTTGTAGTGGCTTTAGCGGTATTGTATTTCACGTTTTTCGATGGCGGTAACATGACATCTGGCAGTGGCTTGGAGGCCGTCGTTAAGCCCGAAACGTACCGCCAGGAGTTAGCCACAAAGCGCACGGAGAAAGACCAGTTCATGCGAACAAACGGCGAGTCACCAATTCAGGACAAGGCATCCTTTAATGGCTTACGTTATTTCTCGCCCGACCCCGCTTATCGCGTTGTTGCCCGGCTCGAACCTTTTGCGGATAAGACGCAGAAACTGGTTGTTCGGATGAGCGACGGTGGTGAAGAGGTCTACGAAAAATTTGCCCACGCCGTCTTTAGCCTGGATGGGGAAGCGCATCGGCTGTTAATTGTCAAACTCGCAAACACGTACTCCATTCTGTTTCGCGATGCAACGTCGGGCAACGAAACGTACGGCGGTGGTCGCTACCTTGAACTCGACCCGGCACAACTTTCAGAAAGCCAGGCAGTCATTGACTTCAATACGGCCTATAATCCCTACTGCGCCTACAACCCCAAATATGCCTGCCCGCTACCGCCTGCCGAAAATAAGCTACCCATTGCGGTAAAGGCTGGGGAGAAATATACCGCTCATGAATAGCTGATTTGATTGTTCATATAGTTTTTTTGCCATCAATTAACTGCGTGCACAACCAAGCAATTGGCTAACTTTGCGGTAATAATTTGCTTTGCCGCTGTATGGAAGTCTCCTATAAATGGTTACAAGAGTTCATTGAATTGCCCGAATCACCCGAAGAAGTTGGTAAACTACTGACCGCAACGGGCCTGGAAGTTGAAGGAATTGAGAAAATAGACGCGGTGCCGGGTGGGCTGGAAGGCGTCGTTATTGGTCAGGTACTTACGTGTACCAAACACCCCGATGCGGATAAATTAAGCCTGACCACGGTTGACGTTGGTACGGATCAACCGCTGCCCATTGTTTGTGGTGCTCCTAACGTGGCGGCTGGCCAAAAGGTCGTGGTAGCGCTCGTTGGCGCAACCCTCCACCCCGCTTCGGGCGAGCCGTTTCAAATCAAGAAAGCCAAAATTCGTGGATCAGCATCCGAAGGAATGATCTGCGCAGAAGATGAGATAGGCTTAGGAACATCGCACGCGGGCATACTGGTACTAACTACGGATCTGCCAAACGGTACCCCGGCCGCCCGCTACTTCAAGCTTGAAGCCGACTACCAGATCGCCATTGGCCTGACTCCTAACCGCATTGACGCGGCCTCTCATCTGGGCACCGCCCGCGACCTGAAAGCCGTGCTAAACCGGCCGCTTCGGTTGCCTTCCGTTGAGGCCTTTACGGTTACTACTACCGACCTGACGCTCGATGTAGCAGTTGATGACACGGCAGCCTGTCCCCGGTACGCTGGTCTTACCCTAGAGGGACTGACGGTTAGCGAATCGCCGGACTGGCTGAAGCAACGGTTGCTGAGTATTGGTCTGAACCCGATCAACAACATCGTGGATGTAACGAATTTCGTTTGCCACGATCTGGGCCAGCCATTACACGCCTTCGATGCGGCCAAGATTTCGGGGAATAAAGTCATTGTTAAAACACTGCCCGAAGGCACGCCGTTTGTCACCCTCGATGGCGTAGAGCGTAAGCTTACCGCTACTGACCTGATGATCTGTGATGCGGAGAAACCAATGTGCATTGCGGGGGTGTTCGGGGGACAAAACTCGGGGGTATCGGCGCAGACGACCCGCATTTTTCTGGAATCGGCCTATTTCTCGCCAACGTCAATCCGCAAAACCGCGCAACAGCACAGCCTGAAAACAGATGCATCGTTTCGTTTCGAGCGGGGTATCGATCCCAACATTACCATCTTTGCGCTCAAACGGGCAGCCCTGCTTATTCAGAAGGTGGCCGGGGGCACGGTCAGTTCAGCAATAACAGACATTTACCCTACACCTATTGATGCGTTCCGGGTACCTGTCCGCTACCGCAACATTGACCGGTTGATCGGGGTTGCCATTGACCACGCTGAAATTCACCGCATTCTGGAAGCCCTGGATATTCAGGCAGAATCGGTGCAGGAAGATGGCTTCATCGCCATTGTGCCTCCCTACCGCGTTGACGTGACGCGGGAAGCCGATGTGATCGAAGAAATTCTCCGCATTTACGGCCTGGACAATATTCCGCTCTCGGCCAACCTTGCCGCCGATTCGCTTTCTGAGTTTCCCAAAACGGACCCCGATCAATGGCAAAGCCGAGTTGGTCAATTGATGGCGGCCAATGGCTTTTACGAGATTCTGACGCTCTCATTGACCCGCCCCGCCTACAACGATGCCATCCGCTCGTCGTTGACCGGCGACGATGTTACGCTCCTCAATCCGCTGAGCGACGAGTTGTCTGTTATGCGGCAAACGCTGTTGTTTTCGGCGCTGGAAACGCTGGTTTACAACCTGAATCGGCGGCAGAAAGATGTGAAAACGTTTGAGTTTGGCAAGGTTTATCATAAAGTAAAACTTGAGGACGGCACTACGAAGTACGTTGAGCGTATGCGAATGAGTCTGGCGATCATTGGAAATCAGAATTCCGAAAGTTGGCTTCAGAAAGGTCAGCCCGTGGCTTATCACGATCTGGCCACGGCTGTTCAACGGATTTTAAATTTGTTCCGCATCAAGTCGTTCGAAACACAACCCGCCGATCCAGCTCTTTTTCAGTATGGCCTGACGTACATTGTCAATAAAAAACCAGTAGTTAGCCTGGGATTGGTTAATCCCAAGTTAACGAAACTAGTTGATCTAAAACAGCCGGTATTCTACGCTGATTTCGATTGGCAAACGTTGCTTAAACTAGCATCCGGTAAAATTCGTTACGAAGAAGTAGCCAAATTCCCTGAAGTTCGGCGCGATCTGTCGCTTGTCATAGACAAAGCTGTTTCGTTCGAACAAATTAGTAAACTGGCTCGTCAAACGGAACGTAAATTATTGCGTGCGATTAATGTATTTGATGTGTACGAAGGCGAAAATATCGGTGAAGGAAAAAAAGCCTATTCGGTCAACTTCATGTTGCAGGATGCCACTCAAACCCTCACCGATGTAGCTATTGATAAAACGATGCAGCGACTCATGACAGCTTTCGAGCAGGAACTGGGCGCAGTGATCAGGAAATAAAATGAGCGAATGAGTACAAGAGCGAAAAAACGAAATACCAGATCAACTTATTGATAAGGAGGTATTCCGTTGAGGTCGCTCTTCACTCGTTCACTCTTTCACTCGGTAAAACTGTGGTAAGCGAACATCAAATTATTGCCCTCGTTGAGCGCTTTGAGCACAAACTCAAACAGCTTACGAGAGTATATACGGATGCGCAGAAACAGGTTGAACAACTGGAACTGGAAAACGCTGCCCTGCAGGAGAATTTGAGGAAAGAGCAGGAGTTGGTTAGACAACTACGGAAAAAACCAGTTATTCCAGAAAAAAACACACCAAAGTCGAAAGATGTTGGTATAATTGTAAAAGACAATCTGTCTGAGACAGATACGAATGCTGAATTAAAACAACAACTCGACGAGTATATCCGGGAATTGGAACGGTGCATTGCTCACTTGAGTAGTTTGTCATAAGCCCAAAATGGAAGAATTGCCAATTCGCGTCAAAATTGCCGACCGGGTCTACAAATTAGCTGTGGAGCCGGAATCAGAGGCTATTGTGCGCGAAGCTGCCAAATTGATTCAGGATGAACTGAAGCAATACCGGGAAAGGGGAATGTCTGATACACAGGAGGCCCTGGCAATGATAGCCTTCGACTGCTTGGTTACCAAGCTCAGAGGAGAACGACAGATGCAACGATTACAACAGATGGTGTTTGACAAAATAACTCAATTAGATCAGGTCGTCACGCCGGTCATTTCGACATAAAAACGGCGAATTTCTACCCTCAAAATACTCAGAGTTGACGTTCGGAGCACTCGTATTGCAGCAGGTTGATGATTTATTTTTTCAACCCTAACGATATAGTCCGATGGACATTCCAGTTTGGTTAACGATTCTTGCTGCCCTGGTTGGGGGTGGTATTGGCATATTAATTGGCCGTCAGACCATGGCGGGCGTTCGCGCAAAGCACGAGAAAGAAGCCGAAGACAAAGCAGCGGCCATTTTAAAAAACGCTGAATTACAGGCAGAGACGATTAAAAAAGACCGGATATTAGAAGCGAAAGAAAAGTATCTGAAACTGAAAACCGAATTTGAAGAAACGACGAATCAGAAACGAAACATACTTCTTCAGAACGAAACGAAACTCAAGCAACGCGAACAACAGCTAGCCCAGCAGGCCGACCAGCAACGAAACCGCGAAAATGAGCTGAATCAGCAACGGAACGACCTGGGTCAGCAAAAAAATAGCCTGTCGCAGCAGATCGACGCCCTCAACAAGCGTCGGGACGATGTGGATAAACGGCAACAGGAAGCCGATCGCATGCTGGCCGACCAGGTAGCCCAACTCGAAAAAATTGCGGGTCTTTCAGCCGATCAGGCACGGGAGCAGCTTGTCGAAAACCTCAAGGCCGAAGCTGAAACGCGGGCCTCTTCGTACATCAAGAACATTGTTGAAGAAGCTAAACTAACGGCGACCAAAGAAGCTAAAAAGGTGGTTATCGAAACCATTCAGCGGACGGCTACCGAACACGCCATTGAGAACTGTGTATCGGTTTTCAACATCGAGTCGGATGACGTTAAGGGTAAGGTGATTGGGCGGGAAGGTCGTAATATCCGGGCACTCGAAGCCGCCACGGGTGTTGAAATTATCGTTGATGATACCCCCGAAGCAATCATCATTTCAGGTTTTGACCCGGTTCGTCGGGAAATTGCCCGCCTGTCGTTGCACCGCCTGGTTCAGGATGGTCGTATTCACCCCGCCCGTATTGAAGAGATTGTTGCCAAGACCCGCAAAAATATTGAAGACGAAATCGTCGAGATTGGTGAGCGTACAGTTATCGACCTGGGCATTCACGGTCTTCACCCCGAACTGATCAAGATGGTAGGCCGGATGCGTTTCCGCTCCAGTTACGGTCAGAATCTCCTGCAACACTCCCGCGAAGTAGCCAAACTGTGTGCTACCATGGCGGCCGAGTTAGGCTTGAATGCCAAGCTGGCTAAACGGGCTGGTTTGCTGCACGACATCGGCAAGGTCTGGCCTGAGGAAGCAGAACTACCCCACGCCATTCTGGGTATGGAGCTGGCGAAAAAGTACAAAGAGAATCCTGAAGTTATCAACGCCATTGGTGCTCACCACGATGAAATCGAGATGACAAGCATGATCTCGCCAATCGTTCAGGTGTGCGATGCGGTGTCTGGTTCCCGGCCGGGTGCCCGTCGCGAAATGATGGAGTCATACATTAAACGGCTCAAAGAGCTGGAAGAACTGGCGGGCAACTTCCCCGGTGTAACCAAATGTTACGCCATTCAGGCCGGTCGTGAGTTACGCATCATGGTCGACGCTGACCACGTTTCGGATGAACGGGCAGGGGTTTTATCGTACGAGATTTCGCAAAAAATAGAAAAAGAAATGCAGTATCCCGGCCAGATAAAAGTGACGGTTATTCGGGAGATGCGCGCAGTAGCTTACGCTAAATAAACGATCAAACAGAGCGCGGAGAAGGCGGGTCGGATGAGTTGAAACGGATAACTAATTGGTAAAAAATCTGTTTCAGTTCGTCCGTTCCGCCTTCTCCGCGTTTCGGCTAAATGCTGACTGATATGGATTTTTTTACCACTCTTTTACTTTTACTCGTCGGCGCAGGCGGGGGCGTGGCACTGGCGGGTACCCTACGAAAACGAGCGGGTGTTTCGAACGTCCGGCGAGATTCGGTTCTGCTGCTGGAGCGTATCGAGAAGGTATTTAAGGTGGTCATGGCAGAAGGCTACTTTTCGGAAATCTACAACTATCAGGATCAGAAGAAAATCCTGTATGTGCTCAATGACCCCAAAAAGGCGATGGTCATTGCCAAGTCAAAGGTATTGGTGGGCTTTGACTTCGCTAAAGTACAGTTCAGAACATCGGACAATGGCGACAAGAAACTGATCATTGAGTCGTTTCCGGCACCCGAGGTTTTATCCATTGATACAGATTATACGTTCTACGATATTCAGGCCGGTATTCTCAATCACTTCAGTGGAGACGACTACACTCAGATCCTGGACGAGGCCAAACGGGCCATGAATGAGCGGGCCATGCAGAGCGATCTGCCCAAAATTGCCAATAATCAAATCCAGTACATGATGTATCAATTGGCTAGTTCGATGGGCTGGCAACTCCAGTTGCCGGAGGCTGAACAACAAAAATTAGAAGCACTAAAAGCGCAGGCAGAAACCCGGACGCAAGGGGCCAAGCGACTGAACGCTGGCCATGCTGAAGCGAACTGAACGGTATATCAGCTCAGCAACTGATCTTTAGGCTAATAGCCGGTGAACACGATAGCCGTGCCGTCTTAACAGCGCATTGTGGTTTAGTTGCTATACAGGAGCTTTCATTCGGCTTATTATTTTGCTAAAGTTTCGGTCAATAAAAACCCGTCAGATATGCGGATTCGCTATTTTCTTCTGCTTCTCTTCCCCCTGTTCACCAACGCTCAGGCAATTGTCGACGGCGGGCAATTTTGCCAGATGGGTAAAATACGTCACGCAGAACAGTTGGCCTCAAATCCCAAAGCGCGGCTGGCTTACCCCGGTGATGCGAACATTGACGTCACCTACTACGGACTCGACCTCCGCCTGACCACTACACCAGCCAACCTGGTCGGCGCTACGACGATTACTCTGAAAAGTACCGTGTCTGGGTTGAGTGGTTTCTTTCTGGATTTTAATTCATCCACTACAACGACGGGGCTGGGCTTGCGGGTCGATTCAGTAAAAGCGGGTAATCAGGCGCTGCCTTTTCAGCACGCCCAGAACAAACTAACCATTACGCCCGGACAACCCTTGGCGAGTGGACAGGTTCTAACGCTGACTGTCTTTTATAGAGGGGTACCCAATGGTACGGCTAATGGTAGCTTCCTGTTCGGTAGTCACGAATCGACCACCGATCCAGTTATCTGGAGTTTAAGCGAGCCCTATGGGGCGTCAGACTGGTTTCCCTGTCGGGATACGCCTGCCGATAAAGCCGACTCGTCATCAGTTCGCATAACGGCTCCGGCTCCACTCGTATCGGTTTCTAATGGAAAATTGATCAGCACAACCACCAATACCGACGGTACTCGAACGTATTTGTGGCATAACAGCTATCCGATTGCTCAGTATCTGATTTCGATAGCCGTATCGAATTATGCGCAATACGACACGCCGTTCACGTCGGGAAATCAGACGATGCCGGTTACCCACTACATTTATCCGGAAAACCTGGCTCAGGTTCAGAACAGCCTTGCCCTGACGCCCGGTATGCTCCAGCTATTCACCAACCGATTCGGCCTTTATCCGTTTTTGCGGGAGAAATACGGCCATGCCCAGTTTGCCAGAAACAATGGCGGGATGGAACATCAGACAATTTCTTCTATGGGGCTTAGCTCACTGACGCCGAATGTCATTGCGCATGAGTTGGCTCACCAGTGGTTTGGCGATAAAATTACGTGCCGCGACTGGCAAAATATCTGGCTCAACGAAGGTTTTGCCTCCTATGCCGAAGCCGTTTACGCGGAATCGGCCAATGGCCAAACGGGGTACTCATCCACAATGACAAACTTTATGAGTAGTGCTCGAAACGCCCTTGGGTCAATTTATGTACAGAATATTACCAACGTTAATACGATCTTCAACAGTGCCCGTACGTATGCCAAGGGAGCAACCGTTTTACACATGCTTCGCGGTATCGTGGGCGACGATCTGTTTTTTCAGACACTGCGTACCTACACGGCTACCCCAGCGCTGGCCTACAACACAGCCGTGACGGAAGATTTTCAGGCGGTAGCGCAGCAAGTAACCAACCGCTCACTGGACTACTTCTTCAAAGAATGGATTTACGGGGAAGGCTACCCGACTTACAAAGCCACCGTGACGGCGGGTCATACGGCCAATACAATAACAGTCCGGCTTGAGCAACGCAACACCACGGCCAGCAACCCGACCTCTTTTACGATGCCCATTCAGATGAAAGTTCAGTCGGCAATGGGCGATACAACCGTGACAGTGCTTAACGACCAGACCGATCAGACGTTTACGCTACCGGTTCGGGGTACTGTTTCGGGCCTCGTGATTGACCCGAACAACTGGATTCTTAAAACTGTCGAATCAGTTAGTCTGCCCACATCGGCAACAACCACGCCAGTTATCGTAACGGCTGCTGATGAGCCGTCATCAGGCACATTCCGCGTCTACCCCAACCCGACAAGCGAATACGTAGTCATTGATTTCTGGCTATCGACCACAGGGGCAGCTACTATTTCGCTGGTGAACCAACTAGGCCAGCGTATTCAAACGATCCAGGAACCATCTCTCCGACCCGGCAGCTATACCCGGACAATGCGCCTGCGAAACCTCTCTTCGGGACGCTATACAGTAACCGTTGAAACACCTGCGGGTCCACAAAGCCGGGTAATTCTGGTACGCTAATCGCACGGGTAGTAACTGAGTCGTTAGTTTGGTAACACGCTATCGGATGTGGGGCCATTTCCTCATTTAAATGAGACATAAATCAACATTTTTCTTGTGGTTTGGGTTATAAGATGAGAGTAAGTAGTCTGTTCGGCCCATGAACTGTACATACTTATATAATCCCCTCCTATATTTATGAAAGTGCCAGAGACAACGAACGTTACCGGTGATCATGCCGCCCTTACCGCCCAATCTATCGTATCCACATATACTACTAAATCATCCTTCGATGCGAAGGAAACCGAGATTTCTGATCTGATCTGTTTCTCGCATCTACGTTGGAATTTCGTTTACCAGCGCCCTCAACATTTGCTTAGCCGGGCGGCCAAGAACTACAGAATCTGGTTTATTGAAGAACCGATCTGGAGTGATACGCTGCATATGAGTATCAGTCAGCAAACAGACCGTTTGACGGTACTCGTTCCACACCTTCCACACGGCACCAAACCCGACGAAGCCATTCGACTTCAGCGGCAGTTGCTGGATAAATTTATGGCTGATGAGCGCATCAATTCGTTCGTTGCCTGGTATTACACGCCGATGGCCATGCTGTTCAGTGACCACCTGAAGCCTGCCCTGACGGTATACGACTGCATGGACGAATTGTCGGCTTTCTGGGGAGCACCGGTTCAATTACTGGAAAAAGAAAAGCAACTTATTCAACAAGCCGACATCATGTTTACAGGTGGTTATAGCTTGTATGAAGCAAAGCGGAGCCGACATCCGCATGTATTTGCTTTTCCAAGCAGCATCGACTTTGCTCATTTCTCGTCAGCCCGTAAATCGCAACCCGATCCAGCCGACCAGCGTGACATAGCGCACCCACGAATTGGCTTTAGCGGGGTTATCGACGAGCGCTTTGATTACAAATTGTTGACTGAGCTGGCAGAGCGTCGTCCGGAGTGGCAATTCGTTTTACTCGGCCCAATTGTAAAAATTGACCGCGCTTTATTACCTACCAAGCCGAATGTGCATTATCTGGGCATGAAGTCCTACAAAGCACTACCTACCTACTTTAGCAACTGGGATGTAGCGATACTGCCATTCGCCCTGAACGAGTCAACCAAGTTTATCAGCCCGACGAAAACCCCGGAATACCTATCAGCTGGCCTGCCCGTCGTATCAACGCCCATTCGCGATGTGATTCGTATGTACGGGTCGAAGGAGTTCGTTCAGATCGCCGACACGGCGCAGGCTTTTGAGACCGCCATCGCCCAAGCGCTTGCCAACCAGAATTCCGGTGACTGGACGGCTATCGATGCTTTCCTGAACGAAAATTCATGGGATCATACCTGGAACGAAATGAACCGACTATTGATGGCCCAGCGAACCGTTGTTGTCGATCAGTAAGTAATAGATTATCAACGATGAGCGGCCGGTACGAAAACAATGCTTTTGTACCGGCCGCTCATCGTTTATTCCCCTTTCGGAACAACAAGCACAACATCTTCCTTTTCGACCAGCACCTGACCTTCGGCCAATCCTTTTGGCTTGCGAACGTACTTTTTAGGCGTAACAATAACGGGGCACAGGCTATCCGTGCGACGTTTGGAATACCAGGCGGCCAATTCGGCAGCGCGTTCGATTACACTCCTGGGAAATGGTTTACCGGCTTTGTACTTCACCACCACGTGCGAACCCGTGACATCGCGGGCGTGTAGCCACAGGTCATCTTTGTAGGTGTAGCGTTGGGTAAGCAGATCATTGTTCTTCGCATTTCGCCCGATCATAATTCGGAACCCTTCATACATCACCTCCTTGAATAAGGCCGCCACTTCGCCCGTACTGGCCAGTATTGCTTCACTCAACAGACTATGCTGCTTGATGTATTTACGTAACTCTTTCAGATTCTGAAGGGTATCAATAGCTGCTTTTTGCTGATCAATGCGAACCAGTTCGGCTTCCCGAGCCGCTATCTGATCACTTAGATGCTGCTCTTCTATCTTCTCATTTTTGGCCTTTCGATAGAAGTTCTCAGCGTTTTTCTGCGGACTCAGATCAGGCTTGAGTTTAATGTCGATTGGCTGGTCACGATAAAAATCGTATAGGGTCAACCGTTCAGGCGACTTAACACTTGCCGTGGAGGGTATCTCGTGCAGGTTAGCCATCAGAATGTGCCCGATCTCTTCATGGCTGGCCCCTTCGTCCTTGAGCATCAACCGCTGCATGGATATATCAATTTGAGACTTGGCCCGCTTCAGACGCTTGTCAAGCAACCGGAGCATAGCTGCCTTTTCAAATTCAAACGTGGTTAAGCCATTCAGCGCGATAAAAAATCGGTTCGCGGCTTCTAATGGATCGTGAAACTCACGCTGCGGAGGGTCTTCAGCCTGTGCGTCAAAAGGCAGTAAACTAAGCGTTGGTTTGTGATCCAGACGCAGTAAGTAATAATTGGGATGCTCCAGTTGCCGCAAGGCATCCTGAATGACTGGCCACACCCCTTTGCTTCCCGGTTCGATTTCCGCCTGCCTGACTCTATTATCAATCCATTTGTTCACGACTTTCCCGAACGTTGGGAATAGTTTACGATGGTCGAAATGGGCCTGCTCAAAAGCGGCATATGACTGATCAATGGGCCGATCGAACGCATCAAGCAGCAGGTGTTCGTCGGTTGCCAACTGTCGGTTGAACAGATCGATCACCTGGTTACCCTGAAAGGCCAGTAAGTTGGGCCGGTTGCCGAAAAACTTGAAAACTAAGGTAAAGTTATCTTCCAGCAAAATGGCTAGGCAGCGCTCATTCACGAAGGAGCGCACTTCCAGTACGGCTCGTTCCTTGCCTGGCTCACCCGTCACCGAATCAAACAGATCGACGCTGTTTGTACGCGCCCTCTGAACCGTATCGGGAAAAAACAAACCCGAGAAGTCGGGTCGTAAGGTTGCCTTAATATGGAAAGGTTTGTAGTAGTTCGTTTTCCCTTTTGCCTGCGCAAATACCAGGACAACTTCATCCCGATCCTGGCTGAAACACTCCATAAAACGGAGTCCTGTTGCGTGTATAGGTACGTCCGAAACAGCTGTAGTAGAATTACTCAATAAGTGCAATTCGATCGCTGGCGCAAGTTGTTTCAGAAAGTAATAGTTTGTGTGCATAATGTACCAAAAATACGGCTGAAACGGTTTAATGCCCTTTTTTAATCACTTATAAATTAAAGCTAACTATATCTAACTAAAATATAATGCCACCTAGTTTTCAGGCCACAAAAGACAATTAAAACACTGATTATCAATTTACTAATCAATTCACAATGTGACATTATTCTTATTTAATACGATTTTAATAATGTCCTTTTGACATATTTATTACAATTTCTCTTTGAAATATGATTTAATCAGCATAATATTGGTTCGTTTAACTCAATATAAAACCAACCTAATCTTCATGAAAGCATCGCTCTACAGATTTCTGCAGACCGCTTTTCTGGGTACAGTCCTATTACTGTGGAGCCTATCGGCTTCTGCCCAGGACCGTCGCCTGACGGGTAAAATTACTGGCGCCGACGGAGCCGTTCCCGGCGCCAACGTTGTGCTAAAAGGTACACAAACAGGTACGTCAAGTGACGCGGATGGCAATTTTTCCATCAACGTTCGGGGTGCCAATCCAGTGCTGGTCATATCGGCCATTGGTTTCAAAACGCAGGAGTACACAGTTGGCAACCGAACAAACGCTGATGTCACGCTTGAAGACGACGCTACTGCACTAAGTGAAGTCGTAGTAACGGGGTACTCAACCGAGAACCGCCGGGACGTAACCGGAGCTGTATCGACGGTAAAACCCGCTCAGTTGAAAGTTGTTCCTTCAGCGAACGTAGAACAGCAATTACAAGGTCGGGTATCTGGGGTAACTGTCATTACGAACGGTCAACCGGGTACCAGTAGCCAAGTTCGCGTTCGTGGATTCGGATCACTGAATGGCAACCAGCCCCTTTATATAGTTGATGGTGTGCCAACGCAGAATACACAGTGGCTGGCTCCCGACGACATCGAAAGTACAACCGTACTAAAAGATGCGGCATCGGCATCTATTTATGGAGCAAGGGCTGCTTCAGGGGTAATCGTTTACACCACAAAAAAAGGGCAGCGCCGGGCACAGAAACTAAGTGTAAGTTATGATGGCTTATATGGCGTTACAGATCCAGGCAAAAGCTTACCCATTTTGAGTCCACAAGAACAGGCCGACTGGACTTGGCAGGCCCGCAAGAACGACATCTATCAGGGCACTTACCCTACCAATGACTTCAACGGCCTGGCCGGAGGTCAGTATGGTTCAGGGGCAACACCTGTATTGCCAGATTATCTGTTGGTAGGGAGCCGTTCCGGTTTGTCAGCTTCTCAGGTCGACTTGACTTCCGAAGCCGCTAAATACAATGTCAATCCAGCCAATGGAGCAATCTACAACGTAATTCCTGCCAACAAAGAAGGCACGAACTGGTATCAGCAAATTACCCGCACGGCTCCCCTGATGCGTCATCAATTTGGTTTCTCAGGCGGTAGCGAGTCTAGCCGTTTTTATATCGGTTTGGGTATGCAGAAACAATCGGGTATCATCACTTACAATGAATACGCCCGTTACAACTTGCGCATCAATACCGAATTTGATATTACCAAAAAGCTTCGTTTTGGCGAAAACTTTCAGCTCGCTTACATTAAGAACACGGGCGTTCTGGGCGGAGTAGGTAACCAATTTGGTAATGCCGCTAACAATAACTCAAGTTCATCGTCAGACGAAAATGAAGTGTTGTCAGCGTTCCGTATGCCCCCAATTATTCCGGTTTATAACTCGTTTGGCGGTTATGCTGGTACGTCGGCCCCTGGGTTCAACAATCCGCAGAACCCCGTTGCTACCCGTACAGCAAATGCGAACAACGGTAACTTCAACATCATTGGCTTCGGAAACGCTTATCTGGAATACGACATTCTTCCATCCTTGACGGTGAGAAGTAGCCTGGGTGGTAACTACTTCACCAACTATTACAATAGCTACGGGCGGGTGCAGTACGAGAACTCAGAAAACAATACCACTTACACGTACAGTGAAGGGTCGGGCTATGGCCTAGCTTGGACGTTTACTAACACGGCTACATTCAAGCAGAAGTATGGCCGTCATGACGTATTTGCACTGGGCGGTATTGAAGCGTTGAATACAGGAGCAGGCCGTAACATTAATGGCTCGGGTCAGAATCCTTTCACAACGGATCCAAACTACGTTACCATTAGCACAACTACGCCAGGAGCAACCCGGCAGGTAGGTAGCGGATACAGCTTAGGTACCAAATTCTTCTCGCTGTTCGCTCAGGCTCGTTATACGTTCAACGATAAGTACATCTTATCCGGGGTAATTCGTCGGGATGGTTCGTCTGCATTTGCTGCGGCCAATCGTTACGGGGTTTTCCCTGCCGTGTCGGCTGCCTGGCGTATTTCGGGAGAGGAGTTCATGAAAAATTTACCTTGGGTATCTGATCTGAAAATTCGTGGCGGATACGGTATTCTGGGTAACTCGAACGGCCTGAACCCTACCAACCAGTATAACCTCTATGGTGGTAACGCTGGAGTGGGCTATGACATCAATGGTACCAATAACTCCATTGCTTCTGGTTTTTACCGCAGCCAGATCGGTAACGCCGGTGCAAAATGGGAAAGCAGTGTTACAACTAACCTGGGTATAGATGGGGCGTTCTTCAACAATAAATTGGAGGTAGGTCTTGATTTTTACCTCAGAGACACAAAAGACCTGCTTTATCAATTAGCGCTGCCAGGTGTCGTGGGTGTTCGTTCCAATGCTCCGTTCAGTAACGTTGCCAGTATGCGGAACAAGGGGATTGACATTACGGTGACAACCCGTGGAGCCATTGCCGGTGGCCTGACTTATGAAGTTACCGGAATTGGTAGCTTCCTGGATAACAAAATCTTGGCGTTGGCTCCGGGAGTTCCTTACTTCTATGCGGGTGGTACTCGTCTGAATGGTAACGTTGTCCGGAACGAACCGAACCATGATCTATCGTCATTCTATGGCTATAAAGTGATTGGCCTGTTCAACAGCAAGGAAGAAGTAGCATCGGCTCCATCACAGCTTGGAGCAGGTCCTGGGCGTTTCCGCTACCAGGATACCAATGGCGACGGCAAAATTGATGACACTGACCGGACCTATTTGGGTAGCCCAATTCCGAAGTTTACGGGTAGTATCACGCTCACGTTGAAGTACAAAGGTTTTGACCTGAACACAAACCTGTATGCCTCGCTGGGTAACAAAATCTTCAATAACCAACGCTGGTTCACGGACTTCTACCCATCGTTTACGGGAGCTGCCGTTAGCGCTCGGGTGAAAGATTCCTGGTTGCCAACGCACACAAATACGACTGTTCCCATTTTTGAAAGTGCTTCTAACCCAAGCACCAACACGTTGCCAAACTCCTATTACGTAGAGAATGGCTCGTATGGTCGTCTGCAATACCTGAACCTGGGTTATACATTCCCAGCGGTCGTGTTAAGCCGGATTAACCTGAGTCGTCTGCGGGTATCAGTTTCAGCAACGAACCTGTTCACCATTACCAAATACAGTGGCCTGGATCCATCTGTTGGTGGCTCTGCCGATACGAACTTCGGTATTGACGTAGGTAACTACCCAATTACGCGCGCTTACAACGTTGGCTTGAGCTTTGGCTTCTAAATCGCTTTGACTATACGACAGGATATGCATGATAAACGAACATTGTATCCTGTCGCTAAAACTCATATTCACCTCATTTCTTAGGCAAATTGCACTATGAAAAATCTGATTACCAAGGGAACTGTAGCAACCGCGATGATGGTCATGGTTACGTTCGCCTGCCAGGATAAATTTCTTGAAGTACCCGCTACCGGTCAGTTAGCCGGTAACCAATTAACGTCAAAAGCTGGGCTTGACGGTCTCCTGATCGGGACGTACGCACAGCTGAACGCCCGTGGCTTCTCCCAGTCAGCCAGCTCTTTTAACTGGGTGCGGGGCAGTATCTCAGGTGGTGAAGCCAACAAAGGCTCCAACTCTGGTGACTTCAACGCGCTTACACCTTACGAAACATACCAGCTGCAGGCAAGTAGTGGAGAGGTCAATGCTAAGTGGCAAGCAATGTATGAGGGCATAAGCCGGGCTAACTCGGTGATTCGTCTACTGGCTTCAGCAGGGTCCGACGTGACAGCGGCCGGAAAAACGCAACTCACAGCAGAAGCGCGTTTTTTACGGGGTCATTACTACTTCGAATTGAAGCGCGCTTTCAACATGATTCCTTATGTTGATGAAACGGTTGATTACGGTACGGGCATTGATAAGGTGCCAAATAATGTGGATATCTGGTCTAAGATTGAAGCCGACTTCAAGTACGCACAGGACAATCTTCCAGCTACACAGTCGTCGGTTGGGCGCGCTAACAAATGGGCGGCTGCCGCTTATCTGGCAAAAACTTACCTCTATGAGAAAAAGTACAGTGATGCAAAAACACTGTTCGATCAGATAATCTCCAGCGGTGTTACCAGCGGTGGTACTAAATATGCGCTGTTATCCAGCTATTCGGATGTATTCAACGCGGCTAAAGATAACGGTTCAGAAACAGTTTTTGCCATTCAGGCAGCCGCCAACACCGGTAGCTCGGATAATGCTAACCCTGACTTGGTCCTTAACTTTCCTTACAACACCGGTTCGAATGGTCCGGCTGGTTGCTGCGGTTTCTTTGCGCCAAGCTTTGAACTGGCTAACTCATTTCGGGTGAACGCCAACGGTTTGCCTTTGCTGGATGGTTCTTACAATTCGAGCACCAATCAACTGAAGAACGACCAGGGTATTGCATCCAGCGCTTCGTTTACACCCGATGCCGGCCCAGTTGATCCTCGTTTGGACTGGTCGGTAGGTCGCCGGGGTATTCCATATCTTGATTGGCAGAATCACCCAGGTCTGGACTGGATTCGTGACCAGAGTTTTGCCGGTCCTTACTCGCCGAAGAAGTTCGTTTTCTACAAATCGCAGGACAAAACGTTAACGGATGGTAGTTCCTGGACAGATGGGTACTCGGCCATTAACTACAACATTATCCGTTTTGCTGATGTACTGCTGATGGCTGCTGAATGCGAAATTGAAGTTGGTAGCCTCGAAACAGCCCGGTCGTACGTCAATTTGGTTCGGGCACGGGCAGCAAACGCAGCTGGTTTTGTGAAAACCTCCAGTGGCGCCAATGCAGCTAACTATGCCATCAGCTCCTATTCGACAGCTTGGTCCGACAAGGCTACGGCCCGTACGGCGGTACAGTTTGAGCGTAAGCTGGAGCTGTCAGGCGAAGGACACCGGTTCTATGACCTCGTTCGTTGGGGTATTGCCGCTAACACGCTGAATTCATTCGTTGCTTACGAAAGTAAACTACTACCCACTGCCTACAGTGGTGCGAAGTTCACCTCCGGCAGAGATGAATACATGCCAATTCCGCAAACGCAAATTGACTATCAGAGCAGCAGTGTTCTTACCCAGAATCCTGGATACTAAGTCAACGATTAGTCATAAAAAATGCCCTCTCTGATATTCAGGGAGGGCATTTTTTATGACTAACTAATCGCTTGGCAGGTCATTATCTTCCAAATCAGAAAAAGCCATACGAGTGCTGGGCAGAATTGTAACAACACCGTACTTACGCCGTATCTACTTCCGTTCAGCGAACCCACGCCCCTTCCTTGCTGTTATTTATAAAGAGCTATCCCTCTGGTGTAGTTTTACGTATTGTTTACAGACTATTCTTTCCCACAGGCCACTCGGTTTAGAGTAGCCCCGCATAATGCTTTATCCGAACACATTAGAGAGTAAATTAGGGTTCAACACCATCCGCGAACGACTAAAAGAGGCCTGTGTCAGTCCACTGGGGCAGGATTACGTCGAAAAAATTCGCTTTACCGATAATGTACAGCTCATCGACAAACTGCTTCGGCAGACAACGGAATTTGTGCAGATTGTACAATACGAAACGGAGTTTCCCACGAGCAACTACATTGATGTCAGACCCCATCTGGGCCGGGCTCGTGTAGAGGGCATTGCCCTCACAGAAGATGAATTTTTCGACCTTAAACTGGCCCTGCGCACCATTCAGGACTGCCTTCGTTTCCTGTCCAAGCGGGAAGAAACAAACAGTTTTCCTTTTTTGCGTGAGTTGGCCGGTCCCGTAGGGATTGATAAAAAACTGACGGACTCGCTGGAGCGGGTCATCGACGATAGAGGGCATATTCGCGATTCGGCTTCTCCCGAACTAGCCAGTATCCGTCGTCGGATCATTGGCGAACAGGCTAACCTGCGTAAGCGACTCGATAGTATTCTGCGCCAGGCCCGGCAGAATGGCTGGATTCCGGATGATCTTTCGTTGACTGTTCGCGGAGGACGGCTGGTGATTCCGATTGCGGCTGAACATAAACGCAAGATCAAGGGCTTCGTTCACGATGAGTCCCAAACAGGCCAGACGGTTTATCTGGAACCAGCCGAAGTGTTCGATGCCAACAATGAAATTCGGGAACTGGAATATGAAGAACGACGTGAGATTTACCGGATTCTGCTGGCCCTGACCGACCAGATTCGTCCTCACCTGGAGGAGTTGAAACGTGCCGTCAATTTTTTAGCCCAGATCGACTTCATCCGGGCCAAGGCCAAGCTTGCGATTCAGCTGGACGCCATCATGCCAAAACTGCATGAGCGCCCGTTTATAAACTGGACCAACGCCCGGCATCCGCTACTGCATTTGTCTTTCGCCAAGCAGGGAAAAAAGGTCGTTCCGTTGAGCGTAAGGCTTGACGAAAAAGCCCGTATTCTCATTATTTCAGGTCCCAACGCGGGTGGTAAGTCCGTCGCCTTGAAAACCATTGGCCTTATTCAGTACATGATGCAGTGTGGCCTACTGGTACCCATGGCTGACTTTGCAGAGATGGGCGTTTTTCAAAATCTGTTTATCGACATCGGGGACGAACAATCGCTGGAGAACGACCTGAGTACGTATTCGTCGCATTTAACGGCGATGAAGCAATTTTTGGTTGGTGCCAACAAACGGACGCTCTTTCTGATTGATGAATTTGGAACGGGCACAGAGCCAGGGTTGGGGGGCGCCATTGCGGAATCTATTCTGGAAGACCTTAACAAAGCCGGGGCTTACGGCGTCGTGAACACACATTATACAAACCTGAAGGTGGTTGCCGACAAAACGCCAGGCCTGATCAACGGCGCAATGCGGTTTGACGGTGAGCATCTGGAGCCACTTTATCAACTGGAGATTGGTCGGCCGGGCTCTTCGTTTGCGTTCGAGATTGCCCAAAAAATCGGGTTACCCAAAGGCGTTATTGACCGGGCTAAAGAGAAACTTGGCAACCAGCAGGTAAACTTCGAGAAGTTACTGAAAGAGCTGGATATCGAGAAGCGTGTATTTTCGGAGAAGAACATCGAAATCGGTATCAATCAGCGTAAACTTGCCCAACAGCTTGCCGAGTATACTGCGCTGAAAAATCGCCTGGATAACGAACAGAAACAACTCATCAACGACGCGAAACACAAGGCAAAAACGCTGGTTCAGGAAGCCAACCAGCGAATTGAAAACACGATTCGGGAGATTAAGGAAAATAAAGCCGAGCGGGAAGCGACCAAGCAGGTTCGGCAGGAACTGGAGCGCTTTGAGAAAAAAGAGCTTAAACCCGAACCGGTGGTCGTTGAAACGCCCAAACAACCAGAAGAAGAGTTTGAGAACGATAACGGTGCCATTTCGATAGGCAGCTATGTACGCATTTCGGGCCAGAATGCCATCGGCCAAGTGCTGACGCTCCGTGGTAAGGATGCCGAAATTCGCATTGGCGATCTGAAGTCAACGGTAAAGCTTAACCGACTCGAAAAGGTCAGTAAGAAGACGTTCACAGCCGCCACTGAAGTGCGGGACGATCGCCCGCGCAGCCAAGGTGTCGACATGAACGAGAAGATGCAGAATTTTAGCTTCAACCTCGACATTCGTGGAAAACGGGGCGAAGAGGCCATCGGTGAAGTTGATCGCTTCCTCGATGACGCCCTGATGCTTGGCTACCCTGAACTACGCATTGTGCATGGCAAAGGTGACGGAATTCTGCGAACGCTCGTACGCAACCACCTGCGTGGCTACAAACAGGTAGGCAAGATGGAAGACGAACACGCCGACCGGGGCGGGGCGGGTGTAACGATCGTGAAGATGAAGTGATGATTTACGGTTTGTGGTTGACGTGACAGCCAACCACAACTCGCAAACCAACTACCATAAACCTACAAAAACATGAAAGCTGTAATTTTTGACATGGATGGGGTTATTGTTGATACAAACCCGCATCACCGCACCGCCTGGCGTGAATATTACCAACGGTATGGCAAAACACTAAGTGACGCCGACTTCGTGGAGTACGTTTCGGGGAAGCATAACAACGATATTCTTCGTCATCTTTTTGCGGGAAAGACCCTTACCGCCGACGAGTCGAGGCAGTTGGCCCACGAGAAAGAAGCATTGTTTCGGGAGTTATACAGCAAGGATATTACGCCCGTTGTTGGTCTGATTCCGTTTTTGCAATCGCTG
The DNA here is from genome assembly GCF_054776635.1 of Spirosoma lituiforme. NCBI lineage: Bacteria > Pseudomonadati > Bacteroidota > Cytophagia > Cytophagales > Cytophagaceae > Spirosoma > Spirosoma lituiforme. The sequence goes on from NZ_BAAHBO010000001.1 coordinate 1,826,424, forward strand.
AAAAAAGCCGGTATTCTCACGGCGGTGGCAACATCAGCCCCCGTCGAGAATCTGGATTTTGTTATGGATGCGCTTAGCCTGCGCCCTTATTTTGACGTTTTGCTCAATGAGAGCCTGGTTACCCACCCTAAACCTGATCCCGAAATTTATCAGAAAGCAATGGATATGCTGGGTGTTGATCCGGCGGAGAGCGTTATTTTCGAAGATTCAATGACGGGAATCCAGGCGGGCAAAGCATCGGGGGCTTCGGTTGTGGGCTTGGCGACGACACAATCACTCGATGAACTCTATCCCTTTGTGGACGACGCAATTCTTGACTTTAGCCAGATGACACTTGATCGGTTAGAGAAGCTGGTTAAGATTTTTTAACAGGATTAAATGCCATCAACCCGTATTTTTGTAAAACCAGTATCATAAACTGGTTTTACAGTCTGGCTAACTCTCTTTTCTATGCCCATTAAACGCCTTGTCTTTGTTTGCCTAGCCGGTCTCCTCAGCTGGTCGGGTAGCGCGTGGGCACAGGGTAAATATGTGATCGGAACGGTCATTGATCAGTCTACCAGGCAGGGCGTTGACCGGGCCACGGTCATTAATAAACGTAGTCGCCAGCGAGCGCGGACGAATACCACCGGGCGTTTTTTCATGACGCTGTTGCCCGGCGATTCATTGATTTTAACCAGCCAGTTGTACGATCGCATCGGCATTCTGTACGATGGTTCCGATAACCCAATCATTGTTGCTCATGCCCTCCCCCCTATGCCCTACCGGGTCGTTGACCTCGCCGAGGTAACCGTAACAGGTAAACGGTACGAGGAAGTAAAACGAGAAATCCAGCAGGTGCTCGATGAGCCGACGGCCTCCAAAAAAGTAACGGGTGAGCAGGCTTTCGACCGGCTGGCCGATGGCGCAGGCGTTACCCTGTTGTATGAACTCTTTGCCAAACGGCCCAAAACCGACAGGAAAGCTTACTACATCATGCAGCAGGATCGTCGGCACGCGCTTGCGCTGGAGCGTTTCCGGCTTCTGGTGGAACAGTCAACAACGTTGAAACCCGACGAGATCGACCGTTTTTTCGACTTCTGCGATTTAGACGATGATTACCTGCTCAAAGCTGAAGATTACGACCTCATTAATACCCTTCAGCAGTTGCGTAACCGGTACCGGGATGGCTTTAACCGGCCCAGCCGCATTTCGCCTGACCCAGGCCAGTCTACAGTTCCCAAGCAGCCTTAGTTTGGACGTTAGCCGCAAAGCCATTGTTCGCGTGGCGTCAGTTTTAAGAATCGCACTGGCGACCCGGCTGACACCACAGACACAAACTGAGGTGGTAAGAAGGCCCCATTGAACTACCGTTTAGTAAAGTAGATCAGGCAGTTAGCCGCTTATTCGGCTTTAGTGGATAAGTTGTTGTCAAAAGCAATACGCTTCCGACCTCTCCAACTGCAACCACTCAATGAAACTATTTAGCGGGCCCGGTAATCTATCGGCTCATTTGGTAACCTATGCCCATTTTATCAGGTCTACAGCCCTCTATCGGGTAACCAATCAGGTAGTACGCCGGGGAATGATTTATACGTTGGTGACAGGGTTTCGATTCAGACGCATTATTTGGAACGCGCACAAGCATCGTTACCTGACTCAATTGCTCAAAACCAGCCCACAAGTGGCGGCTCTCGCTCAGGCAAATCCACGCCTGATTTACAAATACCTGGGTCAATATCTAGCGCTCGATTTACCCACTAACGATAAGCTGGGTATGCTAACCAGTCATTACAGTTACTTTACCAGGCGCGTACGACCCCAGTTTTTTGAGGATGTCCTTCGCAAGACGTATATCTGGCAGGATGAACAGGGCGATGACTCATTCAGCATTGGCTTGTCTTTTCCCGTTGGTTTAGACTGGGAAGGCGAATTGGCCGTCGTAATGGAGTGCAACACCATTCCTGTCTATACCATCCGATTTACGATTGTTGCCGATCAATTAACAAACTCGTTGTTTAGTGAAAGCATTTTTGTGGGGGGGATACAAGGCGTCAGAAACCCTGACCTTGTCAGGCAAGCCACCAAAACGCTGTTCGACATTACCCCGGCGGCTTTACTAATGGCTGCTCTGCAGGGAATCGCTTTAGCCTGCGGTCTAAAGTACATCTGGGGTGCGGGCAACGAACGGCAACTCGCCAGCGGAGCAGCCTCCTTCAATTATGATGCTTTTTGGGATGCGCTAGGGGGGCAAAAACAACCAAATCAGTTGTACAATTTACCGATTCCTTTCCCGGAAAAGCCAATCACCGACATCAAAGCGAACCACCGCACCCGTACGTTGCGGAAACGAGATTATAAGCACAGACTTACCCAGCAAGTCCGGGATCACCTTGAGTCGCAGCTTGCCTGACAATAACCGTATCACCTACGCTGATCTGCCCACCCTGTATCACTTTGGCCGTCATACCGCCGTGTCCGCGCATGGCGTTATAGCCACCCGGACCAAGTATCGTCTCCATTTTGGAACACGGATGGCATTGCCCGGTAATGGCCAGAATCACGTCGCCAATTTGAACCTGCTTATCTTTTAACGCCAGTAAATTCAACCCCGACACCACAATATTTCGGCGAACCAGGGCCGGGTCAAGCGTATCCCGACCGAGTAAAGCTGCCACAACGGGCAGATGTTCGGCCTGGATCAGGGTTACGTGTCGGTTGCCACTCTGTCCTCTGTAATGGTCGCCAACAAGACCTCCCTTTTCCGATACAGCTACCGAATGAACTTGCTCAACGGCAGTGTTGCGTTCGGGCCGGATACCTATCCACGCCACCCGACCAGACTGGGGAAATACGTCGAACAAATCTTTTATGTTATCCACCCGAATTCGTGTGATTTAGCTAGCCCATGTTTTCTGACCGAAAACAGTTGCAGCCATCAATTAATTCACAACAATACGGACTAATAGTTCACATATGTATTCACGATGGACCCATCGCTGAACAGATCGACCAGGGCGTACCCGGCGGCCGTGTGTTTGTACTTTCCAAACCACCAGGCCCCGCTCACGGCTCCGTTGCAGAAATAGGACACGCTGTTGTAATCGACCCGATCAGTCAGGTGAATGTGTCCACTGAGAGCGGCCTTTACGTTAGGATAACGATGGAATAGATCCGTAATGCGAACGGTATCACTGTGCATCCAGCGCGACGGAACGCTCCAGTTTTCGCCCGCAAAACGCTGTCCGTCAAAAAATACACAAGCCGCCAGAATCGGCACGTGCGACACAACCAGAATGGGCGTTTCAACGGGCGTTCGCTTTAAATCGGCCTCAAGCCAGTTAAACTGCTCGTCATCCAGATGAGCCGTGTACCAGCTTCCATCGGGCTTAGGCTGCACACTATCCAGCACCACAATATGCCAGCCGTTTTGGTCCAGACTATAATACCGGTTGGTTAGTTGAAACTCGTCCATGGCCCATTGCCGGCCAGCCTCAAAGCAGGCTTTGGTTTCCTTAGGGCACCAGATGTCGTGATTGCCGATGCAACTCAGAACGGGCAGGGCATTTTCGCTACGGAGAACGTCTCCATAAAGCCGCCATTGCCGGCTAACACTGTCTTTCTGACGACCGTGGGCTTCCATAATGGCATCACCCCCGTTCACGATCAGATCTGGCTTATCGGTCAGCCCCTGAACATGATGCAGGCACCGTTCAAACCCTTTGGCAGCTCCGATCAGCGGCTGCATGTGGGTATCGGTGAGGTGTGCAATGCGCAACACCCGCTGTCTGGGAAGTGATGCCGCCTGAGCAGATACCAGGTTATTTGCCGAAAGAGCAGCCAGGCCCGCTCCCACCCGTTTAACAAGATCCCGACGGTTCATGCAGCTCTACGTTGGTTTACGCAAAGTAACGTACCGCCCGTGATGTGTTGATTAAATGAAGTTTATGCTTTCATTAGGTAATTAGCTCGAACAGAGGGGATTTATTCATACAACATACGGTTCAGACTTACCGCCCGAACTTGATCGTCGTCCCAATTCTGAATCCAAGGCCCTGGTATCTGGCATCCTGCCACTGCGAAATGATTTCCACCCGGAAGAAGGGTAACACCTGCGGAATCAAACCATCCAGCCCATACCCGACCTCCGTGTAGTTTCTGGACGTAGGTGTGTAGAGGTAATGGACGAAAAGATTCTCTTTCAGGCCCAGTAGCCGAACAACTGTTAACTGCGTGACGAAAAACTTACGAAATTCTGCCAGCACGTGGGCTTCAGCGAAACGCCTGGCGGTGCTGTACTGGTAATACGGCAACAGCCTGTAGGTCGAAACGACATCACCCTGCTGAAAGAAAAACTGATTCCCTTCAAAGTGCTTGAAATCAGGAAAATACACCCGGCTATCGTTCAGAAAAGAGCCCGCACTAAGTTTATAATTTAACCGGCTTCGGATACCCGTCTCGAACGAATGACTGATACTCGCCTGGAGGAAATCGTAATCAACATCGGCCATTCCTTTACGGTAATTCACCGTCAGCAACGGACTTTCATTATCGCGTCGGGCAATGCGTCGGCCGTTGCGAATGGTATACTGGGTGGCCCCTAACCGCGCCGACGCGGTTAAATTGAACAAAAGCGCATTATGGGTTGGAAAGGCGGTTGAGCCAACTTCGGCATTTTCAGGCCGATTGGGCGTAAACGTTCGGTTACCCCAGTTGATCCAGGGTTTCAGGTCTTCCCGGTAATTGGTCAATTCAGTACGTTGGGCGTACTCCAGGCTACCCGTCAATAATACACGCTCGCTGAACGGCGACGCCGTAAGGGTAAGATTCAGGAAATCTTTCTGGTACAGTTTCGCAAAATTCTGCTCAAAGAAAAGCGTTGTCAGCGAGTTCAGAAACGGGCTGATCGGGTTATCAGGATTGTACTGGTACAGATACCGCCCCCCCGACAGCGCTACGCGTGTACTTTTGTGCTGGTAACTCGCCAGCCCATAGCCTACCACCTGTTTTCGCCCGAACTGGTAACGACCTACGCCACCTACATTCCACTCGCCCAGTTGAATTTGCCGGAACCGATTAATCGAATCCACTTTTGCCCGGTACCGGTAATTAAGCGCGCCTTCCGCAGAGTAGCCCTCAACGGTATTGTACTCAATGCGAGCCAGCGGGCTGGTATAAATCAGGGCGCTTCGCTTGGTCAGACCCCAGGTGTGGCCACTCAGCAGTTGGCCAAACGAAAACTTGTTCGCGGCTTTTTTCTTCTTTTGGTCGGCCAGCGCCAGACTGTCACGCTTAAGCGAATCGGCTTTACTGAGCACCTTTATTTCGCGAACCAGACCCAGGCTATCCGCCTTCCGGTAGCTTTTCATTTCGGCATTGGTAAGCGGTACCGAGCGCAACGAATCCCAATACACATTGGACCGTTTACGAGCCAGCGAATCGACCTCCAGCGAGTCATCGCGCACAACGGCCACATCTTCCTTTCGGTTTTTACGCGCCTGCTTCTCCTGCTTTTCGTATTCTTTAACCATCTGACGCAGGTTTTTGGTCGAAAATTCCTTTTGCTTCCTGACCAGTTCATCGAAGTTCTTACCCTTAATCTCACCTTTCGAGAGGGTTTGTGCCGGGGGGCCTTTCTTCTCATCGGCCACCTCAATGTCTTCGACGAAGGCCGGGTTTACGACAAATTCACTGAACGTCAGGTTTCGGATGTAGTAGCCGCTGGCTTTCACACCCAGGTACGTGCCCTTCCCTTCGTACCGCTGGTTACTCGGCATCCAGACACCCTGTATAGGGCTGCATATATGGCGGACCGAAATAGATACACCGATGTTGTTGATGGTTTCCAGTTGCAGGCTATGAATAGCCCAGGTATTTTCGACGATGTAAATCGTTCCCCGAAAAACGCCTTCGCCATACTGCCGGGGTATGACCTGAATTTTACTGATCTCGACCGGTGTACCGCCGGGACCCGCTTCCCGGAACGTGCCTTTGTACTCAAATTTATAGTAAGCAAACGCTTTGGGCGACAAAGGCGACACCGCACTGGCAACGGTGGGACTGTAGAAACTGGCATTATAGAATTGGCTGGGACTCAGAAAGTCGCCCTGCGAGTTGCGGTTGGCAATGATCCGTTGTCGAAACGTATTGGGTTGACTAAACGACACTTCGGCTACAGTTTCGTTCAGCATAGGCACACCTACCTTAAAATTAGCTTCCTTCTCGGCTTCTTTGAGCTGTTTTCGAAACGCCATTTCGGCCAGATTGGGCAAGTCAATAACCGTAAAGGACGACTTGGTATAAACCCGCGCCTTAAATCGCTGCACCTGCAACTGGTGGAACCGGCTTTTGGCAATCGCCCGGCGCATAATCGTGTAGGCAGGATCTTCGTTTCCGGCCTTCGTCTGCACTTCGGCCAGCCGCAGGGCCTGCTCTTCGAGGATAGCATCCAGCGTAACAAAGTCGGTGCCAATCTCAGCCGATTTTTGACTGGACTGAAACCCCAGGTATTGAAAGGTGACATCGTATTTACCGGGTGCCAGCACGATTTCATACCGGCCTTCGGCGTTCGTGATGGTGCCTTTTGTCCGGACATCAGCGGCTGTTCCTTTCACAATAACAGCCGCAAAGGGTAACACGTCTCCCTGCTTATTTTTAACCGTACCCCGCAGGCCGCTACTACCAGTCTGTGCAAAGGCTATTGTTAATGAAGTAAGAGATAGTAAGATCAGTAGTGTAAATTTCATGCAATCAGGTGAATTATCAGTCTGCGAATGTACTGGTAAAACGACGTACAGCGATCATCTTTTCGATAAACGGAAAGTTACAGGTAGGCTTTCACAAACGTGAATACGGATCCCTGTTTCCATCAGCCAGCGAAATGAATTCATTCGTAAAAGCAAGATGCCTCCCGGAATACAAACGTTGCGTGCGGGTATTGTTAAAAATCTATAACGTCTTTACGTATCTTGCTACAAACTGCTCATAACCTGAACGCTATGCACAAACCAGTACAGTTCTTCATTCAATTGTTTATATTTTTAAGCTGTGTATCAACGGCTAGTGCCCAGCTCTCCTCACCGTCTGCGGTGTTAACTGAACGGGATCGGGCGCGGGTTGTCGATGAAATTCTGGACGATCGTTTTACAAATTTTCTTCCTCAACTGATGCGTCGGGAGGGGCTGGATATGTGGGTTATCATTTCCCGCGAATACAATGAAGACCCCGTTTTGCGGACGATGCTGCCGAGTACGTGGCTTTCAGCCCGCCGACGAACCATCATTGTCTTCTTCGATAACGGAAAAGAAGTGGAGAAATTAGCCATCGCGCGCTACGATGTGGGTAACTTGTTGAAAGGTGCCTGGGATATCGACGTTCGGCCGAACCAGTGGGAGGCCTTGGCGAAGATTATCGAAGACCGGAAGCCGAAGAAAATCGGACTCAACATGTCGACCAATTACGGTCACGCCGATGGACTTTCCTTTTCTGAACACGAAGAATTCATCAAAAAACTTCCCGCCGATTACCGGAAACGAATTGTTTCGGCGGAGAAGGTCGCCGTGGGCTGGCTTGAAACCCGTACAGAAAAGGAAATGGCGATCTACCCGCTCATTTGTCGCTTATCGCACCAGATCATTCAGGAAGGGTTCTCGGAACAGGTTATTCAGCCGGGCGTTACCACCACCGATGATGTGGTCTGGTGGTTTCGCCAGCGCATCACCAACCTTGGACTCAGCACCTGGTTTCACCCGACTGTTGATGTGCAACGCGCCGACCAGGAAGATTTCAACCACCTGCGTACATTTTCAAAACGGCCCGACAAACAGGTTATTCAACCCGGCGATTTGCTGCACGTCGATTTTGGCATCACCTATTTGCGCCTGAACACCGATCAGCAGCAACACGCCTACGTATTGCGCCCCGGCGAAGCCGACGTCCCGGAGGCCATTAAAGCTGCCTTTAAGCAGGGTAATCGGTTGCAGGATATTCTGACGGAGCAGTTCAGCGCGGGCAAAACGGGAAACCAGCTATTGCTGGCGGCTCTGGAACAAGCTAAGAAAGAAAGTATTAACGGCACTATTTATTCGCACCCCATCGGCGTACACGGCCATGCGGCTGGCCCAACCATTGGCCTATGGGATCAGCAGAAGGGCGTTCCCGGCCCCGGCGATTATCCGTTGCTGGCCAATACCGCTTATTCCATTGAACTGAACGCAGCCGTCGAAATTCCGGAATGGAAAAAAGTGGTCCGCATCATGCTCGAAGAAGACGGCTTTTTCGATGGTAAGAGCTTCCGTTACATTGACGGTCGCCAAACGGAAATTTATACAATTCCGAGGAAATTGGGGTATGTGAAGTAGAGACGCAACCCTTTGCGTCTCCTCCCCTCCTATGCGCCAGCAACATGGTTCATCAGGTGTTCTGCTCGTCAGGGTGCTACTTGCTGACGCCAGTGTGAGAGACGCAAAGGGTTGCGTCCCTACGCATTATTTTACATTGATCGGCGAACCGTCCCGGATTTCTTCGTTGGCGGCTTTGATCAGTTGATCGCCTTCGTGCAACGGACCAAACAACTCTACTTTATCGTCCGCTTCGAGGCCTCTTTTTATGGGTACCCATTCGGCTTTTCCGTTAACGACCTTAACCACAAAAACACCGGTTGTTGCATTAACGATGGCCGATTTCGGAACAATGAAGGTACTGTTCTTCGTCGGCAACGGAACGGTTACTTCGGCCACCATACCGGGCAACAGTTTTTTGTCATTGTTGATCACATCGACCTCTACCCGCTCCGAGCGGAGTCGTTTGTCCAGTGCCCCCGCCTGGCGCTTCACCTGACCGGTAAATTTCTGGTCCGGAAACGCTTTGACGTTAAACGTAACCTGGTCATTCAGGTCAACATAACCCGTATAGGCTTCAGGAATTGAAATAACCAGACGCAACCTCTTCTGCTCCGTCAAAACAAAAAGCGGGAACTCGGAACCCTTGCCCGATGGTCCGATGTAAGCACCGGTGCTGGCATTTCTGGCGCTGATGATGCCGTTGAACGGAGCCCGTATTTCCAGGTATCTTTTCTGATCGGCTACTTCCCGGTAAGCTGATTTTGCGGCCTCCAGCTGAGCCATGTCGGCATTACGTTTGGCCAATGCCTGATCAACATCGTTTTTCGATACAGCCCCGGAAAATTTACTGGCTTCCAGGATCCGCTCGTAGTTGGCCTTGCTGGCGATAGAGAGGGCTTCCTGCGCTTTGAGTCTTGACTCAGCCGAGGATAGCTGCGCACTTAATTCGGGCGCTTCGGCTAGGGCAAGCAGCTGGCCCTGCTTTACCTCGGTGCCAACGTCGGCATTCAGGGTTTTGATGTAGCCGCTTACTTTGGCATAAATATCGACATCCCGAAAGGCAACCAGTTCGCCCGGTACTTGCAGCGAAGACGATAATTTGCCTCGTTGTAACGGGAATACCTCAACTGTGGCGGGTGCGTCAGCTTTCGTTGCCTCTTCTTTTTCCTTACGCTCCTCTTTGCCTTCCGACGAATGACAACCGACTAGCGAACCGATAAGAAGGACACTACTGAACGCAACGAGCAAGCTATGGATTGACTGATTAATTGGCCGTTTCATACGGGGAGGGAATATAAAATTTACTTTCTTTATCTTCAGGATCAAGCGATACCGACTCCGTGGAGGTGTTACCCTGCACCCAGGCGAATACCAAAGGCAGAATAAATAAAGCCGCGAAGGTCGACGCAATCAGACCACCAATGACGGCGCGTCCCAGCGGAGCCGTTTGCGATCCACCTTCGCCCAGCCCCGAGGCCATCGGAATCATACCGACTACCATGGCTACGCTGGTCATCAGAATGGGGCGCATCCGCAACGAAGCTGCTTCACGGGCCGCCTGCAACGCATTGCCGCTCCGCATCCGCAGCTCTTCTGCGTTGGTTACCATGAGCACCGCATTAGAAATAGACACCCCTACCGACATAATCATACCCATGTAGGATTGCAGGTTAAGCGTTGACCGGGTAAGCATCAGCAACGCCAGTGAACCAACCAGCACGGCGGGTACTGTACACAAAACTACCAGCGAAACCTTGAACGACTGGAAGTTGGCCGACAGCATCAGGAAGATAACAACGATGGCGACCAGCAGGCCATTTTGAAGGCTATCGAGCGTACTAATCAACACTTCGGTTAACCCCTGCATTTTTACCGTTAACCCACGGGGCAGTTCGCCCAGCGAGTTGATGGCTTTCTGAACATCGGTGGCGGCTGTGCCTAAATCCATGTCATTCAGGTTAGCGGTTACCGATAGGACCGGTATGGCACCCACGTTGTCGTTCTCTCCGTAGGTTGTTCCCTTTTGCAGGGAAGCCACATCGCTTAAGACTGGCCGACTGGCGTTGGGTGTAATGGGTATCTCGCCCAAATCACTAACGGTGGTCATCTGGTTCTCAGGCACCTGAATCTGTACACTGTAACTCTGGCTTGATTTCGGATCAATCCAGACGCTCTTCTCCGTGTAGCGCGATGAGGAGGTCGCGGCCACGAGTGAGCGCGAAATGGCTGAAATATCCGTTCCCAACTGAGCCGCCCTCGTCCGGTCAATCGTTACATTGATGGACGGGTACTTGGTAGCCTGCCCGATTTGTACGTCACGCAGATACGGTATCTCGTTTAATTTAGCAATAACTTTGTTCGCATACTCTTCGTTCTGCTTCTTGTTTTTGCCCATAAGCCGGACTTCAATCGGAGTTGGAGATCCCTGGCTCAGGATCTTATCCGTTAACTCAATGGGTTCGAAGGAGAGCTTGACACCGGGCAGCGCTTTTTTCATACTGGCCCGGAAGTCATCCTTCAGCACATCCAGATTTACGTCGTAATCGTCTTTCAGGCTCACCTGCAAAACACCCTCCTGCGGACCCGCCATAAACAGATAGATCGGACTCGTCGAGAATTGCGCCCCGTGCATACCAACCATGGCAGAGGTTATCTCAACATTCTCTTTGCCAACCAGTTTGTTGAGCACATCGATGGTTTTCAGCATCGTGGCTTCCGTTTTTTCGAGTCGGGTTCCGTCGGGATTCCGCAACCGGACCTGGAACTGACCGGCACTCCCCCGCGGCAGAACATCCCGTCCAATAAACGTAATGAGTAGAGCCGCCAGCCCCAAGGCGCCAACCACATAGATCAGCACGATTGGCTTACGGTAGGGTAACGTCCGATCAATGAAGCGCACAAACCGAACACGAATCCGCTCAAAAAAGCTGAGCTTACCGTCATGGTCAAGGTCCTTCTGATGGGCCAGTTTCTGCTTTTCGCCAAGCAAGTCTTCGGTCGATGCTTTACCATTACCCGTACCATTGCTTGAAGCAACCCCGTTCATGGTCGTGGCTTTCCCATTTACAGGATGCGTAGCCTGACCATTATTTACGTGGGTATGCTCTTTCATCATCCAGTTAGCCAGCACCGGCACCAGCGTTTGCGCCATCAGGTACGACGTAATCATGGAAAAACCAATGGCTAAGGCAAGTGGTAAAAATAGAGCACCCGGTATGCCACTCATCGTAAAAGCGGGAGCAAATACGGCTAGAATACAGAACAGAATCAGCAGCTTGGAGAAGGCAATTTCCTTACAGGCATCCCAGATAGCCAGTGCTTTGGGTTTCCCCATATCCATGTGCTGGTGGATGTTTTCAATTGTTACCGTGCTCTCATCAACCAGAATACCAATGGCGAGCGACAGGCCGCTCAGGGTCATGATGTTAATAGTTTGCCCAAACAGCGACAAAAAGAGCACCCCGGAAATGATACAGGTTGGAATGGTGATAATGACAATCAGCGCCCCCCGAACGTCGCCCAGAAACAGAAGTACCATCAGGCCCGTCAGAATGGCACCAATGGCCCCTTCGGTCATCAGACTTTCAACGGCATTGATGACATACACGGATTGGTCGAATGTGTACGTCAGCGTCACATCTTCGGGCAGCAGCGCCTGAAAACGGGGTAAGGCGGCTTTCAGATTTTGGACAACCTCCCAGGTCGATGCGTCAGACGACTTGGTGATGGGCAGATACACCGATCGCTTCCCGTTAACCAGTACGTATCCCTGCGTAATATCGGCTCCGTCTTCAATCGTGGCTACATCTTTGAGATACAGGTTCTGAACCGTTCCGGTAAACAGAGGAATATTACCAAAATCCTTGATGTTCAGAACGGTCGTATTGGCAGGCGTAAAGTAGTTTAGGTCGCCTACCCGTACGTTACCGGCGGGGGTTGCCTGGTTATTGATCCTGAGGGCGGCCACCAGCTGGTCGGGCGTCAGGTTGTGCGAGCGGAGCAAGTCCGGGTCGGCCTTGATCACAATGGAACGCGAATTACCCCCAAATGGAGCGGGCGACACCAGACCGGGAATAGAGGTGAAACCCGACCGGATATAAACGTTGGCTAAATCCTGAAGTTCGTTGTTGCTGCGAATGGGGCTGCTCAGGACCAATTGACCCACCGGCAACGTAGAGGCATCGAAACGTAGAATAAAAGGCGGTTGCGATCCCGGCGGGAACTGCGCCTGTGCCCGGTTTGAGTAGGCCGACACTTCGGCAGCGGCCTGCGCCATGTTGGTGCCCTCGTAGAACGATAGTTTCAGCAGCGTTATCCCCTGAATGTTCTTCGTCTCGATACTTTTTACCCCCGACACGTAGAGTAGCAGGTTTACGTACTGCTTACCAAAGAATGCCTCCATCTGGTTGGGCGTATAACCGCCAAATGGCTGGGAAATATAAATAACGGGTAAATTAAGATTTGGGAATATGTCAATCTTGATGGTACGGACGGCGCTGATTCCGAAAAAAAACAAGCTTGCTACTAACACCAGAACGGTTATGGGCTTGCGTAACGCAGATCGTATTAAATTCATATTCAGTTAAAGTACTGTTAAATTGGCCTGTCAACGTTGAAATTAAATGGGCTATCTGCTGAATGCTTACTCTACTAGAAAATCAATTCAGACAAAACCCAATTTTTTCCACAATACATCATATTGATGGATATATCTACCTGAAAGTTAACGAATTTGACTGGCAATCAGAAGCAGTTACTGGCCTAACGGCCAAAGGCTTCATAACTGATCGGTAATCAAAAACGTCATATGTCTTCTGGTCAGAAAATTGATGATAAGTAGAAATGCTTACCAAAAGATCAGGAACTACATTACCTATAAGTCCTTACTTATTAACTGGTTACAATACATATAGAATCTCTATAATTAATGAAACTATCCAGGATGCGCTTGTCTGACATGACACAACTACCTAAATTAATCAAGCGATCTGAAAACGGCTAGCCAAGCCTAAACACCATTCATTGAAGGATCTCTTAACATCAGAAAAAAGAGATGATTAGGGTAGGCGCCTGCTCGTAATTGTCTCGTACGCAAGAGCAACATTATGAACACTAAAAAGTATAAACTATATTTAAAAGTTTATATAAACCATCCTACTAAAACAACATGAAGCATAAGTACTATCTAGTTTTTGCGGCTCTGTTTACAATGACGCTAGCGGGCTGTTCCAAATCTGGGGACGATGTAACTCCGACAACCAGTACCACCGACTTACTGACGCGTAAATGGGCGTTCTCTGAAATAAACGTTAATACGGATACGAAAACCTACCCAATCCAGAAAAACACAGAAGGCCTGATTAGCGACGACAATACCGTTACGATAAACAAAGGCGGTACTTACACTTATCTAGATAATGGCAAGACTGTAACAGGTCAGTGGAACCAACCAACGGATAAAACGCTGGTGCTAACGGAGGCCCAGGGTGAAAAATCTACCTGGACAATTAATGCACTGACGAGCACAAGTCTTGAATTAGGCAGTGTAAATGTCAACTTAACAAAAGGAAAAGACTTAACTGACAGCAAAGTATACACATCGGAGGAACAGAATGCGGGTGTTGCAGCCCTTTTACTGCTATCATCACTTGACAAACAGAATGGCGGTACTGTTGATTTTACCAAAGAAGCAGCACCCAAAAGTGTTCAGTTAGTACTGAAAGCAAAAGCGATGTAAACGCTGCTATTGCACAAATAAAAGCGCCCACGATGAGTTCATCTTGGGCGCTTTTATTTGTCTACAATACTGACTAAGCCAGGCGGTTGATGCAATTCAAATCTTCGAATGCGATTTTCAACCGTTGAACCATGCTTTCTTCCCCTTTACGAAGCCATACGCGTGGATCGTAGTATTTCTTGTTAGGCGAATCAGCTCCTTCCGGATTACCCAACTGCGATTGCAGGTATCCTTCTTTGGCCTTGTAATAGTTCAGAATCCCTTCCCACATAGCCCATTGCATATCCGTGTCGAGGTTCATTTTAACGGCACCATAGCGGATGGCTTCGCGAATTTCTTCCCGGCTCGAACCCGATCCACCGTGAAATACAAAGTTCACGGGCAATGGACCCGTTGCGTATTGTTCCTGAATGTACTTCTGGGAGTTGTCCAGGATAATCGGCGACAGCTTTACGTTACCGGGTTTGTACACGCCATGTACGTTTCCGAAAGCAGCGGCAATCGTGAAGTTTGGCGAGATTTTGCTCAACTCTTCATACGCGTAGGCTACTTCAGAAGGCTGGGTATAGAGTTTTGAATCGTCAACATCTGTATTGTCGACGCCATCTTCTTCACCACCCGTTACGCCTAATTCAATTTCAAGCGTCATGCCGATTTTGGCCATGCGCTCAAAGTATTTTGCACAGATCTCGATGTTCTCTTCGATTGGCTCCTCCGACAGGTCGAGCATGTGCGACGAGTATAAAGGCTTGCCTGTTTGGTCGAAATGCTTTTCGCCAGCGGCCAGCAGACCATCGATCCAGGGCAGGAGTTTCTTGGCGCAGTGATCGGTATGCAGAATGACCGGAACGCCATACAGTTCAGCAACGTGGTGAACGTGCAGGGCACCCGAAATCGATCCGGCAATGGCCGCTTGCTGTTTGTCGTTCGGCAGGGCCTTACCCGCGTAGAAGATTCCGCCCCCGTTCGAAAACTGAACGATTACCGGTGAGTTAACAGCTTTGGCCGTTTCCAGTACGGCATTAACAGAGTCCGTTCCAACGACATTTACGGCAGGAAGGGCGTAATCATTTTCGTTAGCGTGACGGAAAATTTCGGTGACGCCTTCGCCGGTCACAACGCCGGGGGCAAAACGGGTGGCTACTTCACTCATAGTTAAGACAAATTTTGGATTTGTTCAAGAAATAGTTTACCGAAAAGAAGGACGGTTAATCTATTTAGCTTTGGAAGGTAAAGTTGGGAATATTGTAAAAAAAATACTAATCTTACTGAAATGCTTGTTTAGAAAACGGGTGATTGGCCTTTGTTTATAAGGCATCGCTCCGTCATACATGCCTCTTCATGCTCCGTATTTTTTACATAGTCTGCTTGTCGTTTTTGACCACCGTGTTTTGGCCGGCCTGTGCCCAGCTGGCCCAGTCGTTACGTCTTGAAATTCCATCAGACCCCAACGAAGCCGAAGCATTTGACGTAACTCCGCTGGGTGAACGGGGCGTTCTGATGACCATTCGTACCGGCAGTTTTGTCGACAATACGCCCGTTAAACTGGCCTTCCGAAAATACGACGTTAACCTCAACCTGCTCTGGCAAGCGGAATTTAAGCAGGATGTCAAATACAGACAGGTAGCTACGTACGATTCCGACCAGTACGTGTATCACCTCTTCCGTGAATACGATACGGATGAGTACCAGTTTGTGCGGCTGCACCTCGACGACGGCGTGGTTGACACATTCGAAGGCAGTTTGATCGACCAACTAGATGTTCAGCAATTTAAGGTGCTGGGTAGCCAGGCCTTTGTGAGTGGGTATCATCACGGGCGCCCGGTTGTCATGTCGTTTTCCTTCTTCGATCGCACAGTGAAGGTACTGCCCGGCATGTATGTTAACCGCATGGAAATCAGTAGCCTCGAAATTGATGAGGCCCGGCAGGAAGTGCATGTACTGGTTCATTCGCTCCGGCGTCACTGTAATTTTTCGATACGCACCTACAATTACGACAGTAAACTCCTGCGAACGCTTGATTTTGACGGAGCGTCTAATAGCCTGATTTCGGGAAAGTTAATCCCGGTCAACCAGCAGGAGTCGCTACTGGTAGGAAACTATTCTACAGATTGTACTCCCTATTCGCAGGGAATCTATGTAACCCGCCTTCGCCACGGCGATACGGGTACTGAACCGGCCAGCACCATCCAGTACATTGAGTTTTCGCAGCTTCAAAACTTCTTCAACTACCTGAAACCGCAACGACAACAAAAATTACTGGCCAAAGCACAGAAGAAAAAAGACGAAGGCAAGGACTATAAATTCCGCTACCGGTTGCTGGTACATGACCTGAAACCCACTGCCGATGGCCTAACGCTGGTTGCCGAAGTGTACTACCCCCAATACCGGGGCAATACCCTGGCCTATGGCGGCTATCTACGCGGGAATGATCGATATGAGGGCTTTCGCTACACCCACGCCTTTATTTGCGGGTTCGATAAACAGGGCAAACTGCTGTGGGATAATTGCTTTCCCATTAAGGAGTTGCTCAGCACGGATCTTACGGAGATGGTTCAGGTATCTCAGCAGAAGGATCGGTTCGTGCTCGCTTACCCGAGTGACGGCGAGATTATCACCCAGGTAATTCAGGAAAACAAAATCTTGAAAGAAACCGAAAAATTTAAGTTACAGACTAACGCGGAGAACGAAAAAGTAACGTTTTCGGCACAGGATAACCTGATGGCGTGGTATGGCCAGCATTTTCTGGCTTGCGGCTTCCAGAAGATCGCCCCTTCCAGAACAGCGCAGCGGGATGTGCCACAGCGGGAGGTATTTTACCTGAACAAGCTTACCTACAGCGAAGACAATCCGGTGAAGGATGCGGGCAAATCTACGACCCGAAAAAACGCCGGATCAGAACGATAACCAGGTTTAGAACAAGGCTGACGACGAGACACGTTACGATAGGGAAATAAAATCCACCGCCCCCTTTGCCTTCCACCCGAATATCGCCGGGTAGCCGGCCAAGCCAGCTGAACTTATCCCCAAAAAAGTAGATTGCCATACCAATCAGCACAATGGCGGCTCCGATCAGGATTATGGCTTTGCCGAATGAAGGTGTCATGCGATTACGTCTGCTTGTCTGAAAGCTTAAACAGTACCGGTCTTATAACTAACTTTCAGACACTAAAATTCAAGCGAAAATCCTACCAGGCTGCGCGAGAATGCCCAGCAGCGGGATTGTCTCCCCATTAAATACAATATCTTCAAAGCTACATTTGCTTTTCATTTAATTAATCCGTACTTTTGCACCAGATTTTACAAGCGACATCCGTTCGCGTCTCTGTTTCTC
Source organism: Spirosoma lituiforme (assembly GCF_054776635.1). Taxonomy (NCBI): domain Bacteria; kingdom Pseudomonadati; phylum Bacteroidota; class Cytophagia; order Cytophagales; family Cytophagaceae; genus Spirosoma; species Spirosoma lituiforme. The sequence goes on from NZ_BAAHBO010000001.1 coordinate 1,843,816, forward strand.
TCCTTTTTTACGCGTTGAGTTAGGTCTGACAGAGCTTATGTACGGATGTACAGGATGGGTTTCTGTGTGGACGTCCCGCCGTGAGCGGGACCTTAGCGCGTGGGCTAATCGTCAATCAGTCGACCGGTAGATCCGGTTCGTTGTCTTTAATTCCCCTTGAAGAGGTTCGGGGAGGTGGTCCTGTTGGGTCGTTGGGCAGCTTGGTTCGTTGGGCAATTCTCGCATTATCGCGCCGTTCACTGGCATATACTCGTCTTCGCTTGGATGATTTACGTATTTAATCATTTCCAAGTTAATGAAAACGAAAACAAACAAATCCGAAGAGCAGGATGCATTCCTGGACATTGAAAAAATAGCCACGGAAATGGCGGCAAGCGCCGTTGCTCCAATCGATGCGGCACCGTCCGAAACTAAAACCGCCAAAGTCCCTAAAAAGAAAGTCGCGAAACCAGCCGCTGAATCGGCTACGGATGTATCATTTGATGATACGGCAACTGAACTGATTGCGGAAGGCGTTGCCGAAAAAGTAGTGATCGTGGCGGATGAGCCGCTGCTAACGGCCGACGAAGCAGCGCCAGCCGTTGCCGACGCAACAGCGCCCAAAGCTGATCCGAATCAACTGTTGTTTGCTGACCTGGATATTTCAGCCGAATTGTTATCAGCTGTTACCGACATGGGCTTTACGAGCCCGTCGCCTATTCAGGCAGAAGCCATTCCCCCCATTCTGGCAGGTCGTGACGTCATTGGACAGGCCCAAACCGGCACCGGTAAAACGGCCGCGTTTGGTATTCCTGCTCTCGATCTGATCGATATTCAGGACCGTTCGGTGCAGACCCTTGTTCTTTGCCCAACCCGTGAACTGGCTTTACAGGTAGCTGAAGAAATCAAGAAGCTTGCCAAATACAAGCGGGGCATCCGGATTGAAGCTATCTACGGTGGCGACTCCATTGAGCGGCAGATTCGGTCCCTCAAAAGTGGTGTGCACATTGTTATTGGTACCCCCGGTCGTGTTATGGACCATATGGAACGGAACACGCTCAAACTCAACAACGTTAAGATGATGATTCTTGACGAGGCTGATGAGATGCTGGACATGGGCTTCCGTGAAGATATTGAGAGCATTCTGGAAGAAATGCCCGAAGAGCGGCAAACGATCCTGTTCTCGGCAACGATGTCGAAACCGATCATGCAGATCACCCAGAAGTTCCAGAAAGATCCTGTTCTGGTGAAAGTCGTCAAGAAAGAATTGACGAACGTAAACATCGAACAGGTTTACTTCGAAGTAAAAGCGAAAGCGAAAGTTGAGGTAATGTGCCGTCTGATCGACATGTACGATCTCAAACTGATGCTGGTATTCTGTAATACGAAACGGAAGGTCGACGAAATCGTTGAAGACCTGCAAATCCGGGGCTATCAGGCTGAAGGATTACACGGTGACCTGCGCCAGGCGCAACGGAATAATGTAATGAGCAAGTTCCGGGCGGGCACAACCAATATTCTGGTTGCTACCGACGTAGCCGCTCGTGGTATTGACGTTGACGACGTTGATGCCGTTATCAACTTTGATATTCCTCTCGATGAAGAGTATTACGTGCACCGTATCGGCCGGACGGGCCGCGCCGGTAAGTCGGGTCGTGCTTTCTCGTTTGTTGGTCGTGATGAGAAATATCGTTTCCGCGAAATCCAGACGTACACGAAAGTTAAGGTAGAGAAAGGAGTAATTCCCTCCTTCGAAGATATCGTTGGCGTTCGTAAGGCTCGTTTCATTGAGCAACTGCAACAAACGATTCAGGATAGTAAAGACCTGAACCTGTACGACGATTTGCTGGTCCAGTTGAACCACGCTGGTTTCTCAACCGAGCAGGTTGTAGCCGCCCTGGTGAAACGCAGCATGGGTCTGGAAAAGAACGAGTTTGCCGACCAGAATCTTAACCTGGAAGATGACCGCCGGAATGGCCGCGACAAGTACGCGGACCGGGGCCGGGGTGACGGTCGTTCGGAAGATCGCCGGGGTGGAGCGTCCCGTTTTGGCGACCGTGATGGCGGATCATCCCGTTTTGGTGATCGCCGGAGCGACGACCGGGGTGGTCGTAACGACGGAGCGTCCCGTTTCGGTGACCGCCGGAGTGCTGGTGGTGATCGTCCCCGTTTCAACGATCGCGCCGAAGGCGGTGAGCGTAAGCCTTATTTCGAACGTGATGACCAACGCGCCCCTCGTGAGCGTGATGCCAACATGACTCGGTTGATGGTGAGCATTGGTCGCAAAGATTTCGTTCGTCCGGGCGACATCGTTGGCGCCATTGCGGGTGAAGCCAACATTCCAGGCAGCAGCATTGGTAGCATCGATATCTTCGATAAGTTCACCTACGTTGACGTACCGAAAGATGTAGCGAACCGCGTTGTCGACGCGATGGAAGGAAATACCATTAAAGGTCGCCGGGTTAATATTGAACTCGCCCGGTAGTCTGATTTAATAGTAAACAATAAAGTGGCTGGCGCGGGAGAATTTCTCTTACGCCAGCCACTTTATTGTTTCTTTGATATGGATGGAGTCAGTTTCTCAAAACCGCACGAGCCAGTTTCAAGAAGCTGGCTCCACCCATATCAGAGAATCTTCGATGGATTGATTTAAACAGATTCACTTTAATTCTCGTAGTAATAGCCGAAGATTATTCCCATTTCGTCTTCGCTGGTTAACCCAAATCCGACCGCTTTGCCAGTGGTATTGTTGTACGTAATCTCCGAAGTAAGCCCCTCCCCTTTCTGCAGGTCAATAGGCGTTTTGAACGTAATAATGTCAGGATGCTCCCAGTCGGTGGAGGTGTAAACAACTTCGCCATTTCGAGCGCCCCCGAGTAGTTTAATTACGAATTTCTCACCCAGCTTATGCATGTGCGAGGTGAGCGTAAGCACCTTACGAGGCTTGTTAAAGGCAAACGACTTTGTTAATGTTACACGACCGTTGGCAGGAATAGTCAGGTTGGTGTTGCTCAGATCCAATGTCTGTACAAGTTGTGTCACCTTCGACTTATCAACGGTGTACAAATTAATCTGGGCTTCTCCCGTCATAACCGCCGTCGTTTTATTGACGAAATGCGAGTTGAGATCCAGTGAAGCACCCGCCGGGATGAGCAATGCAGCTCCTTCCGGAAAAACGTAATCCTGATACTGCGCCTGCGATCCTGCCAGATAGACATGGTTGGACATGGTCAGGGCGGTTAATATATTGAGCGAGTTGTCGGCATTACGCAGATCACGAACATCGTTCAGATTCGGCAAAATCGTTTTGTTACGAAAATCATAGGCAACGAAATGATGGCTTCCACTCCGCATTTTCGTTTCATACCGGTTTACGTAAATGTCCTGTGTGTTACCGACCATCCGCCGGGTAAACAGTTCCCGCTCGAAATTCGGCTGAATATCAAATGCAGGAATAGCCATCTGAAAACCCGTTCCGGTAGCGGGTACAGTCAGTGGCACGTAGGCGGCTGGCGTCACGGTTTTGTCGTCCAGCAACGTAGCATCGGCTATAGTACCGGTTTTTGGCGCTCCGGCATCAATCCATCGTCTTATGTACTCGATTTGTCCATCCGGCAGTAAAGCGCTTCCCAATGGCATCGGATTACCATACTGTTTTCCCGAATGATGGCTGGCCGTTGTTGTCAGTTTGTGATAAAGCAGACTTTCCAGGGAGGCAAATGCTTTTACCCGCTTCAATCCGTCGGCTTTCGCATCGCTGTTTTTCGGATCAATGCCAACCAGATTCTGATACGCGACTCCCTCTGCCAGCACGAGTTCGTGCTGCGAGAAGGTAGCATCTTTTCCCGACAAATGGCAACCTGATGTAGCGCAGGTAGGCGTCAGTATCTTCTGCTGAATCAAATCGAACGATGACGTTGCGGTCGGCACATCCGGTTCAGTACTGCTTTTGGTGCAGGAGGTTATGTTCAGCAGCAGAAACAATGCACTACTAGCTAATACCAATCGCCTGCAAGTCAGGAAGTTCATATGGCTGAATGGGTAAACATCCTTGAAAGATACTGAAATTCACCCTTGTTTCACTGTTTCACTCAGAAGCGGAGGATAAAATCCTGCTTTGGCTGCTCCTGCCGAAAGAACACCAGGCCAACCCAAAACAGATCGACCGTCAGGCTGACAGAGGGATGTTTTTTTATATAAGCCCAGGCCTGTTCCATTCCATCCGACCAGTGAATGTCGTCGAAGACAAATACCGTATCGTTGTGAATATTGGTCAGGCAAGTTTCGAAATAGCGGACTGTGGGCTCATAGCGATGGTTGGCGTCAAAGAAGACGAAATCAACAGGCTTGAGCAAGGCAATCTGAGGGGCCAGCGTTTCGTCCAGGTTACCCACCACGATTTCCACATTCTGAATACCCAGCTGGTCAAAATTCTGACGCGCCACGGCCGCCGTTTCGGGGCATCCTTCAAAAGTCAGCACACGACCGCCATAGGATTTGGTAGCTTCTGCCATGCAGGCCGTTGTCATACCCAGGGAGGTACCCAAATCCACTATTATCCTGGCCTCAAATCGCTGAATGAGTCGAAACAGTAATCGGCCAAAGCGGGCTGGTTTTTGTGAGTTACGCGCAATGTCCCCCACCGTGCGTTGCCGGGACTCGTTTACTTTGGATCCAGCCTGGCGTGGCCCGGCCTGGCGTGGCCCGGCCCCATAGTCAGCAATGGTAATGACTTGTCGACTTTTGCGAAGTTGTTTACGTAGAACTCGTATGGGAATAAACCAGGCTTTGGCACCCGTTTTTACCCGAATGACCCGGGTATATAACGCAAACAGAAATGGAGAATGAAGTGCGTGTTCGTCGCGGGCGCGACTCAGATACCGAAAATAAGCAAGCAGCAAGAATGAATCAATTTAACTTGTAAGGCACAACCATCGTAAATTCAGGAATGCTGACCCGAAGTTGTTTGCCATCAATAATACGCTCGACGAGGTAAGTACCCGCCATTTTTCCGATGCTCGAACGCAGATTACAGCCCGATACATACTCATGCACTTCGCCCGGTTCCAGTACAGGCTGGAGCCCAACAACGCCCTCCCCTTCGACTTCCCGAACGGTGCCATTGGAGTCGAAAATCAACCAGTGACGACGCAGCAACTGAATGGTATGGTCGCTCGCGTTTTCGATTGTTATTCGGTAAGTAAAAACATAGTGCGCCTGGAGTGGACTAGAGTAATCAGCCTGATACTCTGTCTTCACGCTAACTTTCACGCCTTCTGTGACTGACGAAACCATAAATTAGTGTCGTTTTGCAACCTTACAACGAAAATTAGGTTTATTAGTTTTGTTACGCAAGAACCGCTCTCACTTTTTTTTTCGGGAGCCACTTCCGCCGTTCGTAGGCCTATAATGCCTAAACACTTTTATCAGTTCCTTCATGAATGTATCTATTGCCGAATCCTGGCGAAATCGACTCCAATCCGAATTCGACAAACCTTATTTTGGCGAATTAGCCCAATTCCTGCGACACGAGTACAGTACACAACGGGTCTTCCCACCCGGCGCGCTAATGTTCAATGCCTTCAATAAATGTAGCTTCGACGATACCCGTGTTGTCATTCTTGGTCAGGATCCCTATCATGGCGAAGGACAGGCGAATGGGCTGGCCTTTTCGGTGGCCGATGGCATTACAAAGCCACCCTCTCTGGTTAATATTTTCAAGGAGATTCAGGACGACCTGGGCAAGCCCATTCCTAAATCGGGTAACCTCGAACGCTGGGCCAGCCAGGGGGTTATGCTGCTGAACGCCACCCTGACCGTACGAGCCGGTCAGGCGGGTTCGCATCAGGGGAAGGGTTGGGAAACGTTTACGGACGCGGTTATCAAACTCATCTCAGACGAGAAACAACACGTCGTTTTTATGCTTTGGGGGGCTTATGCCCAGAAGAAAGGAGCCATTATAGACGGCAAAAAACACCTGGTTCTGAAAGCAAAACATCCTTCGCCCATGGCGGCCAATTACGGCGGCTGGTTCGGTAACAAACATTTCAGCCAGGCAAATACCTATCTGGAAAGCAAGGGACTGCCACCCGTGGAGTGGTAACGCAGTAAAATAAGACAGGCGGGCCAATCGGCCCGCCTGTCTTATTTCGATCATTAGTCAATTGTTCTGAACAATCGGTTCCAGCGGATTTTATTCCAGGCATTGGCCGGATTCGGGTCCAGCGACATCCAGACAAACACGGCTTTACCCACGATGTGATCCTCGGGGACGAAGCCCCAGAAACGCGAATCGAGGGAGTTGTCACGATTGTCGCCCATCATGAAGTAGTAATCTTGTTTAAAGGTGTACGACGTGATCGGCTGTCCACCAATTTTTATGGCTTCCGGTGCCACCTCTACCTTGTCGTTGCCTTCATATAATTGAATGACCGGACCATACAGGGCAATGGTTTGCGCATTGATCTGTATGGTGGCGCCTTTTTTCGGAATCGTAATCGGTCCGAAATTGTCATGATTCCACTTGAACGTTGGCGTACCATAAATCATCGGCGACATCTCGCCTGGTTTATCAGACATGGGTTCAATGCCTTTCACGAAGTCAAAGGTTTTGAATTTAGCAATCACGTCCTGCGTCGTATTAACGCTATACCCCACCATGGCCGAGGTTTTGGTCGAGTCGTTATACTGCTCCAGCGGTTTCCAATTCTCGGTTGGCTGACTTGGATCACGGTAATCATTTATGATATCGTACTTACGGAAGAATGCCGCGTCGAGCACTTCGGTTGTTTTGATAAAGTATTTCTGCTCTGAACGCGGTGGCGCCGGAAATGGCTTCCCATTGATGAACACCTCACGTTGCCGAACTTCAAGCACGTCGCCGGGAATACCAATACACCGCTTGATGTAGTTTGTTTTTAGATCAACGGGGTAGTCGATGTTGTCGTTGAGGTATTTGGGCGGTACATTAAACACGACCACATCCCCGTTTTTTACGTGGGTGAAGCCCGGTAGCCGGTACGAAGGCAATTGAATGGCCGTGCTGTACGACGGAATATTCGTTCCCCATATTTTCTGATGAGTCAGCGGCACCTGCAACGGCGTACGGGGGGTACGCGTGCCGTAGTGCAGTTTGCTCACAAACAGAAAATCACCCACCATAAGGCTATTTTCCATCGAAGGCGTTGGAATCGTGAAGGCTTCCATAAACAGCCAACGAATAAGCGTGGCCGCTACAACGGCGAACAGAACGGAATCGAACCATTCCCGAATGGGCGATTTCCTAGCTTTAGCCGGTCTGGTTTCGGCCTTCGTTTGAGTTACTGACACGTTTACTGAATTATAAATGATAAATTATGAATGGGTTGTCAGACGGTGCCTGGCTGGCTACGAAATTACGAAGATGAACTGGTTTTTAGCTAACCGCTCATCACTCAATTCCCCAGCAGGTCGTCCATCCCGAATATGCCTTCCCGACCCACGAGCCATTCAGCCGCCACAACAGCACCCAGAGCAAAGCCCTGCCGGCTATGAGCCACGTGCTTGATCTCGATCTGATCAACGTCGGAGTCATAACGAACTTCGTGCGTACCTGGCACGGTTCCTTCCCGCAGCGACTGAATTTCAATAGCATCGTCGCCTACAGGCTGCGGCTCGTGACCCGCTTCGTTACTAACCCAACGACGTTTGCTTTCCAACTGCGCCATAACGCCTTCCGCCAGCGTAATGGCGGTTCCGCTGGGTGCGTCCTTCTTTTCGGTATGATGAATTTCGGTCATCGACACATGATAAGACGGATAATTTCGCATGAACTGCGCCAGTACTTTGTTTAACCGGAAAAACAGATTGACCCCAATACTGTAATTGGATGCGTAAAAGAACGCGCCTTTCCTGGTTTTACAGAGTTCTTCAATAGCAGCCCGGCGGCTTAACCACCCCGTTGTACCACTAACCACTGGCCAGCCGCGCTCAAGACAGCTGGTAATGTTTTCGGCCGCCGACTCAGGCGAACTGAATTCAATGACGACGTCTACAGCGTCGGCGGCAAGATTCGTTAACTCGGCGTGGTTGTGTGCATCAATTCGGCCTGCAATCTGGTGTCCCCGTTCGAGTACAATCTGCTCAATCGTTTTGCCCATTTTGCCGTAGCCCAGCAGAAGAATATTCACTTGGTATTGAGGTTTTTGGTTTACAGCTTGTGGTTGCGGTTCCCCTATTTAAATGTAAAGGCCACCCGGACAGCGGGAACGAAGCCCATTCCGGGGGCAGGTAACACATTGGGTTCGACGGTCATCGAAATGTCGTCAGTTAAATCAAAGGTTTTCAGGTGAGCCGCTACATTGGCTTCGACAATATTAACCGCCCATAAAACACCTGACAAAAGCAGGTTTAGATCCCGGTAGCGCCTGAATGTGTCATACGCGTTTTTGGCATTAGCCGTGGTTCGAAAAACAACCTTGTTATCAGTAAATGGGCTTACCCCAATCAATACCTCATCTACTTTGGTGTACAGGGCTGTACTGGTAACCGCGGCTCCTCTTATATTTTGATATGCGTCAGGAAAACTTGCCGTGAATCCATCGCCGTAGTTAAACAGTGCGTCCGTTACCGGGTCGCCGTAGAGCAGTCGCCGATAGCCTGTTTCGGCCTCTTTGGCCAGGCCCCTATACTTGACGAACAGATAGCCCATCACGCCAAAGCCAACGTAAATAAACGGTATTTTGTAATACTGTCGGTTGTAAGCCTGCCCCAGACCGGGCAGCATCAGCGACCGCAATGTTGCCTTTTTTGGGATGATTTTATGAATTTTGGCTTCCTGTCTGGCCGATACCTGCACGGTATCCGGGTTGTCGAGCGAGGTGGAATCGTCATCGGTCAGCACCGATTTGCCAACCTGAATCTGCACACCGTTACGGCGTATCGTTGATGGGATAGTGTCCGTAGCTGATTCCCCCCGTCGGGTCGAATCAACGGCAGCTGGCGTTGGAGCCGGCCGAATAGCCGGTTGTTGCGCAAACGCAGTAGCGATGGGCAAGCAGAACAGCAGGAGAGTTATCAGTAAAAAAAAAGACTGCTTCATGCCCAAACAACGGCCCGTGACCTCTTTTTCGGGCCGTCAATTCACCGTTTAAGGTAATTTAACAGAGTTACGCTTGTGAGTTCAGCACTTCCAGGATCTTGGTCAATTCTTCCTGGGAGGTAAACGGAATTTTTATTTCGCCCTTATGCTTTTCATCCGCTTTGATGGATACCCGGGTACCGAACATCGACGACAGCTTGAACTGTAGACTACGCATCTCCTGCTTGGGCAATGTAACACTCCGGGTAGGCACTAGCTCATTCGCATCGTCGGACAGGTTACGAACCGCTTCTTCCACCTTTCGCACCGACCACTCTTCATCAACAGCTCGGGTAAAGAGTCGTATCTGCGTTTCCGGGTTTTCGATGTTGATGATGGCGCGGGCATGGCCCATCGAAATACGGTTGTCGCGCAACGACGCCTGGATGACGGGCGGAAGCTTCAGCAACCGGATGTAGTTATTAACGGTTGTCCGGTTTTTACCAACCCGCTCGCCCAGCTCTTCCTGCTTCAGGCTACATTCGGTAATGAGCCGTTGGTAGCTAAGCGCTATTTCTATCGCGTTAAGGTTTTCCCGCTGGATGTTCTCGATCAGCGCCATTTCCAGCATTTGCTGGTCATTCGCCGTTCGAACATACGCCGGGATATGGCTCAGGCCGACAATTTTAGATGCCTGCAAACGTCGTTCACCCGCAATAAGCTGATACCGTTCTTTCCCTAACTGCCGGACTGTTATGGGCTGAATGATTCCTTGGGTCCGGATGGAGTCAGCCAGCTCCAGCAGCGCTTCTTCGTCGAAACGGGTTCGCGGCTGAAACGGGTTTGTTTCGATCAGCGACAAACTGATTTCAGTCATCGTACCGATCGACTCAAACGGCGACGGTTTCGATTGTCGACTGACCGATTCACTGTCGTGCAACAAGGCACCCAAGCCGCGGCCCAATCCTATCATCTTCTTATTCGGTGCTTTGGTGTTGTCCATGAAACAAGTACGTATGATGTATGGTATATGATGTATGATATACAACGAAAGCTCAGAATCAGATCATTCTATATCATACATCATACACCATACATACTTGATTTAAGCTTCCTGCGGCATCATGCCATTCTTGATCAGAATTTCGCGGGCCAGGTTCAGGTAACTGACGGCTCCTTTGCTGTCGGCATCCTGCGCCAGGGCAGGTACGCCAAAGCTGGGCGATTCGCTCAGCCGTATGTTGCGCGGAATGATGGTACTGAAAACCATTTGCTGGAAATGGCTCGTTACCTCACCAACGACCTGGTTAGATAGCCGAACACGCAGGTCGTACATCGTTAGCAGGATACCCTCAATAGCCAGATGCGTATTGAGTCTCGACTGAATGATCTTGATGGTATTCAGCAGTTTCCCCAACCCTTCCAGGGCGAAATATTCACACTGAACCGGAATGATAACCGAATCGGCCGCGGTCAGGCTGTTGATCGTAATCAGACCAAGCGATGGCGAACAGTCGATGATAATGAAATCGTAGTCGTCGCGAATGCTGTCGAGCGTCGTTTTCATTTTATCCTCCCGGTTCTGGAGGTTAATCATCTCTATTTCGGCCCCCACCAGGTCTATATGCGATGGCAGCAAATCCAGATTCGGAAAATCGGTCTGAATAATAGCATCCTGAGGACGCACGCCCTCAACCATACATTCGTAAATACTGTTCTCGATTTCTTTCGGATTGTAGCCGAGCCCTGACGTGGAATTCGCCTGGGGGTCAGCGTCGACAATGAGCGTCTGAAATTCGAGGGCGGCCAAACTGGCGGCCAAGTTGATAGTTGTTGTTGTTTTACCGACGCCCCCTTTCTGGTTGGCGATAGCAATGACTTTACCCATGAGGTCTGTGCGATGCAGGTTCAAAGATGCCGGTTAGTTTCCACGAAAGCAAGCACTGTTTCACGGAATGTTTCACAAAAGATAAAGAGCGGAAGAGCGAATGAGTGAAAGAGCGAAGCCATCCGGTAGTTTTCACCGCATCAGCAACTCACTCTTTCACTCATTCGCTCTTCCGCTCTTTAATCAGCCCACACTTTTGTGCCTTCCGTACAGTTTCGGCACATCTCAATCTCGGAGCGGGACCGGAGTAGCGTTTGGCGAAAATTGGTGTAGGCTGCGCCTTGCCAGAGGTCAGCGAAGGATTCGGTCTGGAGATTACCGAGTCGATGATGGGCATCTTTATCGAAACAACAGGGCACCACCAGACCATCCCAGGTGATGACGCAGGAGTGCCACATTTTCCAGCAATGATCCCCAAAGCCATTTTTGATCCGGTAAGTTCCATCCGCCTGGGGGGCATACCGACTGTATTCATCCAGCGTCGGAATGAGGTCGGAGCCGTGTTCGTACTCGTAAATCTGGGCTGTTTTCAGCCCCACCTCGTCAACCCCTAATTCGCGGGCCAGCTTCCTGACTTCGGCGATCTGGTGTTCATTGGGTTTCACAACCAGGAACTGGAAGACTACATGGGGAGTGCGGGACTTGAGCTCTTTTTTCCAGCGAATGATATTCTTCGTTCCCTCAAGTACTTTCTCCAGCTTTCCGCCTACCCGATACTGCTCATACACCTCCTGCGTAGTGCCATCAATGGAAATGATAAGTCGATCCAGCCCCGACTCCACTGTTTTGCGGGCATTAGCGTCGTTCAGGTAGTGAGCGTTGGTGCTGGTCGCGGTGTAGATGTTCCGATCCGTGGCATACCGTACCAGTTCCAGAAACTGGGGGTGTAGATAGGGTTCGCCCTGAAAGTAAAAAATTAAGTAAAGGAGTGTTTCGTGCAACTCGTCGATGGTGCGTCTGTACAGTTCTTCGCCAAGCATGCCGGTGGGCCGGGTAAATGACCGAAGTCCGCTGGGACATTCCGGGCAACGTAGATTGCAGGAGGTTGTTGGTTCAAACGAGACCGACATGGGCAGACCACGCTGCATGGCCTTACCCGTTCGCCGGGACTCATAGTAACTATAAACTACCTTCAGCGCATTGGCGATGCGTTTGGGGGTTAGCTTGGACGCAAAGTTAAGGCCGTCGAGCAGGTTGCGATTCATTCAGTAAAGGTAACGATCAATAAACTGAATCTATCGCGAAGGCAGGTTCTTAAATCTGCCCCCGCGTAAGTCAACTGTTTATTAAGGTTCCTTATAAATCTGACAACCGGCTTCGTCAAAAACCACCTCTCCAGCCACAAGACCCGATCCTGTTGTTGGCAGATCACCCGTCATGCTGGCCACGAAGATATACCCGGTTGGCTCGGTGTGCGTCCAGGCGATGTAGCTTTTGCCGTCAGCTGGGCCAACCAGCCAGTGCGTTTCTTTCCCGACTATAGCCGACCAGATGCTTTCGGCAAAGGCCCGCATTCGTCCGATAGCGGCAAACTGTTCCGCATTTTGTCCCCAGATAAACGGGCCGTGTGTCACCTTATCGGGCTGGCGATCGTCTTCAATGTGAAAGACATATAACTTCGTGTATTCTTCATTGAGACCCCGTTTTTCGTGCAGATTTCGGACCTCAAAACCCAGCCCAACGTAACTGGGCATATCAGTCAAAAATAACGCGGTGAAGTAACGAAATAGATTACCGGTGCGGTAAAATTCATCGAAACGCGGGTCGTCTTTGTCGGCGGTCATCACCGTAAAGTTGGGGGCAAACCGGCGCGTTTTGAGGTGATCGCTGTAAGTCGCAAACTGACGTCTGAACTCCGTCGAACCAACCACCAGCGATTGCAAATCGCCCAGCGTCGAATCAGCGTCGATGGCTTCCAGATGGTCGAGTTCATCGCCATATCCCATTGTATCGGGTGGCGCCAGAAAGGTTTCGGCGAAGAAAGCGTAATGAGGTACGCCACTAGCCTGTATGTATTTTTTTATGGCCTCCAAAGGGTCATAGAATGCATCAGGATGGGCGGGCACACCCGTTGGGCGAAGCTGTACGTGAGCCATATCGCCCCGCATGAAATCGAAGTTATATTTCTGCTGGCAATCCTTCACATTCCGGCAAATGTAGCTCCAGGCTGGCAGGTTAGGCCGATCGAAGTCAAGTTCCCAGTTCTGATTGTTGTCCTTCGACTCGTAGAAACGGTACCTCGCTAGCGGGCCAAACACCCGCGACATCTGTTGTGGTTTATCGAATGCGTACTGATACCATATTTGTCCGAAATCATCCGTTGTGAAGTCGTCTGCGTCGATGTGTAGACCACGGTATGGAGGAGCCATGGTCATGGGCAATGTTTCCAGCCCCTGCGCAGTGAGGTGACGAATCAGGCCCAGCCGTCGGGTTAGTCGGCCATTATAATCGTTCGGGTAACCAAACAGGATCCGCTGACGCTGGTCATCGGTCAGACCGGGTACGCCAACGGCAGGACTCGTGGCAAAGAAAGCATCTTTCGTGAAAGTCAGGGGGGTTCCGTCGGCGGCTCCCCTGAATTTGAGAAACTGCCAGATCGCTTCTTCAACATAGCGATATACCAGGCTGGAGTGGTCCAGTAATGTAGCCGGGTTACCTCCCTTTTCGTCGCGCTGCACCCACTCAAATAACGATGGCGAGGACAGCACCATTTCCGAAAAGCGATCGGTATGCGGAATTACATCCATGCCAACGGTTCGGCCCATCGCGTGCAGCAGATTGGTCACGACCTTTAATTGTTTTTCAACGGAGTCGAGACCAGGAACGAAACGGGCCAGCTCTACATCAAAAAACTCCGGATTGATCTGCCAACTCACCATCCCGTACAGACTTCCGACTACACCCGGCTCCCAGATGGGTAGCAAATGAATGCTGTCGTGACTGGCGGGCAGCGTCAGCACATACGTAATGACTTTCCAGAAAGAACCCAGGGTACGGACATTTATCCCGACCATGTTGCTTTTTTTCAGCCACGACCCATCGGTGTAAACCGTAGCAGGACTATCCAGCGTTTCGGCGGGGTCCAGTGCCCGGCGAAGCGTTTCATGTCCAAGTCGTTTGTGTAGAATGTCCAGCGTCTGGTACACAGAAAACTGCACGGCAGCCTGCGGTAACAGGTTGGCGATAAACGACTGACGGCCCGACTGATAATCATCGGTATACATGGCATAATGCTGATACCAGTCGGCTTGAAGCGCTTCGATGGAGGTTGACATGCGACAAATTTAAAACGGTTTCGGTAAAACCAAACATGCTCTTTTTCGTGTCAAAATGACACAGAGCAGGCTGTTGCCACTGGTACTCCCAACGGCAGAACAATCTGTAAATACCGCATCACTCTCCGTAGTAGAAAACCAGTAGAAAGGTAATTATTCGTTCAGCCACCAACGCATTAATAGGTGCGTAACACTTTCAACTTGTGGTTTTTATTGATTTTAATGTGGGGGTTACTGATAATGTGAAACAGGGCCCCACTCAGGACCAGCGTTCCTACAACAGGCAATGTATTGCTGTAAAAGCCCCGGTTATTGACAACGTCGGCCAGCAGATACACGCCACCCGCAATAGGAAAAAGGGTCCCGGCTGCCGTAATAAATGGGATCCGACGGTGCAGATACACTTTTTGAACATCATCGAACCGGAAGGTTACCGGCTCATCCCGGTTCATTACCTGATTGGCCATCAGCACACTGAACGTGCTGTCCGTTACATCGTAGAGTTCTTCCCGGTATTTCTCGCCCCCGGATTTAAAATGCAGTTCATCACCTACAAAAAATCGGTATCGCCGGAATCCGCCTATCAAATGGTTTACGTCGAGGGCCAGGTATCGGGATGGCCGCAGTAAGGCTGCGTAGGCTGTTCCCTTGCGCTGTAGCAACTGTTCGGTCGTGAGGGTATCCTGGGGTTGCGCGATGGCGTACTGACCAACGAGAACAAAAGCTAAAACAAGCAGACGTCGTACGAATGACTTCATGGTAAGTGTAAATAAATGGATGTATAGTCAATAACTGTATATTTTAAGGAGTGTGCTCATTTTTCAGAAAAATTTAACCCATTCCCCAATGTTGGCTAATTTGCGACCATGATTACCGCGAACCAACTCCGAACGTTTACCGAACAAATTTTCCTGTCCATTGGCTGCTCCGAAACGGATGCCCGACTGGCCGCGGATGTCCTCGTTAGTGCCGACCTCCGGGGTGTCGACTCGCACGGCGTAGCGCGTCTGCCCGGCTACATACGGCTATACGACAATGGCCGGATCAATCCACAACCCCACATCCGTATCGTTCACGAAACACCCTCAACGGCAGTGGTCGATGGCGATCGTGGCCTGGGTCTTGTCGTAGGTCCCTGGGCTATGCAGGTAGCCATCGAAAAAGCCCGTATAGCCGGAACCGGCTGGGTTGCCGTCCGCAACTCAAACCACTTTGGCATTGCCGGTTATCATGCGCTGCTGGCGGCCGAACACGACATGATCGGACAGGCCATGACCCATGCGGCCCCACTCGTGGCTCCCACCTTTTCGTTAGACAAACTTCTGGGTACTAATCCGATAGCCGTAGCCATTCCGGCGGCTACCGAACCGACTTTTCTGGCCGATTTCGCGTCTACAGCGGTGGCGTATGGCAAACTCGAAATTCTACAGCGCAAGGGGCAGGATGTGCCGCTGGGCTGGGCGCAGGACGCCGAAGGCCAGCCGACAACGGATGCCAATGCGATCCGGAACGGTGGGGCGCTGCTTCCCCTCGGCACCGACCGCGAACATGGTTCTCACAAGGGCTATGGACTGGGCGCCATTGTCGATATTTTTTCGGGCGTGCTGTCGGGCGCCAATTATGGCCCCTGGGTTCCTCCGTTTGCTACAGCCGGTTTTATGCAGGCCAATGAAGGTGTCGGTGCCGGAACCGGGCATTTTTTCGGCGCTATGCGAATTGATGCGTTCCGACCCGCCAATGAGTTTAAAACGCACATGGATACCTGGATTCAACGATTCCGGCAAGCCAAAGCGATTGACGGCAAACGCGTACTGATTCCTGGCGACCCCGAACGCGACATGGAAGCGGAACGGCTTAAAAACGGTATTCCTGTTGTCGAGCCAGTTGTCAAAAGTCTGGAGGAACTCGGCGAACGCTTTGGCATTGCGCTTTAATTCACAGAGAACAGAATGTCGTACCGCGGTTTTTGCCTGATATGGCACGGCATTCTGTTCCTTTTGCCAATGTCCTAATTTAATCAACTCTTCTCTAAACTCAGCGACATGAATTATCGAAAACTCGGCAAAACCGGCTTTACCATCTCCGAAATAAGCCTTGGTACCTGGCAGGTAGGGGGCAAATGGGGCGATTCGTTTAGCCACGACAACGCCGATCAGATTCTCAACGCGGCCGTCGATGCTGGCATTAACTTTATTGATACCGCCGATGTATATGGCGATGGGGAAAGCGAGAAAGCCGTTGGCCGACTCGTCCGGTCACGGTCCGAACGGATTTATGTAGCGACCAAATGCGGGCGTCGGCTGCAACCGCATACCAGTAAAGCGTATCAACCCAGCGTGTTGCGTGCCTTTGTGGAAGATAGTCTCCGCAACATGGGCCTGGAAACCCTCGACCTCGTTCAGTTGCACTGCCCACCCACCGACGTCTTTTACCGGCCCGAAATCTTCGACGAGTTCGACCGGTTGAAGGACGAAGGAAAGATCCAGCATCTCGGGGTTAGTGTCGAAAAAGTAGAGGAAGCACTGAAGGCGATTGACTTCCCCAACGTGACAACGGTACAGATCATTTTCAATATGTTCCGGCAACGCCCCGCCGAGTTGTTTTTTACCGAAGCCCTTCGGCGGGATGTGGGTGTTATCGTGCGGGTGCCCCTGGCCAGTGGATTACTGACCGGCAAATTCAGTGCTGATTCGACTTTCTCGGCCGATGATCACCGGAATTTTAACCGGCAGGGCGCAGCTTTCGACAAAGGGGAAACCTTCTCTGGCGTGGATTATGAAACGGGCCTGGCTGCCGTTGACGAACTGAGGGCCGTTTTCCCCGATGATACGAACCTGGCTCCGGATGCTCTTCGCTGGATTCTGACTTTCGATGCCGTGAGCTGCATTATTCCCGGCGCGTCGAAACCAGCGCACCTCACTTCCAACCTGCAAGCCACTGATCGGCCCGCCCCGTCTGCCGAACAGATGGCAGCTGTAAAGAGAATTTACGACGAACGGATCAAAAAACCGGTTCATTATCTGTGGTAAACTAGCGGGGTCGGTAGAGGTACCGACCCCGTTTGCATCAGCTTCATTTACCCAGAAAAATATGGAAGCCAAGATCCAGTGACAGGTATTTTGACGTGTAGGTCGTCCGCTCGATTGGATTTCCGGAAGCATCGTACACCGAATACCCATTATCATATTGACTCCAAATATAGTTTAGGCCAGCGTTCAAGGCCACCGATCGGTTAATGAAATAAGCTACGCCAACGGTTGGGATCACTGAAGACGTAAACTCACCTGTTTTTGTCGTTTGATAGCCACTCTCCGTACGCTGGTTTGATTTTGAGTAAGCGTAGGATACACCAACATAAGGTTTCAGTTTGTTACTTCCAATGAAGTAGCGTATGTAAGGGGACAGACCAATGCTTGTACTTCGATTGTGAATGTCCCCGTTTGGATCAGCATAATTGTTGATCGCCAAGCTAAGCGGTATGCCCGTTCCCACCACTAGATTATTTACCACAAAGTACCCGGCCGAAGGGGATATACTTCCAGCAAACGAACTATACTGGTTTTGGGTACTGAATTGAAAATTTCCTACCTGAGCACCAACCATCCAGCGCCCCTTTTCGGTTTGGGCGGTTGATACGGAAAAGCTTGCAACGAGCCATGCGAGGGTAAAAATAGGGCTTTCATACGATGCTGATAGATAAGTTGACACTACTCAGCAAGAGTACAAAATATAGTTTATCCGTTGCAATCAGTTAGGTATCATCAAACAGAAAAGACCCGGCCTCGACCGGGTCTTTTCTGTTTGATGACAAAACAAGCTTTTACTTACCAGTCACGGCTTTCTTAAACGTACCGTTTGAGGCAAACAGCAGAGCAACCCGCTTTTTGTCCGTTGTTGTAATGGCGATCAGGTAGTCGCTGGACGTTTTTTCCTGGACGGCTTTATCGATCGTAGCACCGGCGTAGTTCGTACTGATGTACGTCGTGATAGCGGCTGGCAGGCTCGATACGGCTACAGTTGTCACATCCGGCCCTTTACCGGGGCGGGGCCGATTGGCAGAATCAGCCTTAGGCGGTTTAGGATGATTCAACGAATCACCATGAGCGTGTTTAGGATGATGCGCTGAATCGCCGGGCGTATGATTGGCGGAGTCACGGGGTGAACGACCGGGTTTACCTTCGGCTACTTTTATGAACGTACCGTCCGCCTTAAACAGCAACAACTTCAGGGTGCTGTTCAGGGTGATCGCTACCACATAATTTCCTTTCGGGTCTTTCAGGGCTTCCTTGATGGTTGCACCAGCATAGTTCGTAGTAATGTAGGTAGGAATAGCGGCTGGTAACGTCGCTGTTTCTACGACTGTCAGGTTGTGCGGTCCGGTCAGCGACGTACTCTCAACGCTGGCCGAACGGGCAGATGCATCGGAAGTCGACGGATCGACGGAACTCCGGTTGCAGGCATTCAGGCTTACCACCAGGGTAGCTACGCAACTAAACAAAAGCAGTGCTTTCATAAATGTACTAGGTTGGTTTTGTTAAAAATATGTAAACGGAAACTAAACCGAAACCAGACTCGTTTCCCGGCAATGTTCACTGTACGTACTAAGTATATCTACCGTTGCAGCTAAGTAAAAAAATAATGTAGCCTCTAGCCGGAACGGATTAAGTACCGTTGAACAGACCACACGCGGTATCGATTCACCTGCGTAGCCAGCCTTTAATTTGCCGAAAGCTTCCCGAAGAGCACAGACTTTACGTTTACAATGCTTTCTTTGCAAATTGTACGCACCAACTTTATTCTGTTTGGCAATCCACTTATGCTGCAATATATTGTTCTATGAAAAAACAAAAGGCCCGCCAATCACAATCGCAGACGCTCGGTGGAATGACTCAATCACAGGGTCAGGACAATGGTAATTTTTCGTTTCGCGATTATAACACGGAAGACTTTTTTGACGAGATGTTTGCCGGCCAGATGCAGGTAAGGGACGGCTATGTTCCTTTTCAGCAACGCGTTGAACAACTTACCCGCGAGGATCTTATTGGGCGACAGCATGCAGCCGAACGGGCGCTGATGAGTATGGGAATTACCTTCAATGTCTATTCAGAAGGCGAAGGAACTGAGCGCATTATGCCCATCGATATTATTCCCCGCATCATTGAATCGGCCGAATGGGATCGGCTGGAGGCCGGTCTGATTCAGCGCATAAAGGCCATCAATATGTTTCTGGACGACGTATATAATGAGCAGCGTATTTTAAATGACGGCGTTGTACCGCGCGACCTTATCGAATCCAGCAAATCGTTTTTGCCCGCCTGCCTGGGTGTCAGACCACCCAAAGGTATCTGGTGCCACATCACAGGTACCGACCTGATCCGGGGAGAAGACGGAACCATGATGGTTCTCGAAGACAACCTGCGTTGTCCGTCGGGCGTTTCGTACATGCTTGAAAACCGGGAACTGAACAAGCAGACATTTCCGGAAGTACTGGCTCAGACAGGCGTTAGACCCGTGTCCGATTACCCGACCCGATTGCTCCAGATGCTTCAGTTCATTGCCGACCGGCCGAATCCAACGGTGGTTGTGTTGACGCCGGGCATCTATAATTCGGCGTATTTCGAGCATTCGTACCTGGCTCAGCAAATGGGCGTTGAGCTAGTGGAAGCCCGCGATCTGGTGGTATCCGGCGGTTATGTAAAAATGCGAACCACTAAGGGATTCCAGATCGTGGATGTTATTTACCGCCGTATAGATGATACGTTCCTGGATCCACAAGCCTTCAACCCGGACTCCATGATTGGCGTACCCGGCATTTTCGAGGTGTATAAAAAAGGACGTGTGGCGTTGGCCAATGCGCCTGGTACGGGTGTTGCCGACGACAAGGTAATTTATGCCTACGTTCCCCGTATCATCGAGTATTACATGGGCGAAGAAGCGATCATTCCAAACGTGCGGACGTACATCTGCCGGGAAGAAGAGGATTGCCAATACGTGATGGACAACATCGAAAAACTGGTTGTTAAAGAAGCCAACGAAGCGGGGGGATATGGCATGCTTATCGGCCCGAAAGCCTCGCCGGAAGAGCACGATCTGTTTCGGCAGAAGATCAAGGAAAATCCGCGTAACTACATTGCCCAGCCAACTATTTCGCTGTCCAGGGTTCCCTGTATTGTAGGCGACCATGCTGAAGGTCGCCATGTCGATCTGCGCCCGTATATTCTCTACGGCGATGGCGTCAACGTGATTCCGGGTGGCCTTACTCGGGTAGCCCTTCGCAAAGGTTCTCTCGTCGTCAACTCCTCGCAGGGTGGAGGGGGGAAAGATACCTGGGTGTTGTATTAATGATTGTTTGGCTTGTCGTTTACGGTTTTTGGTTGGGGTTCCCCGCCGGTACTGACGCGTAAGTTGCTTTCGCGTTAACTAACCACAAACCGTAAACGACAAACCGTAATTCGTAATACGCTTTTTTCATTTGTTTTCGTTTAAGATGCAAATGGAATAATCGTATGCGATTTGTCTATAATCTTACCCTTCCTGTTCTTTTTCTGAGTTGTCTCCTGTGGTCCAACACCAGTCGGGCCACCCACGTGCGGGCAGGAGAAATTACAACCAAGCGGATTTCTCAGACCTCGTTAACGTACGAGGTTACATTCACAGCTTACTACGATTACACATCTGGCCCCAATGGCGGAAAGCAGGCCGCCGATGCCGCCAACGAGTACACCATGTGCTTTGGCGATGGAACTACGGAAGTAGTGAAACGAAGCAAAGTAACGCTTATAAACGGCAATACGTCCACCATAAACGTTTACAAAACTGTTCACACCTATCCCGGACCCGGTACGTATACCATTGGCATTACGGTTGTCAACAGAAACCAGGGTACGATCAATTTACCTCCACCCAATCAATCGCAAATCATTCCGTTTTTCGTCTCGACGACGATCTACATCAATGCGGCCCTGCGGACTAACTCCACCCCCGTGATGCTCAACCCGCCCCTGGACTCGGGGCGCGTGGGCCAGAAGTTCTGCCATAACCCGGCCGCCTTCGATGCCGACGGCGATAGCCTTGCGTACCGGCTGAGCGTACCCAGAACGGCTCCCGATGGTAACAGTTGTGTAGGGCGAGCCATTGCGGCCTATCAGGATCCCACCCGCTTCAGCACCGTCCGCGAGGACGGCGGAGCACCCCCCACTTTCTCGATCAACGCCAGCACCGGCGAGTTGTGCTGGGATGCCCCCGGCGAAGTGGGCCAATTTAATTTTGCGTTCATTGTCGAAGAATGGCGCAACGGGGTGCTCATCGGCGAGATCACCCGCGACATGCAGATCATCGTCGTCGACAGCCCCAACAAACGACCCCTCATCCAGCCCATCCCCGACCTCTGCGTCCAGGCCGGCACCCTCATCAACCAGACCGTCTCCGCCACCGACCCCGACGGACAACGCGTCATCATCTCCGGATTCGGCGGGGTCTTCAACGTAGGTCAGGATGGATCGGCGCTTGCGGCCGGAGAACTCATCCAGCCCGCCTATGCCCGACTCATCAACGGAGGAGTGGTGCAGAATCAGCCCGCCACGGCCACCTTCACCTGGCAGACCAACTGCAACCAGCTCCGCGAAACGCCCTACGACGTCACCTTCAAGGTCAGCGACGTGCCCAACCGGCCCACCCCCTCGCTGACCTCCTTCCAGACCTTCCGCATCCAGCTCGTCGGGCCGCCCATCCAGAACCTCACCGCCCGACCCACCGCTACCGCTAACGGACGGGCCATCCAGCTATCCTGGACCCCCTACTCCTGCGGACTGCCCGGCACCCTGCTGGCCGTCTACCGAAAAGAAGGCTGTGAACCCTACACGCCAGGTCTCTGCGAGACAGGCGTACCGGCGGGCTACACCCTCATCGCTCGGGTGCCCAGCTCCGCCACCACCTACACCGACACCTCCGCCCTCCGCCGGGGACTCTCCTACGCCTACCGCATGGTCGCCCTCTACCCCGACCCCAACGGCGGAACCAACGGCGGGGCCAGCATCTCCTCCCAGCAGGCCTGCCTCACCCTGCCCCTGCTGGCCCCCGTCATCACCCAGGTCACCGTCGACTCCACCCGCGAGACCACCGGCCAGATCACCCTCCGCTGGTCGCGGCCCATCGGGCTCAACCCCGGCGACCTGGGCGGGCCCTACCAGTACCGCATCCAGCGGGCCACCGGCCTCGACGGCACCACCTACGCCCCCATCGCCACCATCAACACCAGCCTGCTGCCCGGGGCCGCCGACACCGTCTTCGTCGACCGGGGGTCGTCCACCTCGGCCCTCAACACCACCGCCAACGCCTACCGCTACCGCCTGGAGTTCTACTACACCGACCCGGCCACCGGCCAGCTCACCCGGCTCGACGTGACCGACCCGGCCTCCTCGGTGCGCCTGGCGGCCAGCCCCGCCAACCGGCAGATCACCCTCTCTTGGCAGGCCAACACCCCCTGGTCCAACGATGGCCGGGTGCACGATGTCTACCGCAGCCGGTCGGGTCCCAACGGGCCCTTCAACAAGATCCGCGAAGTGAGCGTGCAGGGGGCTCCCTACAGCTTCACCGACGACGGCTCGGACACCTTCCTGGCCGACGGCAACACCAGCCGGGCGCTGTCAGCCGACTCCAGCTACTGCTACCGGGTGATGACAAGGGGCCAGTACACCGACCCCCAGCTGGCCCGCCTGGGCGTGCTGACCAACTACAGCCAGGTGCTCTGCGCCAGTCCCACCGACACCACCCGGCCCTGCCCGCCCACCCTCTCGCTGGACTCGCTGAACTGCGCCAGTCTGAGCAGTGAGAGCCTCTGCGACCAGACCAGCTTCACCAACAAGCTCAGCTGGCGCCCCGGCGCGGGGCCCAGCTGCGATGCCAACATCGCGTCTTACAAGATCTACTACGGGCGCTACCGCCAGGACTCGCTGAGTGCTCTGAGCTCGGTGAGCGTGCCCACCACCCGCTTCGACCACACGGGGCTGAGCACGGTGGCGGGCTGTTACTACGTGACGGCCGTCAGCCAGCGGGGGCTGGAGAGTGCGCCTTCCAACAAGGTCTGCCAGGAGGCCTGTCCTTCGCTGGTGCTGCCCAACGTGTTCACCCCCAACGGGGACGGCAAGAACGACGTGTTCAGTCCGTTGAAGTGTCCGCGGTTTGTCGAGCAGATTGGTTTTGTGGTTTACAACCGGTGGGGGGCCAAGGTCTACGAGGGGGTGGGACCGACGCTGAGCTGGGACGGGCGGGGCAGCGACGGGGCAGCGTTGCCCACGGGTCTGTACTACTACCAGGCCAGCGTGCGGTTTGCGGTGCTGGACCGCAACGCCCCCCCGCTCATCCTCAAAAGCTGGGTCCAGATTATCCGAGAGGATATGACGTTACGTTAAAAAATGCGCTAATAGCTTTGCTAAAAGGAGAAAGAAGTAGCCGTAAACTATTTCTCTTTCTCCTTTTTTCTTTTTACCTTATCTTACAACCTGATATTAATACACTTTTCACCCGGTGAAGCGTTTTAAGAAAAACGCGAAAACTCTATGCGGTTTCTTTACATATCTGGGCTTTTAAGCCTTTTTTTAGGTGCAGTGCTCTATCCCCGTGTCAGTCAGGCAACTCACGTGCGGGCGGGCGAAATAACGACCAAGCGTATTTCTCAAACCTCCCTGACCTATCGGGTTACCTTCACCGCCTATTTTGACGAAGTGAAGGGAAAACCGGCCGCCGATCAGGCCGAAAACTACACCATTTGTTTTGGAGACGGTACAACCGCTGATGTTCGACGTAGCAGCCGCGTCTACATTAACGGACGTACATCTTCCGTAAACACCTACACCGTTACTCATACGTACCCCGGGCCGGGCACGTATAGTATTGGGGTTACTGTACCTAACCGAAACGCCGATACGAAGAACCTGCCGCCAGCCGCCAGCTCTGACCAGATCCGTTTCTTTGTTTCGACGACGATTTACATCAACGCGGCTCTGCTGACCAACTCCACCCCCGTGATGCTCAACCCACCCCTGGACTCGGGACGCGTGGGCCAGAAGTTCTGCCACAACCCGGCCGCCTTCGACGCTGACGGCGATAGCCTCGCCTACCGCTTGAGCGTACCGGCAAGAAGTTCAACGGATAACGGATGTGTTGGCCAACTGATTCCGTTTTATCAAGATCCTACCCGCTTCAGCACCGTCCGCGAGGACGGCGGAGCACCCCCCACTTTCTCGATCAACGCCAGCACCGGCGAGTTGTGCTGGGATGCCCCCGGCGAAGTGGGCCAATTTAATTTTGCGTTCATTGTCGAAGAATGGCGCAACGGGGTGCTCATCGGCGAGATCACCCGCGACATGCAGATCATCGTCGTCGACAGCCCCAACAAACGACCCCTCATCCAGCCCATCCCCGACCTCTGCGTCCAGGCCGGCACCCTCATCAACCAGACCGTCTCCGCCACCGACCCCGACGGACAACGCGTCATCATCTCCGGATTCGGCGGGGTCTTCAACGTAGGTCAGGATGGATCGGCGCTTGCGGCCGGAGAACTCATCCAGCCCGCCTATGCCCGACTCATCAACGGAGGAGTGGTGCAGAATCAGCCCGCCACGGCCACCTTCACCTGGCAGACCAACTGCAACCAGCTCCGCGAAACGCCCTACGACGTCACCTTCAAGGTCAGCGACGTGCCCAACCGGCCCACCCCCTCGCTGACCTCCTTCCAGACCTTCCGCATCCAGCTCGTCGGGCCGCCCATCCAGAACCTCACCGCCCGACCCACCGCTACCGCTAACGGACGGGCCATCCAGCTATCCTGGACCCCCTACTCCTGCGGACTGCCCGGCACCCTGCTGGCCGTCTACCGAAAAGAAGGCTGTGAACCCTACACGCCAGGTCTCTGCGAGACAGGCGTACCGGCGGGCTACACCCTCATCGCTCGGGTGCCCAGCTCCGCCACCACCTACACCGACACCTCCGCCCTCCGCCGGGGACTCTCCTACGCCTACCGCATGGTCGCCCTCTACCCCGACCCCAACGGCGGAACCAACGGCGGGGCCAGCATCTCCTCCCAGCAGGCCTGCCTCACCCTGCCCCTGCTGGCCCCCGTCATCACCCAGGTCACCGTCGACTCCACCCGCGAGACCACCGGCCAGATCACCCTCCGCTGGTCGCGGCCCATCGGGCTCAACCCCGGCGACCTGGGCGGGCCCTACCAGTACCGCATCCAGCGGGCCACCGGCCTCGACGGCACCACCTACGCCCCCATCGCCACCATCAACACCAGCCTGCTGCCCGGGGCCGCCGACACCGTCTTCGTCGACCGGGGGTCGTCCACCTCGGCCCTCAACACCACCGCCAACGCCTACCGCTACCGCCTGGAGTTCTACTACACCGACCCGGCCACCGGCCAGCTCACCCGGCTCGACGTGACCGACCCGGCCTCCTCGGTGCGCCTGGCGGCCAGCCCCGCCAACCGGCAGATCACCCTCTCTTGGCAGGCCAACACCCCCTGGTCCAACGATGGCCGGGTGCACGATGTCTACCGCAGCCGGTCGGGTCCCAACGGGCCCTTCAACAAGATCCGCGAAGTGAGCGTGCAGGGGGCTCCCTACAGCTTCACCGACGACGGCTCGGACACCTTCCTGGCCGACGGCAACACCAGCCGGGCGCTGTCAGCCGACTCCAGCTACTGCTACCGGGTGATGACAAGGGGCCAGTACACCGACCCCCAGCTGGCCCGCCTGGGCGTGCTGACCAACTACAGCCAGGTGCTCTGCGCCAGTCCCACCGACACCACCCGGCCCTGCCCGCCCACCCTCTCGCTGGACTCGCTGAACTGCGCCAGTCTGAGCAGTGAGAGCCTCTGCGACCAGACCAGCTTCACCAACAAGCTCAGCTGGCGCCCCGGCGCGGGGCCCAGCTGCGATGCCAACATCGCGTCTTACAAGATCTACTACGGGCGCTACCGCCAGGACTCGCTGAGTGCTCTGAGCTCGGTGAGCGTGCCCACCACCCGCTTCGACCACACGGGGCTGAGCACGGTGGCGGGCTGTTACTACGTGACGGCCGTCAGCCAGCGGGGGCTGGAGAGTGCGCCTTCCAACAAGGTCTGCCAGGAGGCCTGTCCTTCGCTGGTGCTGCCCAACGTGTTCACCCCCAACGGGGACGGCAAGAACGACGTGTTCAGTCCGTTGAAGTGTCCGCGGTTTGTCGAGCAGATTGGTTTTGTGGTTTACAACCGGTGGGGGGCCAAGGTCTACGAGGGGGTGGGACCGACGCTGAGCTGGGACGGGCGGGGCAGCGACGGGGCAGCGTTGCCCACGGGTCTGTACTACTACCAGGCCAGCGTGCGGTTTGCGGTGCTGGACCGCAACGCCCCCCCGCTCATCCTCAAAAGCTGGGTCCAGATCATTCGGGAAGAAACCAGTTTACGCTAAATAGAAAAAGGCCGGTTGAACCGGCCTTTTTCTATTTCATATTGTGGTAAACCATCTGAACGTCGTCGTCCTCTTCTATTCGCTCAATGAGCTTCTCGACGTCGGCCGCTTCTTCGTCCGTTAGTTCTTTATAGTCGTTCGGGATACGCTCAAATTCGGCCTGTTTAATTTCGTAGCCTTTTTCTTCCAGGAACTTCTGAACGCTGCCGAAGGCCGTAAATTCACCGTAGATGATATACTGATTGGCTTCTTCATCGAATTCTACTTCGTCACCGCCCACGTCAATGAGTTCAAGCTCAAGCTCCTCCTGATCGATGCCCTCGGCGGGAATCCGAAGTACCGACTTCCGGTCGAACATAAAGTCGAGCATTCCCTGCGTCCCCAAACTACCCCCTAGTTTGTTGAGGTAACTCCGGACATTGGCTACCGTACGGTTGTGGTTATCCGTGGCCGTTTCGATAACCAGCGCAATACCGTGAGGGGCATAGGCTTCATAAACGATTTCTTTATAATCTTCCTGCTCCTTAGACGATGCCTTTTTGATGGCACGGTCCACATTTTCCTTCGGCATGTTAGCCGCTTTGGCATTCTGGATGATCGCCCGGAGCCGACCATTGGTGTCAGGATCCGGACCACCGCCTTTAACGGCCATTACTATGTCTTTACCAATACGGGTGAAGGTCTTAGCCATCTGCCCCCACCGTTTCATTTTTCGGGCTTTCCGGTATTCAAATGCGCGTCCCATTCGTTGTTCGTAGTTTGTGCGTTTAGGGGTTGAGAGTTTATGGTCTACTGCTCTATCACTTCTAAATTCAAGGCTGGTACATCGACCTGGCCACGTAGCAGGTCTTCGAAGGTTTCGCGTTGGCGAATCAGGTACGGACGACCTTCGTAGACCAGCACTTCGGCGGGGCGAAACCGGGCGTTGTAGTTCGATGCCATACTGAAGCCATACGCCCCCGCATTCTCAAATGACAGCACATCGCCGGGTTTCACTTCGGGCAACGAGCGATCGGTAGCGAAGGTATCCGTCTCGCAGATATACCCGACTACGTTGTACGTCTTCTCAGGGGAATTTTCTGATACGGACGGATTCGAGATGTTTTTAATGTCATGGTAGGCGTCATACATCATGGGGCGGATGAGGTGGTTCAGCCCGGAATCGACAGCCACAAACGTGCGGGTCGGGTTCTCTTTGACGATGTTGGTTTTCACCAGCAGATGCCCGCTCTCACTGACTAAAAACTTGCCCGGCTCGAACCAGAGCTCAATATCGCGCCCGTATTGCTGGCAGAAATTCTGAAAAGCAGCCGATACTTTACGGCCCAGTTCAGCAACATCCGTTACGTGGTCGCCTTCTTTATACGCTACTTTAAACCCACTACCGAAGTCGATGAACGACAGGTTTGGGTAATCCGAAGCAAGGTCAAACAGCACATCGGCACCCCGAAGGAAGGCATCGGCATTCTTAAAATCGGAACCGGTATGGATGTGCAGTCCCGCCATCGGAATCTGATACTTCTCAATCAGTTCGCGAATGGCATCCCGTTGCAAAATTGAAATACCAAACTTGGAATCGGCGTGGCCCGTCGAGATTTTGATATTACCGCCCTCACTGATGTGCGGATTAATTCGTATACTAATGGCAACCTGACTTCCATACGTCTGGCCCACCCATTCCAGCAGAGAAAGGCTATCTACGTTGAGCTGTAAACCCAGGTCAACGGCTTCGCGAATCTCCTCGAATGATACCCCGCTGGGGGTGAACATGATCTGACCCGGCGCGAATCCAGCCAGCATACCCATACGGGCTTCATTAACCGACACGGAGTCCATTTCGACGCCCTGCTGACGCATCATCTTCAGGATCGATACATTGGTCAGGGCCTTGGCCGCGTACTTTATTTTTAGATTGACTCCGCTGAAAGATGACCGGAGCAAGCCGATTTTTTCGATAATTTTGTCGGCGTCATAGACGTATAAAGGCAAGCCGAATTGGTCGGCTATAGCCAGTACATTGACACCCTGAATCTGGTACGTACGGTTATTTAGTTGCATGACTTCATTGAACGAACCGCAAAATTACGCCATCTTTCCCCCATGTACAAAATTCAGTTACTCTTAGTCCTTCTGTTGACGGGCCAGGTTGCTTTATATGGACAGTCAATACCGAAGCGACCGGTACCCGTTGCCCGAATGGGCAAGAAAAATGTTGCTCAGCCAAAGGTGCTTCAGTCGGGGCCAATGGTTGGGTACTCAGACATGCGCGAAGTAAAACTCTGGGTCCAAACCAATCAGCCAGCCCGTGTTCAGATTCGCTACCATGAAGACAAAAGCCCGGCGGATGGCAAGCCGCCGACGAGTTACGTAACCAACGAAGTCTACACCAACCGGCAAACGGCTTTTACAGCCCACCTGCTCGCCGATCAGGTGGAACCCGGAAAAAAGTACACGTACGAACTGTTGATCGAGGGCCAGAAGGTGAGCCTGCCCTACCCGACTCAGTTCCAAACCCAAAACCTGTGGCAGTGGCGGACCGACCCTCCGACGTTTCACTTCGGCGTCGGAAGCTGCACCTACGTCAACGAAGCTAGATTCGACCGGCCCGGCACACCCTACGGCGGAGGCTATGAGATTTTTACCGCACTGGCAGCCCAGAAGCCCGATTTTATGCTCTGGACGGGCGATAATACCTACACCCGCGAGGCCGACTGGAACACACGCAGCGGGGTGCTTCGCCGGTATACGCACACGCGATCGCTACCCGAAATGCAGCCGCTACTGGCCGCTACCCATAATTACGCTATCTGGGACGATCATGATTACGGACCCGATGATTCTGACCGCTCCTACTGGCTAAAAGAAGTTACCCTTGATGCGTTCAAGCTGTTCTGGGCCAACCCGAATTTTGTGTTTCCCGAAAGTTGCGCGGGCACGTTTACCTGGAATGACTGTCAGTTTTTTATGCTCGATGACCGTACCTTCCGCGCTCCCGACAAAATGCCGGACGGACCTGGCAAGACCTATTTTGCCGACAAACAACTGCAATGGCTGCTGGATGCTCTGACATTTAGCAAGGCAACGTTTAAATTTATTGTGACGGGCGGACAGATCGTTAATCCCACCAAAGCATTCGAAAATTACGCCATTTACGGCACCGAACGCGATCGACTGTTTAAGGCGATTGCCGACGCCAAAATCCCCGGTGTACTGTTCATCACCGGCGACCGGCACCACTCGATCCTGCACAAGCTAGATCGGGCCGGCACTTATCCGCTGTACGACCTGACCATATCGCCCCTTACCTCCAGCCCGGCAAAACCACTGGCCGACGAATTAAAACAGCCGACTTACATAGATGGAACCCTGGTTACGGATCGAAATTTCGGTATTCTGAGCGTCAGCGGCCCGTTGGCCGACCGCATACTCAATATCAAAGTGTACGATCAGAAAGGCACCGAACGCTGGAGCCGTGATCTGCGGGCAAGTGAGTTGAAATAATTTTTTTAGTATGACCATCCAAAAATTTCCTGACCACGCCGAGCTATCGCAGTATACAGCCGAGCATATTGCAGCCATCATCAATCAGAAACCCGACGCGATGCTCTGCCTGGCATCGGGTGATACGCCAATTGAGACCTACCATCGGTTCGTTGAACTGGCGAAGGCCGGACGGGTGGACGTTAGTCAGTGCACGTTCGTCGGGCTCGATGAATGGGTTGGCTTCGGTCCTGATGACTTCGGTAGTTGTTCGTACTATGTCTTCCGGGATTTATTTGCCCCGCTGGCGCTTCGCCCCGATCAGATACATGTATTCGATGCCAAAGCCACTGATCTTGAAGCCGAATGTGCTAAAATAGACTCGCTGATTCAGGCAAAAGGCGGCCTTGATGTACTGCTCGTTGGTATGGGCATGAACGGGCATATTGCCTTGAACGAGCCGGGTACCTCCTTTACGCTGGGTTGCCACCTCTCGGAATTAGCTGACAGCACAAAGACGGTAGGACAGAAGTATTTTGAAAAAGAAACTACACTCACCCAGGGCATTACCCTTGGTTTGCGCCATCTGACCGAAGCGCACGAAGTTATTTTGCTAGTGAGCGGGGCCAAAAAAGCGGGTATTTTGCGCGACGCTATCGAAGGACCTGTTTCGGAGGAAATACCGGCCAGTATTATGCAAACGCATCCGAATGCACTGGTTTGGGTCGACGAAGCCGCCGGAAGTTTGTTGGCGGGCATTTGAGTTTTTGGCGGGTAGTTTGTAGTTTGTACCGATTGACGTCTAAAACGCCGAACCACAACCCGCATTCCTCTTGTCTACTCCGTTTACCGCCCCTTCCCGTCGGACTGAAGTTCTTGCTGGCATTTCTACTTTTCTGGCAACCATGTACATCATTGTTGTCAACCCCGCCATCTTAAGTCAGGCGGGCCTGCCATTTAGTGGGGTGTTAACGGCAACGGTACTGCTCTCGTTTTTTTGCAGCCTGATGATGGGGCTGTATGCCCGCAACCCGATTGTTGTCGCACCGGGTATGGGCATGAACGCTTTCTTTACGTTTACGGCTGTGAAGGGCATGGGCATTCGGCCCGAAGTAGCGCTGGGAGCCGTATTCTGGGCGGGTATATTATTTTTAATCCTGTCCATCTTCAACGTTCGATCCGCTATTGTACGGGCCATTCCCCAACCGCTGCGGTACGCCGTTTCGGCTGGTATTGGGTTATTTGTTACCCTCATCGGCTTCGAAAATGCCCGCTTTATTGTCGCGAACCCGGCTACGTTGGTAAGCATTGCGCCGTTCAACGACCCCATTATCCTGACGTTTGTGTTTGGCCTTCTGCTAACGAGTGTACTGGTCGTGCGCGACGTACCGGGGGGTATTATCATCAGCATTATGCTGACAACGCTGGCTGCCTGGCCCATCGGGCGTTTTTGGGGCGATGCATCAGCCGTTAATTTTGGTCGTACAACACTGGTCAATTTTCAGGGTGTGTGGTCCATGCCGGATTTTTCGTTGATTGGAAAACTGGACCTGATCGGTTCACTCTCCTGGTCGCTCTGGCCCGTTATTTTTGCCTTCGCGTTCACCGATTTATTCGATAGCCTGTCCACCTTTGTGGGCGTTGCCGAAGCGGGCGGCCTGCAAACGGACGATGGCCAGCCGAACAACCTGAACCAGTCTCTCCTAACCGATGCCGTAGCGACGACGCTGGCCGGGTTGCTCGGCACCAGCCCTGGAACCGCCTACATTGAGTCGGCGGTGGGTATTGCGCAGGGCGGGCGTACCGGACTGACGGCCATTGTGGCGGGCTGCTGTTTTCTACCGTTTCTCTTCCTGTCGCCGTTGCTGTCCGTCATTCCGTCCATTGCTACCGCTCCGGCGCTCGTGCTGGTCGGCGCGTTCATGATGAAGCCCATTACCCGTATTGAGTGGGGGCAACTAGATGACGCGCTTCCTGCTTTTCTGGCGCTCGTGCTGATTCCATTCAGTTACTCGATCACGCAGGGCCTGATCTGGGGATTTTTATCCTGGACCGTCATTAAAGTAGCGATTGGAAAAAGCCGCGAAGTCTCCTTGGGCCTGTGGATTATCGACGTTTTTTGCCTGTTGGCCCTAACGAGCGGCCATTGACTTTCGGGACTTTCTCATAATGTCGGCCGGGTCGCCGGTGCGACGAAATCAGCACCACTACCATCTCCATTAGCACGAACGCCCATTAATTTACCAGACAACCCGATGAAAAAAGTAACATTAATTTTCCTCCTTATCGCCAATATCTCCTTTGCTCAACGCTACAGACCGCGCCCTGTAACGGGTCTTCTGGGAGCGTTCGGGGCGGAGGTAGCCCTGGTTAACCAGTCGCTGAAAAACCCAAAAACGGTTATTGTAGACGGTATCGCTTTTACGACCGGACGAATTGGTAACCAACGGGTTGTGGTTGCTGAGACGGGAATTGGCAAAGTGAATGCCGCCATGACAACGGCCCTGTTACTGGACCACTTTCGGCCTCAGCGCGTTTTGTTCACCGGTATTGCCGGTGGCACGAACCCCGATCTTCAACCCGGCGACATTGTTATTGCCGGCCGAACGGCGCATCACGATTATAGCTCTACGACCGATAAGAATACCCCGACCCGGCAAACCCGTAATGCGCTGACCAAACAGTTCAATCCGGTCTACTTTCCTGCCGACTCCGCGCTGCTAAAACTGGCCGAAACGGTCGCTAAGGGTGTATCGCTGGAGGGTATCCCACTGGCGTCGGGGGGCGTATCGGATCGGCCCGTCAAAGTGATAACCGGAACGGTGGTTACGGGTGACGTCTTTGTCGCATCGCCGGTGAAAGTTAGCAGTTTGCGGGCTGATTTCGGGGCCGACGCTACCGAGATGGAAGGAGCTGCCGTAGCGCAGGTTTGTTACCAGATACAGGTACCGCACCTGATCATCCGCAGCCTGAGCGACCGGGCCGACGCCGAAGCACACATCGCCTACGACAAGTTCTACCCCACGGCGGCCCGAAACTCCGCCAAACTCGTTATTGCCTTGGTGCAGGCGCTAGGTAAGTAACAACCATCGGTGTTAAAACCGGCCTTCGCCAGGAAGCTTAGCAAACGGATTTACCCGGTCGGGCCAAAACCTTTGCATCAGAAAAGGGGCAGGTTTTGTAACGGCTGTGTTCTTTTTCCTCATATTTGATCGTACCAACTATTTTCTCCTTGCTACTCAACTCAACAACCCCGCTGGTCAACAACCCATTTCAGTCGTTTTGGTGGGCTGGCTACGAATGCAGCGACCAGTTAAATTGCTTCGGAAACCGCGTCGATTTATTACGTTTATCGGGACATTTACAGTTGCTCCGTGACGATTACCAACACCTCCAGACGTTTAACATTCGTACGGTTCGGGAAGGTATTCAATGGAGTCAGGTCGAGAAACAGGCCTACCAGTACGACTGGAGCGTGGTAAGCGCCATGATGGCCGAAGGGCACCGGCAGGGTATTCAGCAGGTCTGGGATTTATGCCATTTCGGCTACCCCGACGACCTGACACCCCTCCACCCGATGTTTGCCCGGCGTTTTGCCGCTCTGTGCCGGGCGTTCGTAACATTCTACCGCGATCAGTATCCAGACGACACACTGATTTTAACACCCATCAACGAGGTTAGCTTTATGTCGTGGCTGGGGGGCGATGCCCGCGGTACGTCTCCCTATTGTACCAAACAGGGCTGGGACGTGAAGATCGGGCTGATGCGTGCCTACATCGAGGGAGTAGCCGCCATGCGCGAGCTTGACCCTACCATTCGTATTCTGACGACCGAGCCGCTGGTACAAATAGTGCCGCCCCTGAATGCGACCAGCGATCAGATTAGCCGGGCAGCGATTGCAGACGGAAATCAGTTTCAGTCGGTCGATATGCTGGCTGGCAAACTAGCTCCTGAATTGGGTGGTTCTCCCGAATACCTCGATCTATTGGGCTTCAACTATTATTACAATAATCAATGGATCGACGGAACGGGTATATTTCTGGGCTGGAACGATGCGATTCCCGATCCACGTTGGGTGCCCCTTCGTGACCTGCTCGCCAAAGCCTATCGACGCTACGGGCGTCCCATTGCCCTCACCGAGACCAGTCATCCGGGTATTGACCGGCCGGTTTGGATGAACATGATTGCCCGTGAGTGTTTAGCCGTTCTGCAGGCCGATATTCCCCTTCTGGGCGTGTGCCTGTACCCGATTGTCGATCGCCCTGATTGGGATCACACGGACTACTGGCATCATTCCGGCTTGTGGGACGCCGACCTCTCAACGAACCCGGTAGGCCGGATATTGGTCGAACCTTACGCCGACGCTTTGCTACAGGCGCAGTCAATCGTTCAGGAAACCAGCCTCTTAATAAGCTAGCCACTTGCCGAACGACCAATCAAACAGGTGGCTTCTATTGGCAACAGGATAAAATCAGGCGGCTGATAAGTTGATCGAATACCACTCAACTTATCAGCCGTTAATACGTGTTCAAAACCATCTTCTGCGTATGAAATATGTTTCTGCCCTTGTTGCATTGCTGCTGGTTCCGTACGGCCTGTTGGGTCAAAAACTTAAACCGGGTTTCGACAAAGCGGAGTACATTGAGTTGCTGAAAGTTTCGGCCCGGTTTGGCGATTCTACCTATGTCAGTGCGTTTCCGGCTCCGCAGCAGTTTAAACCTGTTTACCGGTCACCCATTATGGGGCTCGATAACCGCTGGGATTTGTGGGCTGATAGTCAATCCACAGCGGTCATCAGCATTCGGGGAACAACCGCAAATAGTGTCAGCTGGCTCAGCAATTTTTACGCGGCCATGGTACCGGCCAGAGGGGAAATCCAGATCAGTAGCTCTGAAAAATTCAGCTACCAGCTGGCCGATGACCCCAAAGCGGCTGTTCATGTGGGCTGGTTGGTCAGCACGGCCTTTTTGGTGAATGATATGCTGCCAAAAATCGACTCCTGTTACCGGGCAGGCATTAAAGATATACTGATTATGGGGCATAGTCAGGGGGGCGCGATCGCCTATCTGCTGACGGCCCATCTGAAAAGTTTACAGAAGCAGTCCCGACTTCCCGCCGATATTCAGTTCAAGACCTATTGCAGTGCCGGGCCTAAGCCGGGCAATTTGTACTTCGCCTATGAGTACGAAGCCGCTACGCAAAACGGGTGGGGCTACAACGTTGTTAACTCGGCTGATTGGGTGCCTGAAGTTCCATTCTCTATTCAGACCATCAACGACGTTAACACGACCAATCCATTCAAAGGGGCACCGGCTCTGATCAAGAAACAGAAATTACCCCAGCGTATTGTTCTCAAATACATCTACAATAGCCTGAGTAAACCGGCCCTGAAAGCCCAGAAAAATTACCAGAAATACATGGGCCGACTGGCTTCCAGAACAGTACAGAAAAACCTCAACGGCTACGTTGCCCCCGAATACTACCAAAGCAGCGACTATGTAAGAACTGGAACCACAATTGTCCTGAAAGCGGATAGTACTTACTTTACGAAGTACCCGGACAGTGATGATAAGCTGTTTACCCACCACTTTCACCCACCTTATCTGTACCTGGCCGAAAAGTTACCCTGATAACCAGCGTTAACGAACCGCTTTTTATAAATAAAGTTGCACCATTTTCTGCCAGTCGCTGGCCTGGTGCGCCCGCCCTTCCCAAATATGCATTTCGTGGGTAATTTGTTTAGTCTGAAGGGCTGAACTCAGCATAACATTGCTATCCATAAATGGGTCTTCGGCCCCTATGGTCATCACGATTTCCAGACGACGCAGCGAGTCGAGTAAGACCGCATCGTCCAGATTGGGCAGGAAATGGTTGGGGCTGTGAAAGTAAATTTCCTCATCGTAGTAGTCATCGAACAGGCCCCGGAACTCGGCCACCGGCTCCGATAGGTTATAGCGCCCACTGAAAGCGACCACCTTGCCAAACCACTGTGGATGCCGGAAAGCAATGTTCAGGGCGTGGTAAGCACCCAGACTACAGCCGTGTGAGATCATAAACGGCTGCGAATTTTTGAGTCGTGAGAAGGGCAGTACTTCGTTGATGATGTACTGTTCATACTGCCCATGTCTGCGAATACGCTCATAGGGATGAGCCGAACTGTTATAAATGCTCTCCCGATCTATACTATCCACACAGTAAAGTTGCAGCCACCCATTCTCTATTTTCTCCGCCAGCGTATCGACCAGACCCAGCGATTCGTACTCATAAAATCGTCCGCGCCGAGTTGGAAATACCAGTACGCGCGCACCGGCATGTCCCAAAATAAGCAATTCCATGTCTCGGTTTAGATTCGGACTAAACCATTTATGATACTCACGGTGCATGACGAAGGCATTAGGTACCTGTGAAATTGCACTAATTGTGGAAAACCCCGACGATTGTGTGGATAAACAAATCGTTAAAAAATCGTCGCCTGCTGCTGCAACGCCTGTTGCCATGCCCGGTATCCAACCGGATTCAGGTGCAGCCCGTCGTTCTCAAAAAACTCCCGGCGTGGTTTGCCATCAGGCGCCAGCAAAGGCGTTGTCATATCGACGTACCGGCAATCCGGAACATTAGCTAACTCGTTACGAATTAATGCGTTGGTCTCCTGAATCTGTTTGGATAGGCCCCAGCGGGCGGGGCTCACTTTGATCGATAGAAAATACCAGGGGACGCCAGGCAGCAACCGGCTCATTTTTTCGGCAAACGCGCAAAAGAACAAATAAACTTCCTGGGGATGTCGTCCATCGCCGAGGTCGTTATCGCCCGCGTAAAAAACCAGTGACTGGGGGGCTACCGGAAGGATCAATCGCTCAAAAAACCAGGCACAGGCGGCTAATGTTGACCCACCAAAACCAAGGTTGATGGTTTTACTTTCGGGAAAATCCTGTCCCAGCGTTTTCCACAATCGAATGGAGGAACTCCCGTAAAAAACAACTCTATTTTTTGCCTCTGCTACAGCGGCTACTCTATTTTCTACCTCTCGAACGTCGGCTTCGTACCAAACCATAATAAACTATTTAACCGACGGATTGCTGTTTAGCAGCGAGTTGGCTGTCGGAACCACGGCAGCCGAAGCTGCACTCGCCATCCACTTCCGGATAATACCCGATAATGGTCTGAATTCAATTAAAAAACCATCGTGCCCATACAACGAATCAATCTCTTCGTAGGCCGCATTGGGAATATGCCGGGCCAGAAATTGCTGTTCGGATGGGGGAAAAAGCAGATCGGACCGGATACCGACAACCAGTGTCCGGGCCTTCACCTGCCCCAGTGCATTCAAAATACTGCCCCGGTTTCGACCCACGTTGTGCGAATCCATAACCTTCGACAGTACCCAATACGTAAACGCGTTAAACCGGTCGGCCAGCTTTTCGCCCTGATACCGCTGATAACCGGCGGCTTTATACCCATCTAGCTGTTCATTGTTGTCCAGCGCCTGGGTAAACCCATAGGTATCGTAGTTACGGTACGAAATCATTGCCATGGCCCGCGCGGCTTTCATGCCCGCCAGCCCTGCGTCGTCTCGTTGGTCAACCCAGGTTGGATCGGCTTCAATGGCCATCCGCTGGGCTTCGTTAAACGCAATACACCAGGGAGAGGCAATGGCACTGGTTGCAATCAACACCATATTCTCGATTAGGTTCGGTTGCAGAATGGCCCATTCCAGCGCCTGCTCACCCCCTACCGATCCGCCAATACAGGCGTGAATTTTTTCGATCCCTAACTCCTGCCGAAGCAAGTCCAGCGCCACCACCATGTCCCGAACCGTAACGAGGGGGAAATCGTGGTGATAAGCTCTGCCCGTTGCCGGGTTTACGGATAACGGCCCCGTTGATCCGTAGCAGGAACCAAGAATGTTGGCGCAGATAATAAAATGCCGTTCAGGGTCATAGTATTTACCCGGACCTACCATACCACCCCACCAGTCGCCAGCGTCGGCATTACCGGTTAAGGCATGACAAACCCAGACAACATTCGATTGGTCGCTGTTGATGGTACCGCGTGTGGTATAAGCCAGCCGAAATCCCGGCAGGCTTTCTCCCGATTCGAGCGGAAACGAATACTTATAATCGAAGTAGTTAAGATTCAATCAAGTCTATCATTTGTCGGTTATGATTGGCGGTTTGTCGTTGTCTATGCTGGTATCGGATAGCCAGACACAAGCAACAACAAACCACAAATCACAAACGGTTTAACCAAGAACCGGTTCGGCAATTTTGGCGAAGGCCTGCTCGAAATCAGCTTTAATGTCGTCAATATGCTCAATACCCGCCGACACCCGAAGCACACCCGCTTCAACGCCTGCACTCGCCTGCTCCAGTTCGCTTAGCTGTTGGTGCGTGGTAGCAGCCGGGTGGATGATCAACGTTTTTGAGTCGCCAACGTTGGCCAGGTGGCTCACCAATTTCAGGTTGTTCACAAACTGATCGGCGGCTTCGCGGCTTCCTTTTACTTTGAACGAGAAAACACCACCAAAACCGCGCTTCAGGTATTTTTTAGCCAAATCGTGGTACGAGCTGCTTTCCAGACCTGGGTAATTCACGGCTTCGACCTGCTCGTGCTGTTCGAGCCACTGCGCCAGCGCCAGCGCGTTCTGCACGGTACGGTCAACCCGTAACGACAGGGTTTCGACACCCTGCAGCAATAAGAACGAGTTAAACGGACTGATGGCCGGGCCCCAGTCACGCAGCCCCTCAACACGCGCCCGAATGATAAACTGGATATTGCCGAATGGGCCGCCGATGCCGAACACATCGCTGAACACCAGTCCGTGATACCCTTCGGATGGCTCGCTGAACTGCGGAAACTTACCATTACCCCAGTTGTAATTACCGCTGTCAACGATAACGCCCCCGATGCTGGTGCCATGACCACCGATCCACTTCGTCGCCGATTCGACAACCACGGCGGCTCCATGTTCGATAGGGCGAAAAAGATAGCCCCCTGCACCGAATGTGTTGTCTACAATCAGTGGTAGGTCGTGCTCTTTTGCCAGCGCAGCAAACGCGTCGAAATCCGGAATATTGAATCCCGGATTGCCAATCGTTTCGAGGTAAATGGCTTTGGTTTTTCCATCGATCAGGTTGGCAAACGACTCGGGCTTATCGCCATCAGCAAAACGGGCTTCGATACCAAGTCGTTTGAACGAGACCTTGAACTGGTTGTAGGTTCCCCCGTACAGAAACGAAGTCGTCACAAAGTTGTCCCCCGCGCTGAGAATGTTGCTCAGAGCAATGAACTGAGCCGCCTGGCCCGATGCAACCGCCAGAGCCGCCACGCCCCCTTCGAGCGCAGCAATGCGCTTCTCGAATACGTCGGACGTGGGGTTCATGATGCGACTATATATATTACCGAAAGCCTTCAGCGCGAATAAGTCAGCGCCGTGGGCTGAGTCGTTAAAAACAAACGAAGTGGTCTGATAAATAGGCACAGCCCGGGCATTGGTTGTCGGATCGACTTCCTGACCGGCGTGTAACTGGAGTGTATCAAAATGAAGTTCAGCCATGATTTTAGGACTAGTTTGTGGTTTACCCATTGAGGCTCGTGGTAGGCTGGCCGACTAAACGCTGCGTTGCAGCAACGTAGAACGACGAACCGTTACCCATCGGGCTAGTGTTGAACACGACAAACCCTCCCGGTTTTCGTGACGGTGAGTGAAGCGTACCTAGTAAGCCCCGAAGGACATACATTGCTGAAGATAAAGCATGTGTTTTACCGATTTATAGTCCCTAAATAACTTTAGGCAGGAGTTAGCACCTTGCCATGCGGTAGGTTGCCAGCGGTTCACAGAGCCTGATCTCTCCTCGCTTCTTTATAAATCAACGCGCGTCGTAAGTCAGAGAAGTGACGCGTTGCAATTGACTTGATGGCGCAAGTATACTAGCCAAACGGCGTGAATCCAAGTACCATGTCATTTTTCTGCCTGATTAACTTTATTTAATACAGTAAGCTTACCGCTGCTTCATTAAGTCAATTCATTGTTTACTTTTGCAGTAAGAAGTCATCACCAATGAATCAGACGTATCGCTACAATCGAGAAAATGCCACCCGCGTGGCCGGAGTTACGTCCTTGAAAGATGCGATCGGCCAGTTGCTGAAAGCCTACCAGCTTCAAACCCGATTCAACGAAACGTACCTCGAAGCCTTCTGGGGTCGCATGATGGGACCGTCCATTGCCTCCCGTACCAACCGGCTCTACGTTCGGGATCGCAAGCTTTACATTGAAATTGCGTCGGCACCGCTTCGTAATGAGCTGGTTAATGCCAAGCAGAAACTCATTCAACTGGTTAATAAAGACATGGGAACCGAGGTGATCGACGATGTCATTTTCATCTAAATAGCGATCACTCCACATACTCTAAGGGCCGACAGTTCTGAAACTGTCGGCCCTTAGTTGTTTAATTGACGACGCCTGTTGAGAACGCGGCTACCTTATTTTCCCCAGGGATGTATTCAGGCTCAACGTTTCGGCAAACTCCCCCATTGTGCCAAATTGACCAAGGGGTTTCAGGTAGCGCAACAGGTTCTCGACCCGGTCGAGCAATTCGTCCCGCGAATGCCGCCGGACGTACCCAGGAATTTTTTCATAGGCCGACAAATCCGTAAATTCCCACGGGTGAACATACAGATTCAGGAAGCCATCTGATCGCAGGGTTTGGCGGCAAAGCTGTTTATAATAGGCAAACGGAAAATTTTTCAGGCTCAACCAGAACAGGGGCAGGCGCAACGTAGGCGTTACAGAAGCCGGAATTTGCCAGACACCTGATTCCCGAAACGGATGGCGGGGTTCGCCCCAGTGGTTGTAACGACCCGGTAGCCAGGTGGGGTGCAGCGATGAATTATAGGCATAACCAGCCTGGTGCACATCGTCTGGGTCAACAAAGCCCATTCTCGCCCGACGGAACCCTTTTACCGGTTGTTTCAACAGGGCTTCCAGTGCCAGTCGGGACTTTAAAAGATCGGCGGGCTCGAAGGTTGTGTGAAAATAGCCGTGCGACGCGATTTCGTGTTTCTGGGCCAGCGATCGGATCAGCGCGGGCTCGTGAAGGGCGTAATTAGCCGTTGTAAACAGCGTTGTTCGGGCACCAACTGCATCAAATCGCTCGGCCAGCAATGCTAATCCGCGCGTTGAAACGGCCACTTGTTCACACAAAGAAATATCGTGGCCGAATTCAACGGCGGTATCAAATTCTTCTACGTCAACGGTGAATAAAATACTTCCTGAGTTGGGGCTTGCCATGTCGTTACGCTCTCCTCTATCTCGCTCGTATCGCCAATGATGTAAGCCGGTCGGCCTTTGACTTCTACGAACGTTTTGCCCAAATATACACCGATGATCCCAATCATGATGAATTGAACGCCCCCAATCAGCACCATCAATAAGACCAGCGTTGTCCAGCCGGATACGGTTGCGTCCGTAAAATAATGCTCATACAGCGCTTCCGCTCCGAATAAGGCAGCCACAAAAAACATGATAAACCCGAGCAGAACAGACATATACAGTGGCCTCGTTGAGAAGGACGTAATCCCCATGGCGGCCAGTTGCAGCATTTTCCGAAACGAGTATTTGGATCGACCAGCATACCGGGCGGCTGGCTCGTAGAGAATACGGCACTGCCGGAAGCCTACCCAAGATATGGCACCCCGTAAAAACAGATCGTTTTCTTTGAACTGCTTCAGCGTGTTTATCACCTTCCGGTCGAGGAGCCGGAAATCGGCGGCACCATCCTCAATCTGTAGGTTGGAAACGTTACGAAGCAGCTGATAAAAGTATTTGGATGTGGTCCGCTTGAACCACGACAGTTTAGGGTCGGACTGCCGAACGGTGTACACCACCTCATAGCCTTCCCGCCATTTGTCGATAAGCGTTGGAATTAACTCCGGCGGGTGCTGCAGGTCGGCATCGAGGCAGATAACGGCATCCCCACGCGCATTGTCGTAACCTGCGCGCAAAGCCATTTGATGGCCGAAATTCCGGGAAAAAGACAGAAACCGAACAACGGGATACGTATGGCTCAATTGCCGAAGCACATGGCGCGTCTGGTCAGAACTACCATCATCAACAATCAGAATTTCATAGGAAGCGTACTGATTCATAACGGCCATGAGTCGGTGAACCAGTACAGACAAGTTTTCTTCTTCGTTGAAAGCGGGTACGACTAAACTGATCATACCGGAAGGAAATTTCATACTCTAGCGTGTGATTAAGGATCGTTACGGACGAGTGCCTTTATTTTTTCACTAAATTAAGTAGTATTACCTAACTATTCCTAACGACCACTATAAAATTTACATGCAACCTAATATCGGCTTTAGGTGCCGTTCGATAAATATACATAGCGGCAAATTTGATACATCTAAAGGTACCTTTTTTTTCAGGTAGCGGGCTGAACCAGGGAGAGCCGGGCGGCTTCCAGGTCCAATTCCTGTTCCAGCTTTCGCAGTATATCATCATCCAGCAAACTATCCTTGCGCTGCTCGCTCAGCACCGACCGTTCCACGGCCAGCAACTCCAGCTGGAGCCGAATGGCTTGCTGGTAGAGTTCGGCAGGCCGGTCGCCTACATTGTTTGCCCGAAGCATAC
The DNA here is from genome assembly GCF_054776635.1 of Spirosoma lituiforme. NCBI lineage: Bacteria > Pseudomonadati > Bacteroidota > Cytophagia > Cytophagales > Cytophagaceae > Spirosoma > Spirosoma lituiforme. The sequence goes on from NZ_BAAHBO010000001.1 coordinate 1,886,576, forward strand.
CATTCAGTTCGTTGATCCGCAGTTCGTACGTGTTCTTCACGTAATTCAGCACATCGTCGTGTACGGACCCGGCCGAGTGGTTAGCCTCCAGGTAGGTGACAACCTGTTGGGCCATTTCACGCCGTAGCTTTCGTTCCTCCAGTTTTTCGTCGACGGATTCACGCACGTTCAATTCATCGATTAATACAGGTAGCGTCAGACCTTGCAAAACCAGAGTGCAGAAAATAACGCCGAAGGTGATGAACAGAATCAGGTCGCGCCCCGGAAACGGCTGTCCGTTGGGCAACGTAAGCGGCAAAGCAAGCGCACCCGCCAGCGACACAACACCCCGCATACCCGCCCAGCTTATTACTGTAACCTGCTGCCAGCTCGGTTTTGTTTCGCGCTGGCGGATGCGCTTACTAAACCAACGGGGCAGGTAGGCCCCCGGGAAAACCCAGACAATTCGGCACACAATGGCCACTGCGCTGATGAGGAGGGCATAATTGAGGGCCTGCGTGAGCGTATAGCCGTTTAACTCCGCCACAATGGTTGGCAGTTGTAACCCAATGAGAATGAACACCAATCCATTGAGCAGAAACACGACCGTTTCCCAAACCGAGTTGGTCTGTAACCGGCTTTGGTACGTAAATACCTGCTCACTACGAACCGATACATAGAGGCCAACCGTTACGACGACCAGCACGCCGGAGATGTGCAGTTCTTCGGCCAGCAGGTAAGAGCCGTATGGAATCAACAGCGTAATAGCGGTATTGGTAACCGTGTCTTTGCTGATTGCTTTATGCACCAGAACAGCTACCCAGCCAAGAACCAGCCCCATTATCACGCTGGCCAGGGCGATGCCGATAAACTGCAGGCTCGCTTTCCATAACACAAACTGGCTGGTCAGGATGGCAATTAATCCGTACCGATAAATGATCAGACTGCTGGCGTCATTGATCAGGCTTTCGCCTTCGAGTACGGTTGTGATTCGCTTGGGTATGTTCAGCCCTTTCGTCACCGATGAAGCGGCAATGGCATCAGGGGGGGCGATGATGGCGCCGAGCAGATAACCCTGGGCCAACGAAAAGCCCGGAATAAACAGGTGAGCGACCAGCGCCACAACGGTGGACGTAAATAGCACCAGCCCAACCGCCAGAAACGACACCGATCGGCTGTAAAGTTTCAGTTCTACATTGTCGATTTGCCAGGCGGCATAGTAGAGCAAAGGGGGTAGAAATACCAGAAAGACGGCATCGGGTGATAGAATTACGGGGGGCAAGCCCGGAATCCAGCCAATAACCAGGCCCGTAATAACGAGCAGAATGGGGTACGATATGCGTAGCCGACGCGCTACGACAGCCAGCAGGGTGGTCAGGCCGAGCAAACCAGTTACGATCTCAATTGGGTGCATACGCAGAGCAGAATTTCAGGTTACGCAGTGAAGAGCAGGTCAAATTTGCAATAACTTTGTTAACTGACCTATCTAACTGGTTGCGCAGCCCGACCGATCCATCATGAATACGGCAAATCAACGTCTTTTCAATCAAACAACTAAAGAAAGCAAATTAGTTGAGCAGGAAGTTCGGCGCGATGATATTGGTTTTGGCACTAAATTAACGGACTCCCGCTCACGACTGATCAATCAGGACGGCACCTTTAATGTTGATCGGATTAATGGCACCTTGTGGGATCGACTCAACATTTATAACCGGCTCATTACCATGGGCTGGCTTCAGTTTTTTAGCTGGCTGCTCGTCTTCTACTTAACGGCCAACACGATTTTTGCCGGTATTTATATGCTGGCCGGGGCCGATACCCTCAAGGCTGCCGAAGAGAAGGAACTCTACGGTCCTTTCTGGAAATGCTTTTTTTTCAGTTCACAAACGCTGACAACCGTCGGTTACGGCCACATTTCGCCGGTTGGTTTCCTCACCAGCGCCATTGCCGCCTTCGAATCCATGATGGGTTTGCTGGCTTTCGCGCTGGCCACGGGCCTGCTGTACGGCCGGTTCTCCCGGCCAATGGCCCACATCCGGTTTTCGAAACAAGCGGTATTTGCTCCGTACCTGGACGTTAATGGACTGATGTTCAGAATTATTAATACCCGGTCCAATCAACTCATCAACCTGGAGGTTTCCGTATCCATGTCCCGCGTGGAGCCTAAACCCGACGGAACGCTGTTTAGAAAGTATTATGCGCTGGGTCTGGAACGGAACAAAGTATCTTTTTTCCCCGCGAACTGGACGGTGGTGCATCCAATTACCGAACAGAGTCCGCTGTTTGGGTGCACGCCCGATGAGCTTGAGCAATCGGATGCGGAATTTCTGGTTACCGTACAGGCACTAGACGATACCTTTATTCAGAATGTTTATACGCGTTTTTCATACCGCTACAACGAAGTAAAATGGGGTCAGAAGTTTCGTCCTATGTTTGATGGCAGCCAGCCAATGCCGATAAAACTTGATTTGGATAAACTCGACGAAACCGAGGCCGCTCCTTTAAATTGAGTCTCGGAATTCGTTAACCCGACTAATATACATACACCTTATCGAGATACCGTAACGTGAATTTACCCCCTTTTCTGTCGCCCGGCGATACCGTTGGCGTAGTGGCTCCAGCCAGTTGGTTTCCGTATGATGAACTTGCCGAAGGCCTGGCTATTTTACGCCATCGCTGGCAGCTTAATGTCATTGAAGGCGATAGTCTGCACGCCGTTGACGGGCCCTTTGCCGGCTCGGACGATCTGCGCCGGGCTGACCTCCAACGCCTTTTCGATGACCCAACGGTGCGGGCCGTATTTGCCGCCCGGGGTGGCTACGGCTGCTACCGTATCGCCGATGGTCTGGATTTATCGGGGTTGCGGGCCAATCCCAAATGGCTCATCGGTTTTAGCGACGTAACCGTATTGCTAAGCTTGTTCTGTAATCACGATCTGGTTAGTATACACGGCCTCATGCCCCGGCAGTTTGGTGACCCTGACCGGGCTGAGTCGTTGGAATCGTTACGGCAATGGCTGTTTGGCCCGCCCCCAGCGCACTACGATGTACCGGCGCATTACCTTAATCGGCCAGGCCAGGCATCGGGCCAGTTAGTGGGCGGTAACCTGACTATGCTGACCAACTCGCTCGGTACGCCAACGGATCTTGATTTCAGCGGTAAGATTCTGTTCATCGAAGATATTGACGAAACGTTTTTTTCGCTGGATCGCATGATGACACAACTCCGTCGGTCCGGGCGGCTGGCGGAGCTGGCAGGACTGGTTGTTGGTCAGTTTACGGATATGCGCGCCAATCTGTCGCTCCCGTTTGGCAAAGACTCGTACGAAATTATTACCGATGCGGTTTCCAGCTATTCGTATCCGGTTCTGTTCGATTTTCCGGCCGGACACGTTGACTATAACCTGGCCATGCCCATCGGCCAGATGGTTAGCCTGGTTGTTCAGGATGAAGGTGCCAGGATCAACTTTTCCGTCTGAGCCGCTATGTCTACTCCCTTTTCCGATGCCGTGATCTGGATTACGGGTGCCTCCTCGGGCATTGGCGAAGCCGTTGCCGTTGAACTGGCCCGTGATAAACAGGTTCGATTGGTGTTGTCGGCCCGGCGGGTCGATGAGTTAGGGCGAGTGGCCAGTCGAACGGGCCTTGCCGAATCGAATGTGCTGGTGTTGCCCATGGACATTGCTGATACCGACAGCTTTTCCGACTGCGTGAGGACGGTACTCGAACGCTTTGGCCGCCTTGATTACGTTTTTCAGAACGCGGGCGTCACACAGCGAAGTACAGTGGCTGACACTGATTTTTCTGTGTATAAACGACTTATGGACATCAACTTCTTTGGCGTAGTAGCGCTCACCAAGGCCGTTCTGCCCATTATGCTGGCACAGGGCAACGGGCATTTCGTGGTAACGAGCAGCGTGGCGGGCAAACTAGGCACCAAACAACGATCGGGTTATTGTGCGAGCAAACACGCGCTTCACGGATTTTTTGATTCACTTCGGGCCGAAACCCACGCGAATGGGCTACGTGTAACGCTGGTTTGCCCCGGTTATATTCAGACGCCCATTTCGATGAATGCCCTAAACGCCAGCGGTCAGAAACACGGTAAAATGGATGAGAATCAGGAGAATGGTATGCCCGCCGGTGAATTCGCGAAGCAGCTTTTACGGGCCGTTCGTCAGGAAAAAGAAGAAGTGTATATAGGCGGAAAAGAAACGTACGGCATTTACCTGAAACGGTTTCTGCCGGGTTTATTGTCGAGACTAGTCCGTAACCGGCAGGAGTCCTGAACAGGTATATCCGATAAACGGGAAAGGGTAAAAAGCGTGCCACGATTCTCAACCGTGGCACGCTTTTTACCCTTTCTAAAAAAGTTCTGTAGCTATTACTTACCGCTAACGGCAACACCTTTGCCTTTGGTCGACTGCTCCATGTAATCGGCGGTTAACCGGCAAAGCGATTTCATACCCAGCACAAAGCAAGCTTCGTCGATCTGAAAATCGGGGGTGTGGTGCGGAGCCGCTTCCTCGACTTTCTTTCCTTTCGTCATGCCACCCAGGAAGTAGAAGAAACCGGGAACCTTCTGCTGGAAAAACGAAAAATCTTCAGCACCCGTCTGGGCCGGTGTCAGCTTCACATTGTTTTTACCCGCTACGGCTTCGAGCGAAGGAGCCATTTGATCCGTTAGTCTGGGATCGTTGTAGGTAACGGGGTACATGATGTTGATTTTCACATCGGCTTTGGCACCCGCACTTTCGGCAATGTTGGTGGCGATTTCATTGATCCGCCGATGCACCAACGTCTGCGCTTCGGGACTGAACGTCCGGATGGTGCCAATCATGTTAGCCTCTTCCGGAATGATGTTCTGCCGAATACCGCTGTGCAATGCCCCTACCGTTACCACAGCCGCGTTATCAGTCAGGACTACGTTCCGGCTAACAATAGTTTGTAACCCCATAACGACTTGAGCCGATGTCACAATCGGGTCGACGCCCGACCAGGGAGCCGCTCCATGTGTTTGCTTTCCTTTGATCTTAATCGCGTACTCATCGACAGCGGCCATAGTTGCCCCCGGACGGTATTTGATCGTACCTACTTCGGTTTGAGAATTAATATGCAGGCCAAAAATGGCATCTACTTTGGGGTTTTCAAGTACGCCTTCTTTCACCATCAGCTTGGCACCCCCTTCTTCGCCAGCCGGTGCCCCTTCTTCGGCCGGTTGAAAAATAAACTTGACGGTACCCCGCAGATCATTCTTAACGGATGCCAACACTTCAGCCGCACCCATGAGCATGGCTACGTGGGTGTCGTGACCGCAGGCATGCATAATACCCGTTTGCTGACCATTGTATTCCGTGTGGGCTTCTGACTTAAACGGCAGATCGACTCGTTCCGTAACGGGCAGGCCATCCATATCGGCCCGCAAGGCAACGACGGGTCCGGGCTTCCCCCCTTTCAGCAGCGCAACTACCCCCGTTTTTCCGACACCTGTTTTCACCTCCATACCAAGCGATTGCAAATGGGCCGCCACTTTAGCCGCCGTCTGAAACTCCCGGTTGCCCAGTTCGGGGTGCTGGTGGAAATCCCGTCGCCAGGCGACCACCTTTTTTTCGAGACTCTCGGCTGTTTTGTCCATCCGGGCATTCAAAGCCGCATTTTGAGCAAATAAAGATGGGGAGGCCAGCAGCCCAAGGCCGATTAAATTGGCACAGATAAACGGTTTTTTCATCAAATTATTCAATTTTGGCTGTATGTACATAAAAGAAATTGAGTTGCAGATTTGAGTGAATAGCCGCGCCAGCCGGTGTGGTAGCGGCACGCCTATGTGTTGACACATAGATCGAAAATGCTTGTTTCATCTAATATGCAGCCATTAAAGATAAATTCCCAGGAATACCTTTTTTTTAACAGCAGTTTCTAAAAAAAATCTCATATGCTTTAATTCTTATAATCTCATCCTGTACCTTTGTTTCCCATTTTACTTTTTTTTACTATTAATTAAATCTTTACTCACTAATGCAGAAAATTATATTCGGAAGCTGGCTGCTTTCGCTATTATTCTGTTTGCCAGCAATAGCGCAGGATATAGCGGTTAGCGGTCGCGTCACTTCATCAGACGACGGCTCTACCCTACCGGGTGTGAGCGTACAAGTAAAAGGAACGACTCGTGGTGCTATTACCGACGCCAACGGGGATTACAAAATCAGCGTACCAGCCAACGCAAGACTCGTGTTTAGCTTTATTGGCTACACCGGTCAGGAGGTTGCGGTGGGGAACAAGACAACCGTTAATGTGAGTCTGGTACCTGGATCGCAGAGCCTCGACGAAATCGTAGTAACAGCTCAGGGTATTGAGCGTGATAAGCGTTCATTAGGGTATGCCACGCAAGAAGTAGGGGGTAATGTGCTGGCCCAACGCTCTGAGCCAAACCTGCTCAACGCCCTCCAGGGAAAAGTAGCCGGTGTTAATATCACGGGGTCCAGTGGTGCACCGGGCGCATCAACAAACATCAACATTCGGGGTATCACGTCGTTCAATGGCAGCAACCAGCCACTGATCGTGGTTGATGGTATCATCTTTAGCAACGACGTTAACGCTACGCAAAACAGTCTATTTGGCACACAGCCGTCTAACCGTCTGGCCGATATCAACCCGGAAAGTATTGAGTCGGTAAACATTCTGAAAGGACCAGCCGCGGCTGTTCTATATGGTTCTCGGGCCTCAGCTGGTGCTATCGTCATTACGACGAAATCGGGTCGTAATCAGAACAACAAAACGGAGGTAACTGTGAATTCATCGTACAACGTACAGGACGTTTACGGCATTCCTAAATTCCAGAACGATTACGGTCAGGGAGCTAACAATCTGCTTACACCTACCTCGAATAACTCCTGGGGGCCTGCGTTTGTAGGTGGTCCAACATCGATGACCAATAACCAAGGGCAGGTTGTACCTTACCAGGCCTATCCAAACAACGTACGGGATTTTTACCGCCAAGGTAGTATTTTGCAAAACTCGGTCAACATTGCCTCGGGTGATGCTACGCGCAATTACATCATCGCCATTGGTAATACGCTTCAGAACGGTATTGTTCAAAACACAAAGTTCAACCGGACAAACGTACAGTTGGGTGGTGAGTCTAAATTACAAAACGGTTTAAAGATCAGCGGTACAGGTACATATGTACAGACGGTATCGCGTGGCGTACCTGGTGGTAACGGTGCTAGTGCCTTTGGACAAATTACCCGGATTCCACGTAGTTACGATTTGGCCAATGAGCCATACCAGGGCGCTGACGGAAAAAGTATTTACTTCACCCCGTCTACCAACAATCCACAATGGAGTGTTAATAACGAACGCCTTGATAGCCAAGTCGACCGTTTCTTCGGTAACTTTCAGTTGAGTTATGACATCACCAAATGGTTGAACGTAGCCTACCGCGTTACAGGCGACACCTATACCGATCGTCGTAAACTGATATTGCCAATTGGCTCCGGTCGGGCTCCGCTAGGCCAGGTGCAACAAGATAACTTCTTCCGGAACGAGCTAAACGGCGACTTATTGATCACAGCTCGCAAAGACAATTTATTCCTAGAAGGTCTGAACGCAAACCTGTTGTTAGGCAATAACATCAACCAACGGAAAACGCAGGAATCAGCAGCCGATGCCACCTCCCTTACGCTTCCTGGCTTCTATAATGTCAACAGCGGTACCGTATTTACTGGTACTTTTGAGAGCTCTACCCTGCGCCGTTTGGTGGGTTATTACGGACAGTTGTCGTTGAATTACAACAACTACTTGTTTCTCGAACTGTCGGGACGTGCTGACCAATCGTCTACGTTGCCAAAAGCAAACAACACCTATTTCTATCCGGCAGCCTCAGTTAGCTTTGTTCCTACCGATGCTTTCAAGATCAACTCTGACGTGCTTTCATACGCAAAAGTTCGGGCAAGTATAGCTAAAGTTGGTCGTGATGCAGATCCATACCTGTTAAGCACCGTTTATAACAAAAGCGGCTATGGGAACAACGTAGCCAATATTGTTTATCCATTGGCACCGAACAACACACCTGGTTTTAGTATCGATACGCGGATTGGCAGCAACACCCTCAAACCCGAATTTGTCACCTCTTACGAAGTAGGGATAAACCTTGGCTTTTTCAAGAATCGGTTGAGCATTGATGCTACATATTTTGATTCGAGAAGTACCCAACAGATTTTCAACGTAGCGGTATCGAATTCATCGGGTTACGATACACGAACCACGAACGTTGGTGAATTACAAAACCGGGGCGTTGAACTGGTACTGAACGCAACGCCAGTTCGGGTTGGTGGTTTCAAGTGGGATGCTACGCTGAACTACACGCTGATACGGAACAAAGTAATTTCCATTGCACCGGGCGTAATTTCGTCAAATATTGCGGGGAATTCCTTTGTCGGTATTGCTCCGTCAATCTACGAAGGACAGCCGTACGGTGTGATTGTCAGCACGGGCAATGCACGGGTTCAAAACACAAATCCGAGTGGTTTGTACTATGATGCAACTGGTCAGTATGCAGGTCAATATCTCGTAAATGGATCAACGGGACAATTTGCGCCAGGTATTGCCAACTCAGTCATTTCTACCCCACAACCAAATTATATCGCGGGCTTAACAAATACATTCTCGTACAAAGGTGTCGCCCTGTCAATTTTGGTTGATACCCGGCAAGGCGGTCAGGTTTTCTCCTTCAATGCCGTTGATGCACGCCAGAATGGTTCGTTGTACGTGACGGGACTTGATCGTGATCAGCCTCGTATTTTGCCCGGTGTTATTCAAAACTCGGATGGTACATTCCGGCCAAACAACATTCAGTTACCCGCTCAAACCTATTGGAGTGCCCTGGGTGGTTTAGCTTCAGAAGCTGCGGTGTATGACGCTACGGTTTATCGTCTGCGCGAGGTTGCACTGAACTACAGCCTACCGAAAAACCTGTTGGGCAAAACCCCGTTTGGTGGTATTTCTGTAGGGGTTAGCGGACGTAACCTCTTCTATTATGCACCAAACTTCCCGGCCGACCCTGAAGTGAATACGCAGGGGGCTGGTAACATTCAGGGTCTTGACCTGAACGGACCGCCTAACACACGCAACTTCGGCGGTAACATTCGGCTTACGTTCTAATCATTTAACTCATTCGATTTACTCATGAAATTTATAATTCCAAAAAGCTTTTTACTTGCCTCTTTCTTTCTTGGGATGGGTGCCTGTAGTAGCTATTTAGATGTTAACGTAAGCCCTAATAACCCAACGAGCGTTACGCCAGCAGTGCTATTGGCGGGGGCCGAAGGAGGCAGTGCATTTGCGAATGCCAACGAACTGAACCGGTTTTCTTCTGTTCTGGTACAGCAACTGGCAGGAGCGGCTAACAGTCCGGCTAACTATGATATATACATAACGAACGGTGCTGACTTTGCCAACCAGTGGAACGGCGAACTATATAACGGTCCATTGATCAATTACCAGAAGCTGATTGAACTGGGCGATGCAACTAACTCGAAGGCATATTCGGGTATTGCCAAAATCATGAAGGCCTACACCTTCAGCATTGCTACCGACGTGTGGGGCAATGTACCTTATTCGCAGGCCTTACAAGGCGAAACCAATACGACGCCCCGCCTGGATAATCAGGAGGACATCTATAAGGGTAATTCGGCGCTGGGTATTCAAAGCCTGTTTGATCTGGTTCGCGAAGGCATCAAAGACCTCGATGCAACGTCGACACTCAAGCCAGCGGGTGATGATATCATTTATGGTGGCAACTTAACAAAATGGAAACAAGCCGGGAATACATTACTGCTGAAGTTTGCGTCTACCATTAGCCGTAAAGAACCAGCTCTGGCAGCGAGTGTAATTAATGAAGTGTTAACGGGAGGCAATTACATTACCTCAAACAGCAATGACCTGAACTTTACATTTGGTTCGAGTGTCGGTAGCCAGGACCCCCGCTACACGTATTCGTTCGTCAGCTCGTTTATGAATGATCTGATTCTAAGTACCCGTTATCTGAATTTGCTCACGGCGTTGAACGATCCCCGGCTTCCTATTTTCTTTACCAAGCCAGGCACAAACTACGTGACCATCGATAATGGCTTCCGGGGTACATTGCCAACACCCGTAGCCAACTGGTCTCGCTACAACAAGTACGTAACCGGCAACAGCGGTGAAGGCCCGGTTCGGTTAGTTACTAATTTCCAGCGGGCGTTTATTTTAGCCGAAGCAGCCTTACGTTTGGGTACGCCCGGCGACCCACAAACGTTGTACACGGAAGGTATCAGAGCATCGATGACGTTAGCCGGTTTGACTACTGATCAGATCAATACCTATCTGACAGCAAACCCAACTGTGGCAACGCTCTCGGGAACAACGGAGCAAAAAATTGCGCAGATCATCACCCAAAAATACATTGCGTTTACGGGCAATGGTCTGGAATGCTGGAACGATTTCCGTCGGACGGGATACCCAGCTCTGCAACCGGCGCAGAATGCAGCTGGCTTTAATGGCACTCGGCCGGTTCGGGCGGTATACGTTAGCAACGAGCTTCAGCGAAACCCTAATTTCCCCAACCCGTTTCCACAGATAAACGAACTCGTCTGGTGGGATGTCGACTAATCATTTACGACTTTAAACACGCATAAGTGCATGAAAAATACATTTTTAACTATTTTGTTGCTCGCCCTACTGGCGGGTGGCAGTTTCTCCTGCAAGGACGACCTCGTTTATAGCGATCTCGTTCGTGATAATCGTCCGGCCATTCCGGTAACGTTTCCCGGAGCCACAACGTATGGTTTCAATCCATTTATCACTAGCTCGATAGCCGCTGGTGGTAATATCCAGTTTACGCTGTCAATACCCTCGACAAGTGGACGTACGATTAAGGAGATCACCAAAATTGTTGGCGGGGCTACTGGTATAAATGTTGCGACGCTGAATGCTGCCACCACCACAACCGCTTACAATACGGCTCCAATTGCCGGTTCGGGTACAACAGCTGTGTTTACAACAACGCTAGCTGCTTTCAAAGCTAAATACCCAACCGTGTCGATCGTCCCAGCTACACAGGCGAACACATTCACAGAAATTCAGTTTCTGTTCCTGGTTACGCTGGATGATGGAACACAAATCGTTCCTGAGCCTGTTCGGGTACGTATTGTTGCGTAATCAATGGTGCATTTGCATAAAAAACGCCTTCCGAATAACCGGAAGGCGTTTTTGTTTATACGGATAGGTGTCAAACAACGAGAGCTGTTACAGGTTTCCGCTTAAGTAAAAATCAATTTTACGCAGGCAACCCCCACCCCAAACGCCAGCATATACCGAAGCGTTGGTACGTTGAATCGGTGACTGCCCAGATAGCCCCCCAGAATACCCCCGGTAAAGGCGACTCCGATCCAGCCATAAAGCACGGGGTCGGGTGAGTATCCTTTGCTTAACAGCCCAAACAAGCCCGAGAGTGAGTTAACAAAAATAAACAAAGCCGACGTTGCAGCTACTTCTTTCAGCCGCGCCCACCGGAACAGGAGCATCAGCGGACTCAGTATGATGCCGCCACCGATACCGATCATGCCAGACAAGAGCCCAATGATGCCCCCCGTTAGCAGTCCCCCCGCCAAGGGGATGGGCCGCGCTTGCTCTTCCTTTCCCCGCACTGTCCAGAGCAGCCGAACCACAACCAGCAGCAGGCAAACAGCCAGTAATTGCCGGTACAGCGTATCGCTGAGCGGAATGCGGGCACCCAGAAAAGCGAGGGGAATGCTCGCGATGGCGAAGGGCCAGAACGTGTTCCATCGGAAATGACCAGCCCGGTAGAACTGTATAAACGAAATGGTTGACACAAATAAATTTAAAATCAGCGCCGACGGTTTAGCCATAGCCGGAGCGATACCGAACAGGGCCATGGTAGCCAAATAACCGCTGGCTCCCCCGTGTCCTACCGAGGCATAGACAAATCCAACAACGAACAGACCCAGTAGAAAAGCAAAGGAATAGTCCATACAATGTAAGCTTCTAAATAAATTGATGCAGACGACTAAGGCCACCGTACCGTTAGTACTATTACTAAAGCGTTATTTTCGACGAAAGTTAACGGAATCAAGTATGAATTCACCCAAAGTTCATTTGTTCGCAGCTTATTTCCTGATTGGGCTGTTTTCAGTCGCTCGGGCGCAGTTGCCGGTTCGGGGCACAAGCTGGAGGGGCGTATGGCCGGCACCAACGGCGAGACAGGTTACGATACTGTTTCAGCGGGATACGTTGCTTATCAAATCGGAAGGGCCATCAGCCGTATCTGAAATTTTACGGTACCAGCAGACCGGCGATACGCTTCTGGTACAGAAGCTCACGGGACAAAGTCCCTGTACTAATACCGGAACGGGCCTTTACAGACTTATTTACAGCAATAACGGAGAAAACGTATCCCTGCAGGTTATATCGGATGATTGCCCGCAACGGCAGCACTACCTTACTCCAGGCGCTTCATTTATCCGCCAGCGTTCTTCTCTAAACCAGCCCCCGCGCAACTGGCCTTACCTCGACCCAACCACCGATTCGGTCGCGGGGATTAGTTTGTATCGGGCGTATGAGTTGTTAAAAAATCGGGCGTCGGTGCCGGTTACTGTGGGTGTGCTGGATTCGGGTGTTGACATTACTCATGAAGATTTGCGCGATGTGATCTGGGTGAATCCTAAAGAACAACCAAACAATCAGCTTGACGACGATAAAAATGGCTACACCGACGACCTGAATGGCTGGAATTTCATGGGCGCCAAAGATGGCACGACCTACGAATACGATCAGCCCGAAATTACCCAGACGTACCTTTTGCTCAAAACTAAATACGACAAAGCAGACCCCGCCACGTTGAGCCCCTCGGAGAAACGACAATACAGTACCTACCAAACGGCGAAAAAACAGTTTCTGAGCCATTATACCGCCGATCAGCCTAAGCGCAAAGCCTTTGCCGACACCGTAACCTTCTGGACGGTGGCACGCCAGATTCAGGCCAGCTTACCCGATGCGACCACCTCGAAGGCAGCTATTCGTCAAGTTGATCTGGGAACGGATTCTGTAGCGATTGCGGTCCGAACCATTCTGGCCGATGGGTATTTTCCTCAGTATGGCTCGTTTTCCTACTACATGACCTTGGTTCGCCGGAACTGGGCACGGTTTCGGCAGATCATGGGTGGCGAAGCCCTGATTGCCTACAACCCGGATTATAACGCACGCACATCCGTCGGTGACAATCCCCGCGATCCCACCGAACGCTACTACGGAAGCCCTCGGATGATTATCGGCGAATCGCAGCAACTGGCGATGCATGGGAGTCACGTAGCCGGTATTATTGCGGCCAAACGGGGTAATGGTCGGGGCATAGATGGCGTGGCCGACAATGTCCGAATTATGCCCGTTTCTGTAGTGCCCGCCAATGGCGATGAGCGCGATAAAGATGTAGCCAATGGTATTCGGTACGCCGTTGAGAACGGGGCCAAAGTGATCAACATGAGTTTCGGCAAGCGGTTATCTCCTTTCAAGGAACAGATGGATGCCGCCATCCAATTCGCCGAAGAACACGATGTGCTGATTGTGCATGCCGCGGGCAACAATGGCGAGAATTACGATTCCCTTCCGGCCTACCCATCGGCGCAATACGAAAATGGCAGGATAGCTCAGAACGTTCTGGTTGTCGGGAATAGCACGTGGCGCATTGATGAGGGATTGCCTAGTCGGTTGTCGAATTACGGCCCGCAAACCGTTGATGTTTTCGCGCCCGGCACCGAGATTTTGTCGACGCTTCCCCATAACGAATACGCCAGCTTTTCGGGAACCAGCATGGCAGCTCCCATGACGGCAGGGGTGGCCGCGCTGTTACGATCTTACTTTCCAAAATTGACGGCGGTGCAAACCAAGGATATACTCCTCAGAAGCAGTTACAAGCCGGATGTGCAGGTGCGGAAACCGGGTAGAGCAGGCCAGATGACAGCCTTTAAAAAGTTGAGCCGGTCGGGTGGGTTGCTGAACGCGTACGAAGCGGTGAAACTGGCTCTGCTGGAATCAGCTGGCGTTCCGGCAAAAGCCTCGAAATTAAAACGAAAGAATTAATCAACTAGCCCCGAGGTTCGTGAAGACACAAACCTCGGGGCTAGTCATTAACCGCTTAAATTACCAAGTTGCCTCCTGCTTGTCGTGCCAGAATTTTCCGGTTTCAGACTGGGGGGCATCGGTTGCCAGCCACACGATTGTTTCGGCACCTTTTTCGACAGGCCGGTTCGCGCCCGACCCGCCCATATCGGTTTGTACCCAACCCGGATCCACGCAGTTAACAGCAATATTATGCTCTTTCAGAGCACCGGCAAACTGCTTCGTTACGGCATTGAGCGCTGTTTTAGAAATACTGTAGGCGGGCGCGTACGTACCCATGTTAGCCAATGAACTGACTCCGCTCGACACATTGATGACCCGGGCGCCATCCTGACTTTTCTGCAAAGATTCCAGAAAGTACTGCGTCACCATGATTGGACCGGACACGTTGGTTTTCAGGGTCCGGTCCAGCATTTCCGGGTTCAGGTCAAGAATATTTTCACCATGATCTTCCAATACAGCGGCATTGTTAATCAGCACATCCAGATGATCGGCCTTTTGCGACAACGTACCACAGGCTGTACGAATACTAACAGGGTCCGTTACATCAAGCTGAATGAAGCTTACCTCATAGCCGCTCCCGCAAAGTTCTTCGGCAGCTTCCCGCCCTTTTGCTATATCGCGGGCACCGATAAAGACGGCAAATCCGCGCTGGGCCAACTGCCGGGCAATTTCCTTTCCGATTCCCTTATTCGCTCCCGTGACAAGGGCCGTTCGTTGATGTTCCGTTTTCATATTTACTTATTTACTACGTTCTATTTACTCCACTCCCGGCTAAAATGTTTGCAAAAAATAACCGTACCCTCAAAGAGAATAACCGTCACCTAAGTGCTGTTATATAAATTAGTAGCTTAGCAGTTAGTCTTACGCAATCACAATTAATTTTTAACGACCTGTTTAATGAAATCGCTCCTTTCATTTTTGGCACTTACGCTTCTGCCTATTGGCTTATCTGTAGCGCAGAGTAGATCAACAACGCCAACCAGTACAACCACATCGGGCAGTACAAACCGCCTGCAGGATCTGTACGATGAGCATCATGGCATTACCAAGAAGAGACCGGGTGCAGCGGGTGCGCCTTCTGATAAGCCTGTCTATACCCAACCCGACCGGAACACTACGGATCAGTCCACAGCGGGCATAGAGCAGCCCAACCGGGAATCTATCAACGGCAGTCTATCCCGCACGCGAATTGGTGTTCGGGGTGGCGTAACCTATCCATTCTTTCTGGAAAAACCAGCCGGAATTGACCCAGTTCCTGGTTTCGTCGGTGGAATCACGTTCAACTTTGGTTCAGGGAAAGTATCGTTCCAGCCGGAGGTCAATTATACGCGTAATAGTCAAAACCTGGTGTTACCCGGCTTCACCACAAGGTATGCCGCCGATGCGCTGGAAGTGCCCTTATTTCTGAAGCTCTCTTCAGGAACTTATGCAGGAAACCGCTTCTTTGTGAACGTAGGGCCTTATGCCAGCTACGCCATGAGCGCCAGTGAGGATGGCAAGAAGGTTTCGCTCAGTGGCGATAAGGGGCGTTTCGGTTTTGGTGCAGCAGCCGGTGTCGGAGCAGCCATCAAAGCGGGTCCGGGGCACGTTACGATTGAAGTTAGAGGCCTGTATCCGTTGGGCAACACCAACGGCGGATTCAGTACCGATTCGAAAACAATTTTTGGCCAGGGAACACTTGGCTACATAGTCCCCCTGGGTGGTCGATAACCAGCGGGAGTACCGATTTGCCGACATCTGGCCAATAAACTGATGCCTGGTAAAACCCGATCCCGTACAACTTCTATACGATTTTCCAGGATTACAATCCGGCCCGACAGCCCCCCGAACAGTTAGCCAATTGTTCGGGGGGCTGTCTTTTTTTGCCTTTATGCTGACTCCTGTATTTCATTCTGTTCCAGGTCAGGTATTTACGGCCAGATGATTTATGGTCATATACTACTTAGAACGATCTACCCCAAACTGAGTAAAATTACCCACATAACCCCTACAGTAACAGTAATCAGTATTTACATATTATTTTGATAGTCAACTATTTATCTTAAAAAATACATGTTGGTACAATTTTTACCAATAACATCAATCATTCGCTATAGTCAACGCTAACTACTTTACTACTATGTTTCCCGAAAGAAAGAGGTCCCATCAAGATTACGTTGCAGAAAAATCGTATTCGTCCGGGTTACTGGCAGGAGTGGTAGCTGGTCTGGCCGCCGGCCTCCTGTTCGCTCCCCGACCAGGTAAAGACCTGCGTAGACAGATCGCGGGCGCCATCAACGACCAAACCAGAGAAGTCCGGCACCAATGGGCCAAAACAAAAGCCCAGGCCAAAGAAACCGTTCATACCATTATAACCAACGTAGGTTTAGCCGCTGATAAAGCGGAGGATGAGTTTGACATGTACGTTGATAAGGCCGTGAAGTACGCCGACAAGGCAACAAAAGAAGC
The DNA here is from genome assembly GCF_054776635.1 of Spirosoma lituiforme. Lineage (NCBI taxonomy): Bacteria > Pseudomonadati > Bacteroidota > Cytophagia > Cytophagales > Cytophagaceae > Spirosoma > Spirosoma lituiforme. Next base: position 1,903,177 of record NZ_BAAHBO010000001.1, read on the forward strand.
CGACAAAGCGGAGCAGGAAGCGAATCAGCTGGCGAACAAAGTAAAATCAGGCATCAATAAGTTCGGGGACAACACCAAAATCAGTTAACGGACTGGTTGCTTGTTCTGATTGTCCTCACCCCGATAACTCTTCATTTCATGATCCACTTTACGTACTGTTTTCAAACATGGCAACAAGCCGAAAATTAGCCGCCGAGTTTATTGGCACATTATGGTTGGTCCTGGGTGGGTGCGGCAGCGCTGTCCTGTCGGCTGCTTACCCTGAACTGGGCATTGGCTTTGGGGGGGTGGCTCTGGCATTTGGCCTAAGCGTCATGACGATGGCCTACGCTGTTGGACGCATTTCGGGTGGGCATTTCAACCCCGCTGTAACCGTGGGGCTCTCCATTGGAGGCACGTTCGACCGCTCACTCATTCTTCCCTATATCGGCGTACAGGTTGCGGGCGGGCTTACCGGCGCCGGGTTACTTTACCTTATAGGCAGTGGCAAACCAGGGTTCGAACTGGGCAGTTTTGCCGCTAATGGTTATGGCGAACACTCGCCGGGGGGGTATTCTATGCTGTCTGCACTGGTGACCGAAGTGTCGATGAGTTTTATGTTTATTCTCATCATTTTGGGAGCGACTCACAAGAAATCGCCCCGTGAACTGGCTGGTGTGGCCATTGGACTCGGCCTGACGCTGATTCACTTGATCAGCATTCCTGTGACGAATACGTCTGTCAATCCAGCCCGTAGTACAAGCCAGGCGCTCTTTGTGGGGGGCTGGGCGCTCAGTCAACTTTGGCTGTTCTGGCTGGCACCGATACTCGGGGCCGCCCTTGCCGGTCTTTTTTACAAGACGGTCATCGATCCGACAATAGCTGATCCTGACTAATACCGCCGTGAGATGCACCAGTCGGTACTATGGGCTGAGTTTATTCCGGTAGCTCATTCTTTAGTGCCCACTAGAATACAAGCGAGCAAACCACCGGTCAATGTAGTTTTTATGGCACGCTCGAATCCGTAATGAATTTACTATATCCGCACGTTGAGTCTCAGCGTTGCACGCTAGAAGAGCAAGAGATTACACTCTCTCACTGACTGTTCTCCCTGATCCCGATGACTAAACACCTGATCTTTTTTCTGATGCTCACGAGTACGTCTTTACTAACGTATGGTCAGGATTCACTTAAAACCAAAGAGCCTTTCCGAGTTGGCCACACGGTGTTTGTGGGATTACAGGTTCCGCTGAATTACACGGTCGGGTATCGAATGCAATTCAGTCGACGAATCTCCGTGCAGGCGCAGGGTGGCCTGATTGCGGCTCCTTTCGAACGGTATACGCTGAAACTGCTGGAAGGATTTGGGCTGGATCCTAATCTGAGCCGGGTTATCAATCAGTCGTTCAGACAGGGTAGTTCAGCTAGCCTGGGATTAAACATACATGCCAATTCGCCCTGGTATGGTACCCTGTTCGGACAGTATGCCCATTTTTCGGCGGGTCCAATTACGCCTGCCGATGGTCTGGGGGTTTACTTCAGAGAAGATTTCTCTGGGTTTGGCTTACTTAACTCACCAACGTTCGTGTTCAATCTGCAATCGAACCTCTGGATAGCCGGGATTCGGGTTGGCCGCTCGTTTCAGTTTACCAACTCCCGGTTTGGCCTGAACACCGAACTAAGTCTGGCCAAGGTTATGGCCACGAAAAATAACTTCTCGTCAAATCGGACGGGGATCGACGGTCTGGGCGTTACCCAACGGCTGTACGGTACTCTGGAAAACGAAATAGATGCCAAGCTCCGCCAGAATGGTTTTTTACCCACACTCAATGTGCTGCTTACCTACCGGCTTCGCTAATAAGCAATAAACTTACCAATACACTTTCAATTTTCTACTTTATGCGATCATCCATAAAACTGGCCCTTCTGGTTGTCTCTGTGTTATTTTCCCAGTGCGGAGTCAATCGGCAGGTGCAGCAAGCTAAAACGCTGAGCAAGAGCCAATATGCCGTTCAATCGGCCGACAGTATAAGTATTGCTGGTTACGACATTCAGGAGTTCAAGGACATTCGGAAACTGGATGATGTTAATCCCCTCAAATATCCGAGAGTTGCGGCCGGATTGCTTCGTAAGGATGTTCCTTTTAAAGCGAGTATCAATCTGGAAATTACGAACCCAACGAACGACATAGCGGCCATCAATCAGTTCGATTATCGCTTATTGCTGGCCGGTAATGAACTGGCTACTGGCGTCGTTCAACAGCGCATTGAGGTGCCGGCAAATGGGGGAAAAGTGATTGTACCGATTCCCGTAAATGCCAATGCTTACGGCATAATCACCAATTCGTCGACCCGAAATGCGTTTATCGACCTGGTTCGTAATCTGGCGGGTAGCAGCCAGACATCCCCTTCCCGCATTACGCTGAAGATCAGGCCAACCATCATGCTGGGAAATAAAGCGGTTAAATACCCAGGCTATATCGACATTGATAAGGAAGTAAACCGGGATCTGATTCTGTCAGGAAAAAAAACAAACCCATAAGTAATAGCCTATTTTTCGTAAACAGGCCTGGCAGGAGCCGACCGCCTGTAGGGTTGCGCCGTCGATCAGCTATCAGAAGCGCCTGGCTGCTGATTGACGGCGCATATAGTCTGCAAAGTCGGGCGACTAGCTTTGCTTGCGAATCTTCGACAGGCCCGTTGCTTCCTGCGCTGTTACGGATGGGTTTCCTGTATAGTTGACCGTGCTAACCCCATCGGCGGAGGCAGATAATGTTTCGGTAACGTGAATATCGGCCCGGCTAGCCCCATCGACTCGTACGTTGGCCCGGGCAATCGTTAGCTTATCGGCGGTTAGTTTGCCCGCTCCCGACAGTCGAATATCAGCCTCAGTGGCTGTACCCTGTAGTATGGCCTGTGAGCCCTCCTTCACCGTAAGTATTAAATTTTTGGTGGAAATAGGCGCGGTCAGGCGACTGCCCGTTTCAACAGTTGCCGTTACCTTCGCCCCTTCTATCGGCAGCTCCGACTCGACGACGCAACCGGTACTGACCAGAAGTTCGTTGAGTTTGGCCACGTGGATGGTAACGGTTACTCCTTTTGTCTGATTGAAACTTTTATTTTTTGCCAGCATCACCGTCAGTTCACCGTTTTTGACCTCCGTCACAACGTGCTCCAGGATGTTGCTCTCACCTTCCAGTTCGGCTACACCGGCGTTGCCAGCCGCAATATGAACACGCATGCCTAACCGTACCGTTACTTTGTTGAAACTACCGATGGTGCGTTGTTGCTTTACAATGTCGCCATTACCGGTAATCGAATTCTGAGCGTGTACGCCCTGCATCAGGAGCATCAGTAGAGCGATAAAGGAGGTAACTGTCTGCGTTTTCATAGTCGGGTAGCTAACGGTTTGGTTTAGATTGATAGGCTAAAGAGACTTATTTTGAACCAGCGTTGCTTCTTTCCTAAAAATAGATAAAGTTCATTCGTTAATCTACTGATTGTACGATTATTTAGCGTGCACAAAATCCATACTTCTAGTCCATAAATCGGCGGCTCGTTTGGCAGTCAGATCGTTGTGTTTAACCAGTTTGGGGTTCGAATCGGCAAAGTAGCCACCTGAGCCCCCCGCTTTCCCATCCATTTTAGTTAGGGTAGCTAGTGGCGCTGTGGCTAAATAAACAGACGTTTCGGCTCCTCGCTCCGGGGTTCGCATGAAGGGCCGTGCTAGATTCATCAGCAAGCCGACGCCACCCGTAAAATTGCTACCGAAACCCGAGTTGACGACACCCGGATGGACGGCGTAGGCGGTGATACCGACATGGGCATACCGGCTGGCCAGTTCTCTGGTGAACAGAATATTGGCTAGTTTGCCATCACCATACGCGGAAAGAATGGATAATTTTTCGTCCCGCTGAAAAAAGCGGGACGCGTTACCCAGCGCATAAGCCGCCGACGAAAGGTTGATCACACGCCCCTCGCCAGATGCCTTGAGCAAATCCAGCAGGTAATAAGTCAGCATGAAATGACCAAGGTGATTGGCGTAAAACGATTTTTCGATGTTATCCACAAACTCGATCCGGTCTGGTGAATAACCCGCGTTGTTGAGTAGAACATCCAGCGTCTGGTGGCTCTGCCTGATCTGTTCGACCGCCCGGCGAATGGAGTCCGCATCAGTCAGATCGGCTAGTACCAGTTCGATGCGTACTGCGGGATTGATCCGCTGGAGGATGTGCAGAGCCTTCTTTCCTTTTTCTTTGTTTCGGCAAAGTAAAATCAGGTTGAACCCTCGACGGGCCAGCGCTCTTGCCGTTGCCAGACCAATGCCAACGTTTGCCCCCGTAATCAATGCCGTTTTCATAAAGGTATGCTGCGTAATTATCCCGAAAATAAAAAGATTCGGCCAGACTAGTTACTGAACAACTAATCTGGCCGAATCCGTTAAAAAAGAGGAATAGTGATGAGTAATAGTTGAGTGCACCCTAAAACATTAACTTCCAACCATTGAAAAACAGATCTTTACCCGGTTGTCCCGACCAAGTGTGCTGATCGACAGGCTCCTGAACATCATGCTGCGTGGTTTCCTTTTGCACAACAATGGCCGAAATGCCTTTTTTAGCCAATGAGCGGCAAATGTCTTTCGTGGTTTCCGTAGCATTACTGCTGACTAATCCGATGGTATCTTCGTTCGTTTTCATGGCGCTTAGTTTGTTGTATGTGCAAACAATAGTTTAAGTAAATGGTTAGCGGTCTAGCCCAGAGACTGAGCCGCTTTGAACACCTGTTGCGTTAGGCGGCAAACATCCGTTTCGCCGATCAACTCCGAGTAGTGTTTTCCTACCCGATCCCAGGCTTCGGCAATTTCCGGCTGAAGAGCGATCCCCTCGCTGGTTGGGTAAATCAGCGTCTTCTTCCCTTCCGACTCCCGGCGGACCAACTGCTTCTGTTCCAGTTTCTCAACCAGACGAGTAATCGTCGATGGTGTGAGGTAGAGCGTTTCACTTAATTCGGAGGGCGTTATGCCCGGCTGACCAACTACTTCGCATAGCATGTAAGCGTGAGAATAACACATCCCAAATCGACCAAATTCTTCATCGCCGATGGCCGTAATCGCTCTCGACAGTGCATTGGCTGAAAACAGCAGACAGGCACTGAAGCGCGTTACAGATTTGTCTTTATCGGCGAGGATACCCGTTTTTCCGTCCGTCATTACGTCCTTCTAAAAGTATGATACAAAAGTACAACGCCTTATTTGTATGTGCAAACAATGAACCAAAAAAGTAGCGAATAAAAATAAAAAAGTGGCGATAGACTGAGAAAAATCCCTACCTATCAGCCACTTATCGCTTATCCCCTACTGATTATCACCTTCATCATTTCATCGGCAGATGAATTTCTGCCATCATACAACGGGCAGAACCTCCCCCATTGCCTTCAATTATCGGCAGATCGAAGTGAAGCAGCGTAGCGTAATCATCCAGAAGATCGATCTGTTTGGGCGTTAACGACTCAAAAGCCCGAGTAGACATAATCAGCAGCTTCTGGCCTTTCCGGGTTTGAACCATGAGCATGTTTCCGGCGAAACTGGCCATTTGTTCCAGTGAGATGTCGATGATACGCTTGTTCAGTTTCTCCAGTTCCTGGCGTACCATCAGCCGCTCGTCGGGATCGCTGATGGCCGAGAGGCACACCACGGCAAAGGTATCGGCAATGCACATGAGTACATTGGTGTGGTAAATTGGTGTTCCGTTGGCATCGGCCGAATGAAACGATACCGTCCGGTAGCCCGTCTGTTTGCCGAACTCAGCCAGTACGTCGGGGTGCGTTCGGGGGGATATGCTGGCGAACGCAACACGATTCATCCGGTCGAACACCAGACTACCAGTCCCTTCCAGAAACTTACCTTCCTGCTCAAAATGGGTAAGATCGACTACTTTAGCCACGTGGTACTGTTTGGCCAGATCGTCAATAATATCTTGCCGACGTTCGAGACGCCGGTTTTCGGCTTGCATCGGGTAGAGTACAACCGTTCCGCTGGCGTGAAAAGAAACCCAGTTATTCGGGAAGATTGAATCGGGCGTATGCGGATCAGTACGATCATCGTAAACCCGTACATCAACGCCAACGGCCCGGAGCTGACCTGCCATTTCATCGAATTCGCGCCGGGCATCATCCTGGGCTACGTCCTTTGTTTGTGCAGCCAGTTTAATATCCTGAAACGCATTCGACTCGGCGGTTTCGGCGTTGAAGCCAAACTTGACCGGACGAATCATTAGGATTCGGGAAGTGGCCTGTGATTGCATAAAAAAAGTCGTAAGTGAGAAAGAATCGTAAAGTTATAAAGTCCGCGAAGACTAATCTTCTGCAAATTAGCACCTGGTTACCATTTTGACAATGATTTTCGGCCAGCCCGGCTCCACCATTTACACCTCCTCGCGCAGAAGCGGCAGGCTCATGCAGTGAGAGCCGCCCCTCGCCCGGCTTAACTCGGCCGATGGCAGCATGATAAAGGTATTTTCGATGGTTTCGGGAGAGGATTCACCCCGCTCAAAACGAGCGAGTAAGTTAGCCGCGTCGACTACGTCGAAACCGGCGTTCCGGAAGGCATCGGCCGTTTTCTCATTTCGATCGTAACCCACAACGACGCCATCTTTCAGCGCCAGCAGGTTGCACGAATCGGTCCATTGCTCGCGGGCACCAAACGGGAACTCGTTATTTCCTGAATAGATAAACTGAACTGGTTCGGTAGCCCCAAGGTCGTTTTTGCTAATGTCGGTCAGCAGATCTTCGAGGTTTTCCAGTTCAACGGGCTTGTGTTCCCATCCGTTGCTGAACTGCATAATTTTCAGTTCCTCAGATACATCTTTCGGGGCAAAGAAGTGGATGACGTCGCGTTTTTGCGCTTCGTCGCCCGTACGAGCCAGCGACCCCAGCAGTACCCATATGTTGCGCTTCACCTGCGTAAAAACGGTATCGATATGCATGTAATCACGCTTTTTAGGAATCTGAAGAATCGTAACCTTATCAACGACATTTTTACTGAATACGAGCCGCATAACCTGCTGAGCCGCGTATAAGGTAGTCCGTTCACTAACCCCAACGATCAGGTGGCGCTTGCCGATCATCATCACATCGCCCCCTTCCAGCGTTGTGCGTGTCACATCACGTTTTGCGTCCGCGTCCGGAAGCAGAAAAGCATGCTCATTATCAGGTATCTCCAGTATCTTATCCTGGTAATCAGCAAAAAGCGGGTGATTGAAGAAGATGTACTGCGCCAGCAAAGCCTCCCGGGTGCGGGCTAGTTTAGCGGGTTTGTTCAGCAGAATATGGTCGTTGATCACGATGCCAATGTCCCGCGTAAAAATAAAATTAGGCAGGGGTGCAAACAGCATCGTCAGGTCGGGTAGTGAACCGGAAATCATGATTTTCGCCAGCTCAACAGGTTCGTACTGGCCCAGTTGCTGCTGGGTCCGAAACGATGTTCGTTCAATGCCGCATATGGCTGCAATCAGGCGGGTTCGCGTACTGTCATTTGCCAGAATATCGGAGAGCAGGCACTGAATGTCGATGACCTTGTCCGACTTGAAATACGCTTCGTGGTCGGGCTTGAAAAACGAGCGATCCGAGTCAGGACCGAGTTCCGCTATCCTGCCTTTCACCTTGTCGGGGTCCAGAAAGTACAACAGAATCTTCACGTAGTAATCGTACTCATCACGGCGCATCATATCCAGGTGTACGATATCCTCGAAAAGCCAGTCCTGTGCTTTCGACGGTATCACTTTGCCCAAACCTCGGTCGGGACTATGGATGAGCAGCCGCCTTAACGTACCAATTTCCGACGATACATGAATGCGCGACGAAAGGTGACTCAGCTTATCGTCCTGTGTGTCTGCCAGCCCGGTATTGACCTTATTTTCTCTATTTTCCATACATCAATTCAATTTGACAGCCAGTAACGAACTCGGCGGGCAAGGTACTGGTTTGCGGCAGGAAATAAAATAGGCGGCTCACGGGTCTGCCAACGGGGAGTTTTACAGCCAGAATGTACTTACCAGTACAGTTTTGGCTGGTGCTGGACAGAAGTTTTTTGATTATCAATGAATAAGCTGAATGTAGACCAACTTTTAACTACCCGATTTTGTTATCCAACAGCGTAGATGCCATTTCATCTGTTAACTTTGCGGCTTTATTTAGCGCTGTCACGATACAACCTATTATGTTATCCATCAGTAATTTACATGCCTCAATCGGCGAAAAAGAAATATTAAGAGGCCTCAACCTGGAAGTCAACCCCGGTGAGGTTCACGCTATTATGGGCCCTAATGGTGCAGGCAAAAGCACATTGGCTTCGGTACTTGCAGGTCGTGAAGACTATGAGGTAACGAGCGGCAGCGTGGTATTTGATGGTAAAGACTTATTAGATATGGCGCCCGAAGAACGGGCCGCCGAAGGTATTTTTCTGGCATTCCAGTATCCAATCGAGATTCCGGGTGTTAGTACAACCAATTTCCTGAAAACCGCAATCAACGAAATTCGCAAGTACCGCGGTCAGGAATCACTCGATGCGGTGCAGTTTCTGAAGTTGATGAAAGAAAAAATGAAATTCGTCAACATTGATCAGTCGCTGTTGAGCCGCTCCCTGAACGAAGGGTTCTCGGGCGGAGAGAAAAAACGGAACGAGATTTTCCAGATGGCTATGCTCGAACCGAAACTGGCTATTCTTGACGAGACCGATTCTGGTCTGGACATCGACGCGCTACGGATCGTGGCTGATGGCGTTAACAAGCTCCGGTCTCCGGAACGGGCCACCATCGTTGTAACACACTACCAGCGCCTGCTGGACTACATCGTGCCTGATTACGTGCACGTATTGTATAAAGGACGTATCGTTAAGTCGGGACCGAAGGAACTGGCTCTCGAACTGGAAGAAAAAGGATACGACTGGATAAAGGCCGAAGCTGAAGCTATCTGATGTATGATATATCATCTATGATGTATGTTATAAATTAACCCGTACATCATACATCATACACCCTTATACATCATACATAAAAAAAATGACTCCGTCTTACGCATCATATAACGATTTTAAAGAGCAGTTGCTAGCGTCTTTTCGGGACAACGAAGAGCGCATGAACGGCGAACGAAAATCGCCGGTACACCAGCTTCGACGGTCGGCGCTGAAACAGTTTGAGCAGTTGGGATTCCCAACCATTCGGCATGAAGAGTGGAAATACTCAAATGTCAATGGGCTGCTTAAAGAGGAGTTTGGCCTCGACACTACGTCTACGCTGACAGCCGAGGATTTGAGTCCGCTCGAAATACCGAACCTCGACGGCAACATTCTGTATTTCATCAACGGCGTTTACCATCCTGAACTGTCGCGCATTATTAGCCCGACCGACCAGGTAACCATTACGAGTTTCGCCGAAGCCCTGAAAACGGACGCTGACTTCATGGGCTCGCACTTTGCCAGCTACGCCGATTATCAGGAGAGTGCCTTTACCGCCCTAAATACCGCCATGGCCAGCGATGGTGTCGTTATCCGGGTTCCTGATAATGTCACGGTTGAGCAGCCCATTATCCTGCGTTTCATTACCGATACCCGGGAGAAAAATATTGCGTCGCAACCTCGTAACCTGGTGGTTATCGGCAAAAATGCCGAGGTGATGATGGCCGAATCGTACCGAACACTGGGCGAGAAAATCAGCTTCGTCAACGTCGTAACGGAGATTGTACTGGCCCGCGATGCCCGGATGCAGTATTATAAAGTGCTGAACGAGACCGATAAAGCGTTTCACATTGGCACCACGCAGGTGAGCCAATCCGACAACAGCCATTTCTACTCCGCGTCGATCACGCTTAATGGCAGCTTCGTTCGGAACAACCTGAATATTGTGTTGAATGGCCAGCACGCCGAAGCTTTCATGTATGGTCTGTACATGCCAAACGGTCGGCAGCACGTCGATAACCACACCCTTGTGGATCACGCCATGCCGAACTCATACAGTAATGAACTCTACAAAGGGATTCTGGATGATAACAGTACGGGTGTATTCAACGGTAAAATCTTCGTTCGGCCCGACGCGCAGAAAACCAACGCGTATCAGTCCTGTAAGAACGTGGTGCTGTCGCCGGGTGCTTCGATGAACACCAAGCCGCAATTGGAAATTTATGCCGACGACGTAAAGTGTTCGCACGGTACCACGACCGGCCAGCTCAACGACGAGGCTCTGTTTTACATGCGGTCGCGGGGTATTCCAAAAGATGAAGCCCGAACATTGCTGCTGTATGCTTTTTCGCAGGATGTACTGAGCCAGATCAAGATTGCGCCCATTCGCGAGTATCTGGAAGGCGTGGTTCGCGAAAAATTGACGAAATAGGTCTGTTACCTACTGACTTCTATGGTGTCGGGTTCTTCAACCCGACACCTTTTTTATTCTCCATGCGATTTCTGCGCCTACTTACCTGCTTTTTGTTGCTTGCCTGCTCCACGCAGGCTCAGAAGGTTCAGTTTTTGTTTGAAGGCGACTCCCTGACAATCCCCCTGGTACGTGATAGCCTGCGGGGTATTTCGGGGCTTGCCATTCGTCCGGCTACCGGCGAATGGCATCTGGTAAGCGATCGGGGCTGGCACTTTACATTCGCCAACATCAAAACCATCCGCGATTTACAGGACAGTAGCCATCTACTAAACGCGCAGAAGACACCATACTGGTTTGAAGGCATTCGACTCAACGCGTTGACCGGCACTTACTTCTGGACCGATGAACACGAGCATGTCACGTCTGCTTACTATGGTCAGGCAATGCACGATAGTGCGGCAACGGTGTTACTAAAAATGCCGTTGCCCGGTCCGAACAAAGGGCTCGAAGGGCTGGCGTTCATGCCATCGGGTGCGCTTTGGATTGCGCCGGAAGCAGGCTGGGAGGGCGAAACCCGCATGGCTCAGGATACGATCACGCTTTTCCGGTACCCAAATCCATTAGCGCCTGATCCACTAGTAGAGCGCTATGCATACCCTATCAATCGATGCCCTTTCGCGCAGGGGGAGGAACGCGTCGGCGGCATTTCGGAAATCGTAGCACTTGATGAAACCCGCTTACTGATCCTGGAACGATGCTACGATGCCACCCAAAAACGCGTGACAGCCCGTTTGTACCTGGCAACGCCGGACTCCGTAACCCACACAGTACGCAAAGAACTGGCCTTTGACTTTAACCGGCAGTTTCCCGGAACCGTCTGTAATCTGGAAGCCATGGCCTGGCTCGATGAACAGCACAAAAACCTGGTGGTCATGGCCGATGACAATTTTCGATACAACAAAACCCTTCGGAATCAGGTCATCGTTCTGAAAAGACGGTAGCGCTTATACGAACCTAACGGCCCTTGATTTACGTTTTATGAGTAACCTTTGGGTGAATGCTTTCATCATTTATCCTCTTTTCAAGACGAACACGACATGCAAGCAGCGATAGAAACTACCCTCGATATTCAGCAGATCCGCCGGGACTTTCCCATCCTCGATCAACAGGTGAACGGTCGGCCGCTGGTTTATTTCGATAACGCAGCAACGAACCAGAAGCCCCTGTCGGTCATCAATGCGCTGACTGAGTATTACGAGGGCTACAATGCTAATATTCACCGGGGTATTCACCACCTGGCCGAAAAGGCGACAGCTGCATTTGAGGCATCGCGCCGGGCGTTTCAGGAATTTCTGAATGCCCGCCATTGGCAGGAGATCATCTTTACTTACGGCACCACCGACGGTATTAATCTGGTAGCCCAGAGCTACGGACGCCGGTTTCTGAAAGAAGGGGACGAGATCATCATTTCGGCCATGGAGCACCATTCCAATATTGTGCCCTGGCAGATGCTGTGCGAAGAAAAGGGATGCATCCTAAAAGTCATTCCGGTCAACGACGCGGGCGAGCTTATGGTGGACGAATACGAAAAGTTGCTATCCGAGCGTACCAAATTCGTTTCCTGCGTTCACGTCTCCAATTCGCTCGGAACAGTTAACCCGGTCAAGACGATCATCGATAAGGCGCATGAAGTGGGCGCAGTTGTGTTGATTGATGGCGCACAGGCCAGCTCCCACCTCGACATCGACGTACAGGCGCTCGACGCTGACTTTTACGCCTTATCGGCCCACAAGCTTTATGGACCAACGGGCATGGGTGTGTTATACGGAAAGAAAGAAATTCTCGATTCAATGCCTCCCTACCGGGGCGGTGGTGAGATGATCAAAGAAGTTACGTTTGCCAAAACGACTTACAACGACATTCCTTACAAATTCGAAGCGGGCACCCCAAATATTGCCGATGTCGTTGCAGCCAAAACGGCCCTCGATTTCATGGCCGGTTTAGGAAAAGAGAACATGGCTGCCCACGAAAATGACCTGCTTCAGTACGCCACCGAGCAATTGAGCGAATTGGATGGGTTGCGTATTATCGGGCAGGCTAAACACAAAATTGGCGTCATCTCCTTCGTGCTGGATGGTATTCACCACCAGGACACGGGCGTCATTCTGGATCAGCAGGGCATTGCCGTTCGGACGGGACACCACTGTACCCAACCACTCATGCAACGCTTTGGCATTGCCGGAACTACGCGGGCGTCATTTGCGGTTTATAACACCAGAGATGAAGTCGATCGGCTCGTAACCGGATTGCGTCGGGTTCAGAAAATGATGTTGTGATAGGCCTAAACCCTTTGTGCTATGATTAATACTGCTGCCATCATTGAGTCGTTCCGTCAGTTGCCGGAAAAAATTTCACTTGACGAAGCTGTCGAACGACTTATTATTCTTGACCGCTATGAACGGGCTATGGACGAAATGGGCCAAGGCAAAGGACACAAAAATGAGGATGTCATGCGTGAAATGAAAGAATGGATACAGGCACGCCGATAATTTGGAAGGACGAAGCAAAAGAAGACCTACGAGACATACTTCATTATCTATCAAGGTCATCGTCAGTATATGTTGAGAATTGGTCCAATGACTTAACAAAGAAGCTGGGCTTGTTGGAATCTTTCCCGGAAATGGGCCGGAAAGTTCCGGAAAAAGACCTGATTCATCTGAGGGAAATGTTAATAGGAAGCTATCGGCTCTTGTACATATATATTCACGATACAATAACAATAATAGGTGTGCGGCATCAGGCCAGCCAGTTAGGTAAACTTTAAGCATGACGATTAACGAGAAGCAGGACGAGATTATTGAGGAATTTGACTTGTTCGATGACCAACTCGACAAGACGCAATATATTATTGATTTGGGCAAGAAGTTACCGCCAATGCCTGAAGACCTGAAAACCGATGAAAACCGAATTATGGGTTGTCAGTCGAAAGTTTGGGTCGATGCTGAGTTGAAAGGCGATGATCAAACCGGTACCCGGCCCGGCGAGGCCCGGCATGGCGAGGCTCGGCTGTATTTTTACGGAGATAGTGAACCAACCGCTCAAATTTCCAAAGGCTTGGTTAGCTTGCTGATCCGGGTTCTATCCGGCGAAAAACCGGAAGACATTGCCAATGCCGACTTATATTTTATTCCGCGGGTGGGCATGGGGAATCTGATTACATCGTTACGGGCCGGTGGCCTGGCGTCGATGATTGAACGCATGAAGGCATTCGGTCGCGCAAACACTGAAAAAACTGTTTAAAGTTGTCATGACAGACGAAGAACTAAAAGAACAAGTGGTACTGGCCCTGAAGGCTGTTTATGACCCCGAAATTCCGGTAGACGTGTACGAGTTGGGCCTCATTTATGACATCAAGATATTTCCGGTCAACAATGTCTATATCCTGATGACGCTGACATCGCCTTCATGCCCGTCGGCGGGCTCGATTCCGGCTGAGATCGAAGAGAAAGTACGCGCCATTGAGGGGGTCAACGATGTGAGTGTCGAGCTGACATTCGATCCACCGTACTCAACCGAACTGATGTCGGAAGTGGCGAAACTGGAACTTGGCTTTATGTGAAACAGCCGTCAGTTATTGGTAACACATTAACGTACGACTTATTACCTTACGACTAAATTTAACCAATTATGTATCCTCCTCATTTGCTTATCCCGATGCGGGAAGACCTGACAAGCGTTGGGTTTGAAGAATTGACCACGGCCGAAGACGTGGTAAACACAATGGAAAACACACCAGGCACCATGCTTGTGATTGTGAATTCGGTTTGTGGCTGTGCTGCTGGCGCAGCTCGTCCGGGTGTTAAGGCCGCCCTGGCAGCCAGTTCGGTTAAACCAGACAAAATGGTATCTGTTTTTGCGGGTGGCGATCTGGAAGCTACCGCCAAAATGCGGGAGTACCTGTTGCCTTACCCTCCATCGTCGCCAGCCATCGGCATTTTCAAAGATGGCGATCTGGTGCATTTCATTGAGCGGCACCACATCGAAGGGCGTTCGGCGCAAATGATTGCCCAACACCTCGAAATGGCACTGGAAGAGTTCTGTACCCCAGCAAACGCCTAAGATAAAAGGCGAATGGCCGCTGGGACACGGTTTGAACCGTGTCCCAGCGGCCATTCGCCTTTTGTAGAAGTCCTAACTACATAAAGACTTCGAATGAGGGGCCATGTCTGACGATATGGCCCCTTTTAGGTAACAGCAAAAACTTTTGCCAGTAGCCGCGACAGGGGTAACAGGCAAAAAACCAGCATAGCTAACGGAAAAGACGCGAAAGAAGCTACCCAGGCTGCATTCATAACGATGAGCGATAGCACCCCGGCCCGCACCGCCAGTCCGATATTTCGGCCAACGGGTTCTTTCACCGCCCGCCAGAGGGGCGGGAAAATATAATAGCCGAATAACAGCAGAAAGGGTAGCGCCGTACCTAATTGTTGCTGCCGCTGGGCCAGAGCTGCTACACAACCAATAACAAGCGCGTACAAAATACCCGCGAACCGCAAAATGGTCGGGCTACCGCCGTGCACCTCTCCCCGACTGATCATAGTGATAGCCGCAATGTACGCAATGGGAACGACCCCAACCCATAGCCAGGGCAACACCTGATCGGGTAGAATGCTGATACCTAACAGTAAGTTTAACCCTCGGCATAACCCCATGTTAACCGGCCCCAGCCAACTATGATGCTTACCGAACCGGTCGTACACGAGCGATGCCACACTGATAGCGACAGCGAGAAAGCCCGCCGTCTGGTTTACCAAAAACGAACATACGATCCCAATGATCAGTAAAACAGCTCCCAGTAGCGCTGCGGTAGATTTGCTAACGATTCCGCTGGGAATAGGACGCTCCGGGCGCTCGATGGCATCCAGTTCTGCATCAAAAACATCGTTGAACACAACTCCCCCACCATACAGCCCGATTGTCGCTAAACAAAGCCAGCCTACAGGAACCGGAGCCGGATCGAATACCCCAAAATAACCCGCAATGGCCATCCCAGCCAGCACATCGGCAACGGCCGTAACAAGGTTAGCCGGGCGGGTTAAGGAAAGAAGTGCTTTTAGCATAGGAAAGAGTGAAAGAGTGAAAGAGTGGAAGAGTGAAGAGCTGGCGGATTCTTTGGGCGCTCTTTCATTCTTTCGCTCTTTCACTCTTTTATTTAATAATCGTTGATTCCTTATCTACGCGCGGGGCCTGCCCACCACGCAGAATTGAGCTGCCATTGAACCGTTGGCTCTGATCGACACCCATCGGCTGGGTGAGTTCGTCGAGGCTAAGCTGGCCGCTTTGCGCAAAAGCCGTTACGGCATTGGTAAACGTAACGAGTTTAATAGCCTCGTCTGAGATACCCCGCTGCTTCATCAAGGCCGCCGTTTTTGGCACCGCCAGCGGATCACTGATACCCCAGTCGGCGGCCGAGTTGATCATAATGCGCTCCGGACCGTACTGTTTCACGATCTCAACCATCCGCTCATTTCCCATTTTAGTGAACGGGTAAATGGTAAAACCAGCCCAGAAACCCCGGTCCAGTACTTCCCGCACCGTTTCTTCATTGTTGTGATCAACGATTACCATACCGGGCGCAATACCGTGCTCAATGGCAATATCCATACTACGGCTGGTTCCCTGTTTTTTGTCACGGTGGGGCGTATGGATCTGAACCGGCAGATTGGCCTCTTTTGCCAGCTCCAGCTGCGCCCGGTAGTATTTGTCTTCTGCGGGAGTCTGGTCATCGAAGCCAATTTCCCCAACGCCTACTACGCCTTCTTTATAGATGAATAAAGGCAGGATTTCCATAACCTGCTCCGCTAATTCTTCCTGATTGGCTTCCTTAGAGTTCAATCCAATCGTGCAGTAATGCCGAATACCGAACTGAGAAGCTCGGAACCGCTCCCACCCAACCAGGCTGGCAAAGTAATCGCGAAACGAATCAACACCCGTTCGCGGCTGACCTAACCAGAAAGCCGGTTCAATCAGGGCTACTACGCCCGCATCGGCCATTGCCTGGTAATCATCGGTGGTGCGGGAGGTCATGTGAACGTGCATATCGAAGAAAGACATGCCACGAATTGAATCCATAAAATCCATAATTGTACTACGTTAAAGGCATTGTGCAAGGGTCAATCGATCCGTAAAGTTCTGCAAAAATTACCCCCTTTCTGCACGTTTTTTAGCAACATTTAATTCAACTCAACAAACTTCAGACTAGCCTATTCGTTTTATAGATAGAACTTCCGTAAAAGAACATAGTCTGTTCTGATCAGATGCCGCCAAGGGCATTTGAACGCTCTACAGTAGCAAAATCAATTGTACAACAAATGCAACCATGAAGATGTATCAACAACGTAAAGCAGGAAAGTGGAAACTCGGCGTAGTTTTACTGCTCCTTGGCATTGGTGGATTGACAGCCTGCCGCGAAAATGCAATTAACGACCTGAGCCCTGCCGATAGTCCGGTTTATATTACCAACTACGACCGCTCGGTTAACTTCAGCCAGTACAAAACGTTCAGCCTGCCCGATTCAGTCATCATCGAGTCAAACGATTCGTACAGTATGACACAATCGGATGTTTCAACCCGGTTTGTCACGAACGTAGCCAACGCACTAACAGCTAAAGGATTTCGGCGGGTTAGCCGGGGCGAAAACGCCGACCTGGGCGTAGCCATCATTCGGGTCAATAACCAGTATACGGGTGTAGCCTCCAATCCATATTCCTACTATTCAAACTATTGGGGCGGTGGTTTTGGCGGCTTTGGCGGGTACGGCTATTCTCCCTATTACCCTAGTTACTACACTTACCAGGTTACAGACCAGTACTGGGAGATTCAGATTGTCGATCTGAAAAATCGTCCCGCAACGGGCACGGGTACCACACAGACCCAGTTGAATGTCATTTATGATGCCACCATTCGCGGCACCGACATCACCGATCAACAAACCGTCGACACAGCCGTTACGGCTATTTTCAACCAATCGCCTTACCTGAAGGCCACTGAATAATCACGCATGAAACCGATCATAGCTTTCTTTGCCCTGATGGCGTTAACAACAACGGCCTGGGCGCAGTATCAAAATGACAATAAGGGAAACTACGACTTCCCGTCACCTTATCAGGAATACGTAACGTTCAACATTTCGGCCCGGTACGGTGTCGCGTTCCCGATGGGTGGAACGCAGGGGTACATCGACAAAGTGTCGCCTACGAATCTGGCGCTTGATGGCGAATGGCTCTTTCCAAGGCAGTTCTCAATTGGTATAAAAACAGGGTATCAGTACAACAAGCAGCGCCTTCCCCGTCAGGTCTACCAGTACGACAATCAGTCTATTTCGGCGGTACAAACGCGTACGCTATCGGTCATTCCGGCCATGATTTCCCTGTCTTACTATTTTGCGGATAATGCAGCGGCTCTTCGGCCATATGTGCAGTTTGCGGGTGGTGGCGCTTTTGTCAATTACACAAACTACTTCGGTCCCTTGGCCGATCAGTCGAGTGGATTCAAAGGAGCCATTGCTCCGGCTATCGGAGTGAAGTATTATGGCAAGCGAGAACAGGGCTTTGGTGCCGAGTTCCAGGCTCAGTACCAAAACGTATTTTTTAACTATGACCTGTTGAAAAACAGTAGCCCTTCGCTCATGTTGTCAGCCGGTATTTCGTACCGGTTCTACTAATCGTTTTTGGTTGGCTGACGCGAAAGCCATACGGCCGCTCCAGCCAACCAAAAATCGTACAACCGACCTTACATCAGTTCCTCTATATGAGTGGGTAAACTGCGTCCGGCAGCCCGGCGTTCGGCAGCATAATCAGCCAGCGTCTGGGCAAGTCGGGCGTTTTTGCGTTCATGCAGGCCTGTAATCTGGGTTACGTCTTTATCCGTAAAAAACGCTTTCATAATCAGCTGATTCCAAGCGGCTTCGGTAAAGTAGTCGGCGGGAAACGGATTGTGAAGCATAATAGCTGACTGCACATCGGCAATGTTATTCCGTATACCTTCTGTAGCCTGAAACGTCCAGGCTTCGGGATACGACAGCACCGGTAGCGCCGAATAAAGCGCGACCAACTCATTTAGTTCG
The DNA here is from genome assembly GCF_054776635.1 of Spirosoma lituiforme. Taxonomy (NCBI): domain Bacteria; kingdom Pseudomonadati; phylum Bacteroidota; class Cytophagia; order Cytophagales; family Cytophagaceae; genus Spirosoma; species Spirosoma lituiforme. Next base: position 1,921,644 of record NZ_BAAHBO010000001.1, read on the forward strand.
CCCGCTTTGAAGAGTTCGCTGATCGTTTTGACGTAGCCAAGCTGATCATCAGCCGGCAGTTGAAGCAACCACCACACTCGCGCCAACCGATCAAGTGTCCAACCCTCGACCGTGAAGCCGGGCCGCACCCGCTGCAACGCAAATTGCAGATCGGTCGGTATGCTGATGGGTTGTTTGCCCACGAAACGGGGAATAGCCGTGAATACACGGTAAAAAACAGCGACCTGCTGGCTGGTGTTAAACGCGTCGGCCTGTTGAGTAAGGTAGTTTACTGCCTTTTCAGAATTGGGCTGCTGTTCAAGTAGATAGAACAGCGTTTGACTCATTGTGAGAATATTCATACCGTAACGCGGACATCCAGTCCGCTTATGTTAAAAGCGGACTGGATGTCCGCGTTACTTTTTTGCCTTTGGGTGGGCCTGGTCATATGTGTTTTTCAACTGTTCCAGGCTGGTATGGGTATAAATCTGCGTAGCCGCCAAACTACTGTGTCCGAGCAGATCTTTAATGGCATTTAAGTCGGCCCCCCGGTTGAGCAGGTGGGTGGCAAAAGAGTGACGTAGCACGTGCGGGCTCTTCTTTTCAAGCGTCGTGACAAGCGTAAGGTGCCGGGTTACAATGCGCTGGATCAGCATCGCATAAGCCGCCACGCCTTTGTCGCTCACAATTAAATGCAGCTGGTCAGCCTGCCCCAGAAAGGTTTCCTCTTTCAAACGGCTGTATTGTTGAATAAGCACGAATAGCGGGTCAGTCAGGGGAATAATTCGATGCTTGTTCCGTTTGCCCAGCACCGTAATTGTTTTTTCGTAGAGATTTACGTCGGCTGTTTTCAGGCCCGTCAATTCACTCAATCGAATACCCGTACCGTATAGCAGTTCGAGCACCAGTTTGTCGCGCACACCCTCGAATGTTTCGGGAAACTCGACATCGCCAAGCAGCATTTCCATTGGCTTTTCTTCGACGTACTGCGGCAGTTTTTTACTGGTTTTCAGCGCCTGTATTTTCGACATGGGGTCGAAATCGATAACTTTCCGGCGTAGCAGAAACCCAAAAAAAGCGCGTAACGTAGCGATTTTGCGGTTCACGGACGATTTGTCCATATCGCCCTCGACCAAACTTACGATCCACGACCGAACGTGACGGAAATCGGCAAGTTCGGGTTGGTCGATGTTGCATTCTGTTGCCACAAACGTACAGAACTGGTCCAGATCCTTTGTATACGCCGTTAGCGTATGGTGACTCAGCCGTTTCTCAAACCGGATGTGCTGGAGGAAATCTTGCCCGCTTCGGCAGCCCGTCGGATCTGTCTGATTCATAGGATTCCTCTGATTTTAGTCAAATCTAATCATGCCAATTAAACGAATCAAAAAAATCTGGCCGGGCCGCCGAAACAGACAAAAAAAAGCAGCAAGCATGGCTGCTTACTGCTTCTGTGTCGTGTTATACCACTTGGCGATTCATCATCGTTGACTGCGCATTCAACGATTCATCCACAACCAACTTCACACCACCAAACAAGTCTATTGCTCGGTATGATTGCCGTACATGCGTTCTTTGTACGTGGCTTTGATGATTTCTGTGCGACGCTTGATGGATGGCTTCTGGAAAGCCGTCCGCGACCGCAACTGCCGCAACACACCCGTCTTTTCAAATTTCTTTTTGAAACGTTTCAGGGCCTTGTCGATCGACTCGTTGTCTTTTACGTTAATGATAAGCATGTTCTAAATATTCTGTTTTAGCTAAAAACCGGACGGCAAAGGTAATAGCTTTGCAACTATGAAACAAGCCATTATCGACTTAGGTACCAACACATTTCATCTGTTAATCGTTGAAAAATCCGGTTCGGCCTATACAACCCTGTTTCGGGAAAGCCATCCCGCTAAAATCGGGCAAGCGGGTATCAATCAGGGGTTCATCACCGAAGACGGCATTGGCCGGGCGCTGGGCGTGCTGGCCTACTTTCGGCAAGTGATCGATCAGTATGGAGTTGATCCCGGCCAGGTCATTGCGACGGGTACGAGTGCCATTCGTGTTGCCCGCAATCAGACGGAGTTCATTGACCGGGTTCGCGAGGCAACCGGTATTCCAATTACCGTTATCTCGGGCGAACAGGAGGCCGAGTATATTTATCGGGGCGTTCGGGCAGCCGGCGCGCTGGACGAGGCTACCTCGCTGGTCGTTGATATTGGGGGCGGTAGCGTTGAATTTATCCTGGGCAATCAATCGCGGACGTTCTGGAAACAAAGTTTTGAGATTGGCGGGCAGCGTCTCCGCGAACGCTTTATGACGACTGACCCCATCAGCTCGGGCAGTCTTCGCCGACTCCACGACTATTTTCAGGAACGGCTGCTGCCCCTGGCTAATGCCATTCATCAGTATCAGCCAACTATTCTGGTGGGTTCATCGGGGTCGTTCGATACATTGGTCGATATGTGGTTTATGCACGAATACGGCCATTTACCCAATCCGGCGCACACGTCGTTTACGTTGCCCGTATCCGAATTTTATCGAGCCTACGCCCTGCTTATCAGCCGTAACCATGCCGACCGGATGCAGATTCCTGGTATGATCGAACTGCGCGTCGATATGATTGTGGTAGCCGTTTGCCTGATCGATTATGTATTGAAAACGTATGGCATTTCGCAGATCAGAACCTCTACCTATTCCCTGAAAGAAGGCGTGCTGGCGTCACTTTTTGCGTAAGCAGACCAGATACAAGACTAGTTTAGCAGGAAATAAACCCTCTCGCAAGCACGGGTAAGTTTGGCCATCTGTGCGCTTTTACGTCCTGGTTTAGTTACCCATTATCTGTTAGTCCGTTGAGGAAATGAAAGCCGACACAAACGAACGCTCGTCTTACAGCAATTTACTTTATACAGCCCTCATCATTTCAGCCGTAGCCGTAGCGCTCGCGTTTCCGGGACCATTTACCAGAGTAGGCGATTTTCCACTGAAAAAATTAATTGTGCCACTGCTCCAGATCATTATGCTGGGGATGGGCACAACCATGTCGATCAGGGATTTTGAGGGTGTCATTAAGCAGCCCCGGGCGGTATTGGTCGGTGTATCGTGTCATTTTCTTATTATGCCTCTGCTGGGTTTTACGCTGGCTAACGTCTTCCATTTTCCACCCGAAATTGCAGCCGGTGTTGTACTGATTGGCTGTTCGCCCAGCGGTCTGGCCTCCAACGTCATGTGCTTCATTGCCAAAGCAAACGTACCCCTGTCCATCACCGTAACCACTTTATCGACGTTGCTGGCCCCGTTCCTGATGCCTGCCCTGATGACGCTGCTGGCCGGCCAGTTTATTGAGATTTCGTTCTGGAAAATGATGGTCGAGATTATGGAAATCGTCATTTTGCCGGTTATCATCGGGCTGGCGCTGAACCGCATTTTTCATAAATCGGCCATTCTCCTGAACCGGGTTATGCCCCTCATCTCAATGGCCGGTATTGTCCTGATTGTCGCCATCATTACGGCCGCCGGGCGAGATAGTTTACTGACAGTAGGCTGGACATTAGCACTTTGCGTTCTGATTCACAACCTGACGGGTTTCATATTAGGCTACTGGAGCGCCCGACTATTCGGAATGGATGAGCAGAGTTGCCGTACGGTAGCCATTGAGGTCGGCCTACAAAACGGCGGTCTGGCATCAGGTATTGCCGTCCAGATGGGTAAAGTAGCGACCGTAGGCCTCGCTCCTGCTCTGTTTGGTCCCATTATGAACACAACAGGTTCGCTGCTGGCCACCTATTGGAGCCAGCACCCGCCCAAAGAAGTATTGTTGGCAGAACCGGATAAGTCGGTCGTCTTGCCGTAGCCATCTGGTCAACATTGGCGTATATTATGGCAACCGAACATCACCTTACCGTTCAGCGAACGGCCCGTTACTACATGCTCGGCGAGCTGAACACGGCAACAACACACGTCTGGTTTTGCCTGCATGGCTTTGGTCAACTGGCCCTGTATTTCAGCCGGAAATTTGTCGATCTGGTCGATGGCAAAACATGTATTGTGGTACCAGAAGGTTTGTCCCGCTCCTACCTCGATGGTACCTATAATCGGGTCGGGGCATCATGGCTCACTCGGGAAGATAAGGAGCACGAAATCAGTGACTTCCTGGCCTATCTGAATACCCTGTATACTACTGTGCTAAACGAAAAAGACCGTTCGAGCCTTCATATTACGGTGCTGGGTTTTTCGCAGGGTGCGGCCGTTGCCTGCCGCTGGCTAAACCTGGCCCAGTCCATTCAGGCAGACCGGCTGATTTTGTGGGCAGGCTACTTCCCGAATGGGCTGACTGAACTGATCGATCCAGCCAGACTAGCAACCATCGAAACCCATTATGTTTTCGGCCAGCAGGATGAATACATCTCCCGGATGGATGATGCACAGGGCTACCTGGACCGTATACAGGCCGATGTGCCAACGATGAAACTAACGGCGTTTGAAGGCGGACACAAGGTAGAGCCCAGGGTATTAACTCAACTGATTGGGCTGGGTATTTAGTCCTTTTTCTATCCTTATCTAAACCAACTTACACGGGCAGATAGATACTGAACGTGGCCCCATTGCCGGGTCTGCTTCTAGCCGTGATCGCTCCTCCGTGGTTGGTCACTACCTTCTGGCAGATGGCTAATCCTACCCCTGTACCGGCAAATTCGCCCCGCCCGTGCAGGCGCTGGAAAACCTGAAAAATACGATCGGCGTATTTCTCATCGAAGCCAATGCCATTGTCCGCAACCTCTATGACATGATAGGCCACTGCCTGCCGAGTAGGCTTCACCCCATTCGGCAAGTCCTGGGCCTGCACAACCATTGCACTGACCTCGATTCGGGGAGGAACATCCGGCCGCCGGAATTTGAGTGCGTTTGAGAAAAGATTCTGGAGCAACTGGCCTAGTTGCGATATATCGCCAAATACAGTCGGTAAGGGATCTATCTGGACGTCCGCTCCCGTTTCGTCAATGGCCACCGACAGGTTATCCAGTGCTTCGCTGACAACCCGCGAGAGTGACACGCGTGCGGCTGGTGCAGGGCTCGTCGAAATGCGCGAGAAAGTCAGCAGGTCCTTTATTAACAGCGACATACGGCTGGCCGCAACCTGCATCCGCTCCAGATAAACGAGCTCGTCGCCGGATGATGCTGCATAGCGCGTTTTGAGCAGATCGCTGAACTGCTGAATCTTCCGCAAAGGCTCCTGCAAATCATGACTGGCAATGTAAGCAAACTGCTCCAGGTTCTGGTTAGACCGGGTAAGGTGTTGATTGGACTCGGCCAGCTCTTCATTGGCTTCCGTCAGTTCCTCATTGGTAGCTGCTAACTCTTCATTAGTGGCTGCCAGTTCCTCAATGGTAGCCGCCAATTCTTCATTCGTTATTTCCAGTTCTTCGGTACGTTCTCGAACCTGCTGCTCCAACGCCAGCTGCACTCTGCGTTGTTCGGTAACGTCCTGCGCATTACCGCTTAACATGACCGGAATTCCCTTCTCATCGTACAGCAATTGAGCCTGTGCATGAATAAGACGCTCCTGCCCCGTCAGTCGGTTAATGATTAAATGCTCATTTTCATAACGCCCGCTCGAACCGGGCCGAATGGCCGCGCCGATGGCGTCGGCAACCGATTGTCGGTATTCGACCGGCAGTGGATTAAAGGCATCATCCAGGGTCTTGGTGTCACTGGAAAAGCCCAGCCACTCCATGAACCGCTTCGAATACGTGAAGGTATTTGTCTCAATATTCAGGCTCCAGGTCGCCAGCTCAGCAAGTTCAATTGCGCCCCGGAGGCTTTCTTCCGTATTGATCAGTTTACGATTTGCCAATACCTGTTCGGTCACATCAACCGCCATATTCAGAATGGCGTACACATTCCCCTGTTCATTGGTAAGGGGCTGGTAGGTAAACGTAAACCAAAAGCTTTGCAAACGACCCTCTACGACGAGGTACACTTCCTGCTCGCTGGTTTCATAAGCAACATTCGTATCATAAACCTGCTCCAGCAAGCCGATGAAAGGTTGCCCTTCCAGCTCCGGCAGCGCTTCGGCCAGTTTCATACCAACAACCGCTGGCGTTTTTCCCCACACTTTGATAATGGCATCATTAGCCATGTCAATGATGAACTCCCGTGTTGTGTAAACACCAATGGCAAAGGGAGCTTCTTGAATCAAACCTCTAAACCGCTGTTCACTCAGTTCAATCCGTTGGCGAGCCAGTACATCCTCGGTCACATCCTGCGCAACACCCGAGAACCTGAACAGTTCACCAGCCGCATTAACGTAACCCTGCCCCATAAATCGAACCCAGCGCAGACGGCCATTATCGGCCCCAATCGTGCGGTATGTCACGTCCAGTTCACCGGTGCCTTGGGGGTCCATGGCGGATTGGACGGCCTTATCTACCCAATCCAGGTCATCGGGATGAAGATATCGGATGGTTTGCCTGTAAGGAACCTGATTGCTGAGAGTCATGCCGTACAGCTCCTGACAGCGCTTGTCCCAATGGATGATAAACGTTGCCGGATCTATCTCCCAAACACCAAGACGTGCTGCTTTTAACGCAAAATTTACATCTAAACGCTCGCTGAGTGCCTTATCCTGATCAAGTGGCTTTTGCTCGCCGGTCATAGATGAAGAAATTAATGTTGCCAATATAGTAACGTCCTGGTGTAGTTTTGGGTTTCGGGGTTCTTTCATTTAGACAGAAAGGCTTTATTCCGCGAGATTCGGTTTCGGCCCTACTGGGCAGGGCAACAAAAAACCAGACCCCTTTTGGAATCTGGTTTTGCTGTCAATGCAAACTCAATGATCAGGAAACGCTAGTGTGGTTATGGGCAACCCGACACAAGTGGAACAACGTTTATCTACTTAACTTAGTCATTTTCAGGAAAAACTGCGTATTGTAGCGCCCGCAGCGCAGCTGTTACATCAGGATCCATTTACAGATATAGCCCAGTATGGTTAACCCGGCAATGGCACCGGCCGAGAACAGCCAGTTTTCTTTTCGCGTCAGGCTGTACATCGTGTGATTGTTATCATCGATTCCCAGAAAATCTCTGCCTAACAACAAATGAGCGGCTGGTTCTTCCATAGAGAGTGATGAATATTCTTTCTGACTCATGGCCAATGAGTTATCCAGAATACGACTATTTACACGTTGATTGTCCGATATAACGACAGTCGACAAAGCAGGGCGAAGGGTTGAGATAACAGGGTTCATGCGTGTATGTTTATGCCTTAGTGAATGGTGGTTTGTGCCAGCGATTTATGATTCAAATTTGGCAAATAATGAGCCTTTGATCTCTCATATTTCGATGAACTGTCGATTTCTCCGGTTTTTTGGTAAGAAAACCAAGAAACAGCTTTGTCAACCGGTTTGTAGCACTCTCTCCGAAGTAGTCTGTCGGCGCTTTATCACCTATCTCAGGTATAAAAAACGAACGAGAAGACGCTGATATTTTATAAATAAAACAAAACCGACTCTGGAAGTCGGTGTACATTAACTAAAAAGCCCTGACCGATGGCCAAGGCTTTCAACACTTATAAGATAGTAGGAAGGGGTGGCGACTTCAAAGCGGTCGGCTTTTCGAGCGCGTTCAGCCCATTAATTGACTTGTGTTTGATTCCTGCTGATGACGTGCCCAAATCAAATCCCGCTTTTTCTGGAAAAACATAGACACTTCTTGTGACTCCCGTGATTCAGCGGCCAGTATGGCCATTTGCTCGCCATGGCTCAGCGTACCCGCCTGGCTCCGAATGTGTTGATAGTTTTCCCGGATCTGCTCTATTGCCTGACTTTCGAGCGTGTAATGTTGTTTCCACTCCTGAACATGCCGTTGTAGAAGTTGTGCCCAGGTTAGCGTAGCATTTGCAGGGCCTGGAACAATGGAAGACACATTTTTCTCAATAGTCTGCTGCCGATAGGCATCCAGTAACTGGTTAAACGTATCAGTAGTCATATTTACTTGGTAGTAATTCAATAAACCCTACTGTAGATAGATAGGCTTCACCTTTTGCTTGTCCGTAACAAAGTTACAAAACAAAGATACGATTTTCCAGAGATTGACTAAACGGTACGCTTTTTGCTCTACGTCAGTTCCCTTTCGGAAAATATCTATTTAACACATTAGGCAGCTTATTGCTTTCCTCTCACCGCATCAGTATCGTTTAGCGAGGTTATTTATAGGTTTTTTGGTTACTATAAAGTCATTTTTATTAATAATAAGCATATAAAATTCAACTATAGTCTATTTTTTGTACCTGTAGTTTATGTCCGATTTCGGCGCTAAAAGCGGCTGGAATGTATGGGCAGTTGGTAAATTCTACACCAGGAAGCGGGGAAAAGTAGGTAGGATTCTGTTAGTGAAAAAGGCTTAGAAAGAATTAGCGCAGGAAATTCCCGCGCTAATTGCCCAATTCATTCTTTTTAATTTTACCTACAAACTAACTAAAATTTAAATGAACTGTACACTTATAGCTAAATTATTCCTGTGTCGGAGCGCATTTCGACCATCTACTGGTCTCCCCGCTTCGTTATGGTCTGAACAACTTTCCCGTTTTCGACCAGTTTGGTTTTCAATACAGTCTGCTTGGGTATCATGACCAACAGGACTGGATTTACAGATTCAGGTAAAGGCGCGTTGGTCAAGGTAGTATCAGCAACGCGTATGTAGCGGACGGTTAGTGTTGAGTCCTGAACGAATAGTCTACTCACCGACAGTTTAGGTGGCTTCTTTGTCGAAGGGAGGACGATACCAATGCCCATTTCCTTGTCGAAGTTCGGAGCATCACGCTTTCGCGACGATCCGCTGCCCGTTAATTGAAAAACCTGGCTGAAGGTATCGGCTTGCTCAAAGACAAAAAGTGTGGGCTTCCCTTTAGCAACGGGGGCGTCGGTGCTGAGTGCATAGCCGGTCAATAAACGATAGGTCAGGTTGACTTGGGCGAGGACGAACAAACTGGAAAACAGACCGATAGAAACAAGAAAGGGAGTGCGTAAACGACGCTTAAGTGATGAAAAAGAGGGCATGATCAAACAAAAACAAAATGATAACCGTACTTGGTTAACGTCTGATCAGTCCGTTCGGTGTATAAACGGGCAGAAAAAAGCGCCCGGCTCACGGCCAATTCGCCCAAGCCGGCTAATTCTCTTTAACCTCCGAATGAAGCGGATTCTGGACGGTCATGCCGGCCACATTGAAGCATGAGTTTAGATCGTCGCTTTTGCACTCGAACAAATCGAACAATTCGATACCCTTGTCCAGCCGTTCGAAGTAAAGGACAAAAGGCACTCGTTCGTCGTTTTTGATTTCACGACTATCCGGCGACATGGGGATGCCTTCCGTTTTTACTAACGCGTACGTTCGTTTACCATCTGCCGAAGCCAGTACTGCTTTGGGGTTGAAGGAAATGTTGCTGGTGCCGTAATAATTGCTGTATCGGTCGTCCTTGTTTTTGCCGAATGTCATGTACAGTACCGTGTAGCTGGCCGTCAGTCGAATATCCGTCACACGAATGTCGGGGTCCTGCGCATGGCCGAGTCCCCCTTGTGGATCAGGATAGAGACGGGGCATCCCGGCTGATACCGACTGGTTGGGCTGGTAATATTCGGCACCATCGGCGGGGGCATTTACGGCCGATGGCCGGGTCGATGTGCAGGCGGAGACCAACAAGAAGAGGACGACAAGGGCTTTCATACACGTAAATTACATGCTTTCGTCCGAATAACCAACACCTTAGCTCGTCTGTTTTTCAAATACACCCGCCGATAGCGTATCCCATATTTTATCGTATACAGCGGTGGCTGTCAGGGTTTTGCCTACATTCTGACTGCTCACAAAAACGGGATGGTATTCGGAAGCGGTCCCGATTCGGCCGTGCGATCCTTTCACGAGCGTGGCATCCAGCGAGATCACATTCATCAGGTACCGGAACCCGAGCAGTTTACGGCCCAGTTTGTACCCCGCTTTTAGTTTAATCAGCGGATTCGTCTGGTCCATAAACATCTCGACGGGATCATAGCCGGGTTTCTGGTGGATTGCTACCAGTCGGGCAAAGTCGGGAGCGCGGGCATCATCAAGCCAGTAATAATACGTAAACCAGCTGTCGGCATCGGCTACAACAACGAGGTCACCGGAGCGTTCGTGATCAATGTGATACTGCTTCTGCTGCTCCTTATCCAGCACGAGGTCAATGCCAGGCGTTTTCTCCAGCAACGACCGGACTTTCTCAAAAACCGACGGGTCGTTAATGTACACATGAGCAATCTGGTGATCGGGCGTTGCGAAGGCGGGCGAAGCACCCCCATCGAACAACTCCAGTCCGCGCTCTTCACGGTAGCGAATCATACCGGCCTCGCGCAGAATCCGGTTGATATGAATGGGCTTACTTACGTTCGTTATGCCATACTCTGATAGCACGATGATTTCGGCGTTCTGCTTCTCGTAGTACTGGATCAGATCCCGGCAAACGTCGTCGATCTCCCGTAAGTCGTTGGCAATTTTTGAAAAATCCTGACCGAACTTTTGCAGACAGTAATCAAGGTGGGGCAGATAAATCAGCGTCAGGGTCGGGTTGTGCCATTTATCCACCAGCATAGATGCATCGGCAATCCAGCGCGTACTTTTGATCGTCGTAGCCGGTCCCCAGAACTGAAAAAGTGGAAACGTGCCTAATTCTTTGGTCAGCCGGTCGCGCAGATCGCCGGGCTGGGTATAGCAATCCGGTAACTTCATACCATCTGACGGGTACTGAGGACGGGGCGTTGCCGAATAATCGGCGGACGAATACATGTTGTACCACCAGAACATTTTCGATACCGTAAACGTAGGATCCAGCTTTTTGGCCCGTTCCCAGATTTTTTCCCCGGCAACGAGTTTGTTGGACTGCTTCCAGAATTTCACTTCCGAATCCGTCCGATCGTACCAGCCGTTGCCAACAATGCCTGTTTCGCTGGGCCATTTACCGGTTACATACGTAGACTGTACCGACGTTGTAACGGCGGGAAGCATCGGATCAATGGTAGCCTGGTGCTTTCCGGCGAACCATTGTTTCAGAAAAGGCGTGTGTTCGCCGATCAGCGAATACGACAGGCCCACAACGTCGAGTACGACAGTCTTTTTCATTTTTTATTCCTTAGATGGACAATGCCTGATTTTTACTGGCCAGAACCCACTGGATCTCGCGTTCGATGGAGTCGACCAGATCCAGTTTGAGGGGTGAGGGCAATACGTCCCACGTATAGGTTTCCACTTCCAGCTGATTGGTAAAGGGCCGGGTTGCCAGTAGATCGAGAACAACCCGAATATCGTCCTGCGTCGACCGCAACACCCCATAATCGTCAACAAAAATGGGCACATGAAAATGAGCCCGCCATTCAGCGTGGGTATCATCAAAAGCAGCCAGCGCGTTGGGTAAATCGGGGAAACGCAGTAACTCGCCCGACTTCGTTCTCGCCACAACCTGATGCAGGTAGGTGGGCTCGTCGAACCGGGCAAATGCCTGCCGGACTGCTTCACGTTCTTCGGCTCCATCAGGAAACTCAGCCTTTAACGCTGCGCTGATCTGAATTTTACCGACCCGTAAGCCATACTTTTTGAGTTTGTCCAATACCTCGACCGGCCTTTCGTAACCCACCGCAAAGTGGCACACATCGTAACACAGGCGAACGTGTTCGCAAATGGCAGCCTCGGCTTCTTCGTCAGTCAGCCCGAACTGGTCGCTCAACTGTTCAATTCCCATCGGCAGCAGGTAATCCGTGAACCAGCTGATAAACTCGTCGGCCGTTTCAATAACGCCATCCGGTTCGGGTTCCAAATCGAGGTGCATGAGCCGGTCGGTTTGTTTTCTCAGCCGAATCAGTTCAGCCACCACCTCCAGTACGTTCTGGGTTGTCTGCGAAAAGATATAGTCGCGGGCGGCCGGTTGCTCCCATTCAAACCAGTGCCGATACGACAGGGGCGACGTAGAGACACCACCCTGAATGGGGTTTCCCAACTCATCGACGGGCAGCAGCACCGACAGAATGCGAAACAGCCGGTTGCTGTACTCAACCCGGGCCTCGGTTGTCCAGTCGGGCGCATGCACCTGATCTTTCACAACCGTATCATGAAACCCCCCGAACGGAAAGCCATTCATCGTAAAGACATAGCAGTCGTTCTGGGCCAGCCAGTGCTGAAAAGCAACCAGGTTTTCGGGAATTTCCAGTTCTTCACTTGCCATGTTCGACAGGCGAAGGCCTAAGCCAAACGCCTGGTCGGGCGATAAGCGTTTTTTTACGTCGGGGATAACCCGCTGCAACACCGCAAAATGATCCGTCCAGGTTTCGCCGGGATGAATATTGGTGCAATAGCCCACATGGCCAATAGCGTTCACGTTCATACGAGTTGTTCCTGCTGTTGCTGTTTCTTCAATGTTGCGATGGCCCGGCGAATACCGTCGGCGTCCATTTCGTGTACTTCTACACCTTGTCCGAGGCCTTTCAGCAGCATGATGGTCAGTTGTCCACCCAAATGTTCGCGAAATTCGGAGAGTCCTTTCAGTACCCCGGCGCTGTTATCGGCATCGAGCATGGGTTGGTAGAGCGCAAAGCCAAGGGTACGGAGTGTCGTCAGCACACGGTTTGTATCGGTTTCGGTAAGCCAGCCGAGTTGCTGTGAGTACAGGCTATCGAGCGCAATACCAATGGCAACCGCTTCGCCATGCCGAATCTCAAAATTGGTCAGTTGTTCTAACTTATGCGCGCTCCAGTGCCCAAAATCGAGCGGTCGGGAGGAGCCCATTTCAAACGGATCACCACCCGCAATGTGTTGCAGGTGCATCTCGGCGCACCGATGAACGAGGTACTGCATGGCCGTCATATCACGAGCGGCCAGTTCCTCGGCGTGCGCGTCAATCCAGTCGAAGAAAGTCTTATCCTTGATGAGGGCAACCTTAATGGCTTCAGAGATGCCCGCCCGCCAATCGCGGTCATCAAGTGTGGTTAGAAACTGGCTGTCGTTGAAGACGGCAATGGGCGGAACGAATGTGCCGAGGAAATTTTTCTTTCCCCGGTAGTTGACGCCATTTTTAACCCCTACCCCCGAGTCGTTCTGCGACAGTACCGTTGTTGGAATCCGAATGTGGCGAATGCCCCGGTGTGAGATAGCAGCCGCATAGCCGACCAGATCGAGCACCGACCCACCCCCAATAGCAGCCACGTACGAATGGCGATCGATACCATGCCGGTCTACCGCATCGACAATCTGTTCGACAAAGTCGGGATCATTTTTGGCAATTTCTCCCCCCGGAATAATCAGAAACTCGGCTACCAGATCGACCAGATCGGCGTGTTCTTTAAAATACGTTCGGATGTCATTCTGTACATCCGGTTGCGCATCGGCCACCCCGGAATCAATGACGAACAAAAGCTTCTTCCGGGCATCTGTAGTAACTTGCTGGCTGAAAAAATCGGCGAGTACTGGATTGGTACGATCGAAAAGACGTTCGGTAAAAAGGATACTGTACGAAAACCGAACGCTAAAAGTTTGATGCAAGTGATCCATGAAAGATGGAGCCAGTTGAGTAATACCGGCCCTATCCATCAAAAATACAATCAAATCGTTAATGGTTCCTTATTGCGTTGTTTCCACACAGGAAAATAGGTGTCAACGTGTATTTTTTACGTACTCATCACGTACGGATGTCACCTATAAATATAATACTCTGTATTTCACGGCTCCGTAAAGCCGCCAGTAAACCGACAGAAAGGGGGTTGCCATAACCGTAAGCGTAACGTGCTTAAAAATGAGCCAGGTTAAAGGTTTATTCGGTAAGTGATGCAATACCTGATCGGTCGATAAAATGACCCATATGCATAGCCCCATAATCGCTACGTTTGCCTGCCCGATGAGTAAACCTATCAGGCCAAACGCCAGGCTGATCACGGAAGCATAGTAGCTAATGATCTGCCGACGGTAGGTTGGGATGCGCTCCCTGAACAAATCAGGATGGCGTTTATACAGGAGTGCATCATAGCAGTTGTTGCGCTCATCCTGCAACAACTCATACCAGGGACATGGCCGAATTGGGTAAACGACAATGGCGTCGGGGCACTTTCGGATCGGAATGCCAAGCTGAATAAACTTGAATTGCAGATCACTGTCTTCGCGCCAGTCGGTATCGAAAGCTTCTTCAAAGCCGCCAACACGTTCCAGCGTCGATTTCCGGCAAAAGCAGTTGGAAGCCATAAACTCCGCCCGTTTCAGAAACGTCGCCGTACGGTCGAGGGGAGTTGGCTGGTTGGGTAAGTGTACCCGTAGCTGGCCGCTTAGCACCTGCGCTCCGCGCTGAAAGCAGGGTAAAGCCGCCGAAAGCCAGGCGGGTTCCGGCAAGCAATCGGCATCCGTAAATGCGATTACTCGTCCGCGAGCGGCCCGCCAGCCCCGATTGCGGGCAGCCGCCAGTCCGCGTTGTTCCGGCTGACCCAGGTAACGCACGTCGATGGGGGCTCCATCGCGGGCTATTTGTTTAGCAAAGAGCAGAACGGCCGTTTCCGTTTCGGACGAGTTTCGTTCATCGACCACAATGATCTCGAACCGGTCGTGCGGTAATCGTTGTCTGCCCAGCGCATCCAGGCATTTAAGAAGTAAAGCAGGTTGCTGATAGGTGGGGATGACAACCGAAAAGTCAGGTAGCATAGCAACGCGTATTGATTTCTGTTAGATAGAAAGAGAAAGGATTGAGTCAGCTAAACGGTCCTATACTTACCACGGGTTAGACCAAACGTTAACCGCCACTAAATCAACCTTTGCCCAGCTCGGCGCAAAAACCTGACCAAAATCGCTGATCGGCTATACTACGGGAAAATATTTTAGATAAATTTCAAAAAATGAGCAACTTATCGTGTACAGGCTGTTTATAATCGGCTTTCGGCAGCGGAATTATAGGCTATGGGCCATAAACCTGTTGCCCCCCGTTTATCTTTGTATGATCTTTTATTACATACCTTTCATATGTCTCGTATTGCCCTCATCACCGGTGCAACATCCGGCATTGGCCACGCTACCGCTAAAGCCTTTGCTGATCTCGATTATCAGTTAATTCTTTGTGGTCGTCGGCAGGACCGGTTAGACGAAATAGCCAGTCAGCTTGGTACACAGACGACGGTAACGACCCTTACGTTCGATGTACGCAACCGGACCGAAGTGGATGACGCAATAAGCACCTTGCCCGATGACTGGAAGGCTATTGATATTTTGGTGAACAATGCCGGTAACGCCCATGGGATGTCGCCGATTCAGGACGGTGACCCCGCCGACTGGGATCAGATGATTGATGGCAACGTACAGGGATTATTGTATGTATCGAAAGCCGTTGTTCCCGGCATGGTCGAGCGCCAGCGGGGGCACATTGTCAACCTGAGTTCGATTGCCGGAAAACAAACGTACGCCAATGGGGCGGTCTACTGCGCCAGCAAAGCAGCGATCGAGGCCCTGAGCACTGGTATGCGACTGGACCTGACCCAGCACGGCATTAAAGTAACCAACATTGCACCCGGTGCCGTCGAGACAGAATTTTCGGTTGTTCGATTTAAAGGCGATCAGGAACGGGCGGCCAAAGTGTACGAGGGCTATGCACCCTTAACCGCCGACGACATTGCGGATTCGATCGTCTATGCCGTGACGGCTCCGGCCAATGTCACCATTGCCGACATGACCATTCTGGCAGCCGCCCAGGCAGCCGCTACTACAATACACCGCCAATAGGCCGTAGTCAGGCTTTGGCATGGTATGATGGCGGTTCTAGTTACCAGCCTTGCACTATGTTAAAGCCTGCTATAAGCATTGCCTGGCTCCCTCTCCGAAGCGGGTAACTCGGCCAGACAAACGAATAATAACCGAGCAATTACGTTTTATTATTTCTTGATGGATTTCCACTTTTCCGTGGAATTAACCGGAACGAGAATGCGGTTTACTATATGGGAAAGGTAGTGGTTCAGGTCAGAAAATGAAGCGTTTATTCTCAACTAATTTGCCGAACGATGAAGTGCTTTGGGATCGCTTTAAAAAGGGTGACCGCCAGGCCTTCGAGCAAATTATTTCGGCACATTATGCCGCGCTGTTCCGGTTTGGAACGCGCTACTGCAAAGACACTGATCTGATTCAGGATTGTCTGCACGACATGTTCGTGTACCTGTGGGAACGGCGTTCGCACATCGGCGGTACGGATAATATTAAAAAATACCTGCTCAAATCACTGCGCCACAAAATATTGCTCGAACTACAACGGACCCAGCGCCGGGGCTGGGTCGATGAAGACGAAGCACTGGACGTTACACCCGAGCAACCCTTCGAAGATTTTTTTATGGCCATTGAGGCTGAGCAGCTCTCAGCCCGAAAAATAAAGACCCTGTTCGACCTCCTCCCCCAGCGTCAGCAGGAAGCGCTCCACCTTCGCTACTTTCAGGAACTCGATATTGAACACATTGCCGATGTAATGGCCATCAGCCGGCAGTCCGTTTCCAACCACCTCCACAAAGCCCTGAATTTTCTGCGGGAACACTGGTGATCCCTTCCTTTCTGTCTTCCCTAAATTAAAAATCACTTTACTTAAAAAAAATAGCAGAATTAGAGGGTATGATGCGCTGACTGGCTAATTATATAAGTAGACTAGCCAAAAAGTAGACATTTTCTATGAAATCATTTGATCATTTCGAGCTACGTGATTTTCTGGAAGACGAATCATTTCGATTATGGGTGTTTGAGCAAGCCCCGGCCTCAGTTGTAGAGTGGTGGGAGCGCTTTCCGGTTATGTTTCCGCAGAAGGCCATGCTGATGATCCAGGCCCGTGAAACACTACAGGCTATTCAGGAAGATACCCTTGACCCAACACCCGACTTAGTTTACCGAAACATTCAACAAATCATGCAGGATACCGAACCAGCCCTGCATGACTCGGTACCTTCTATATCATACGGGCGGCTGGCCTGGGTGACGGCTGCCTCGGTAGCTGTGATTTTGTTTACCTGGTTTGGCTGGTACAGCGGGCAGGATAAACCAACCACCGTGTACCAGAAGCTGGTGACAACGTCCACCCTGCCCATGAAGGAAGTGATTAACACGGGGGCAAAAACGAAACTGGTGCTGCTGGCCGATGGGAGTTCGGTCTTGTTGCAGCCTAACAGCCGTATCAGTTACCCGAGTGCCTTTTCCAGCTATAAAAAACGGGAGGTGTATCTGGTCGGGGAAGCGTTCTTCGAAGTAGCCAAAAATCCCGATAAACCCTTTTTTGTGTACGCCGACAACCTGATTACGAAAGTACTGGGCACAAGCTTTACCGTGCGGGCGTACGACAAAAAAATCGTTGACGTTACGGTGAAAACCGGGCGCGTATCTGTCTTCACCCGCACGGATCACGAACGCGTGGAAAAACAGGAGTCCCGTCAGTTAATCGGGCTGGTGCTAACGCCCAACCAGCGCGTACATTTTAATCGGGATGAGAGTCAGTTGTTCCGGTCGCTGGTCGATTCACCGACGCTGCTGGACATGCCCATTCAGCAGGCCATGTTCGAGTTTAGCGGAACCCCCATTGCGCGGGTTTTTGCCGCCCTCGAAAAAGCGTATGGCGTTGAAATTGTCTTCGATGCTGAGGTCATGAAAAACTGTTACCTGACGGCCTCCTTGGATGACGAACCCCTGTTCGAAAAGCTAACGATGATCTGCCAGACGCTGGATGCACAGTACGAACAAATGGATGGAAAAATAATCATTACCAGTAAAGGGTGCCTCTGAAATTACTCAACTTACTAAACCAGCCTATGCCCGAAAAACACTCACGCTAGAATACAAAAAAAAGAGTCAGCGATGCGCCAACATCACTGACTCCAGAATTTAGTCTCCCAATTGCTCTCTGCGAAAAAAGCATGCCCTGGTGGGGTATAGGGATTTTTATTGCCGATGTAAACCGACAACCAATTCAAAAGTATGACAAATAGAATACAAATGCAGCAAAAGCTGCTCAAAATTATGCGAGTCAGTTTTTACCTGTTTTTTGTGGTGACCGCCTTTGCGACCATAGCAAGAGCGAACGACACGTATGGTCAGGAATTACTTAATCGCCGGGTGAGCCTTCAGCTGTCTAATCTGACCATCGAGCAGGCCATCAGCCGCATTGGGAAAGAAGCCGACGTGAAGTTTATGTATAACCCACGCATTTTTACCCAGCAGCGAATCAGCTCGTTCTCGTTTACCAACGAAAAGCTTTCTGATGTACTCAACGTTGTGTTAGGACCCGCAGCCATCAACTATGAAGTGGGCGGCAAAACGATTATTCTGAAACGGGCAGCCGATGCATCGTCCACAAGCGCCCGCCCAGCCGCTGACCCAAACGCCGAAAAATCCGTTCCGCCAATAACCGTCACGGGTCGGGTTCTCGATGAAAAAGGGACAGGGTTACCGGGCGCAACGATTCTGGTCAAAGGAACTGCCAACGTCGGCACGGCAACCGACGCCGATGGCCGCTTTACCCTGAACGTACCCGACGGTAACGGAACGCTGGTCATCTCATCGATCAGTTACACAACGCAGGAAGTCGCCATTAATAACCGAACAACCCTCCCCGATATTCAACTGGCCTCCGACGTAAAATCACTGAACGAGGTGGTTGTGGTTGGGTATGGTACGCAGCGCAAAAAAGACCTGACGGGTGCCGTTTCGGTGGTTAACGTGGCAGAATTACAGCAGCAGCCAACCGCTCAGATCACCAACCAGTTGCAGGGCCGGGCATCGGGCGTTACTGTACTGGGGTCGGGTCAGCCGGGCGAGGCTCCCCAGATTCGTATCCGCGGGCTGAATACATTCGGCAATAACCAGCCGCTGTACGTGGTTGATGGTGTACCTACGCAGAACATCAACGACATCAACCCCAACGACGTTGCCTCCATGCAGGTATTGAAAGATGCCGGTTCAGCGTCGATCTACGGTTCGCGGGCGGCCAATGGCGTGATCATCATCACCACTCGTCGCGGAACGGGTAAAGTAAAAGTGCAGTACGATGCCTATTACGGGGTTCAGATTCCTAAGAGCGGCAACGTATGGAACCTGCTTAATCCGCAGGAAACGGCTCAGTTGAAGTTCAATGCCCTCCGCAATGCCAACCCGAATGTGGCTATCAACGATCCGTTGTACGGTAGTGGTACCACGCCCGTTTTACCGGATTACATTGCCCCCCAGGGTGCGAAAGAAGGCGACCCTTCCGTCGATCCATCGCGGTACAATGTTAACCCGACGTACAACGATGCCGCGCAGTACAACGCATTCAACCGAATTACTCGCGCCAACAAAACGGGAACGGACTGGTTTCACGAGATTTTCAAAACAGCACCCATCACGAGCCATAACCTGGCCGTTAGTGGTGGTAGCCCACAAGGCAATTACCTATTCTCGTTCAACTATTTCAACCAGCAGGGTACACTCATCAATACGTACCTGAAGCGCTACACGATCCGGTCGAATAGCCAGTACAACATCCGGGAGAATATTCGGGTAGGCGAGAACATTGCCTTTTCCGTATCGGATAACCCGCGCGTTAATGCGTTGCAGGAAGGCAGCGCCATCGGGATGGCATTCCGGGAGCAGACCATTATTCCGGTGTATGACATTGCCGGAAACTACGCCGGTGGCTACGGTCAGGGATTGGGGAATGCCAATAACCCCGTTGCGGTTCAGCAGCGGACGGCCAATAACCGGGGGCAAAACAACCGCCTGTTCGGTAACATGTACGCAGAAATCGACTTTCTGAAAGACTTCACGGCCCGCACCAGTTTCGGGGGCGAAATCTACACGGGTAACTTCCATTCGTTCACGTACCCAACGTATGAGAACCAGGAGAACACCACGACCAACTCGTACACAGAAAATACCTTCAACGGGGCGAACTGGACCTGGACCAACACCATCCAGTACCAGCATAATTTCAACAATACGCACGACCTGAAAGTACTGGTCGGTACGGAAGCGTATCAGAACCAGGGCCGCAATGTGGGGGGTACAACGCAGGGCTACTTCTCGTTTGATCCTAATTTTACCAACCTCTCAACGGGATCGGGAACGCCAACGAACTACAGCAATCGCTACGCCGATGCGCTCTTCTCGCTGATTGGCCGGGTCGACTACTCGCTGAAAGACAAGTACCTGTTTGGCGCAACGATTCGGCGCGATGGTTCATCCCGTTTCCTGAACTACCAGTATGGCTGGTTCCCGGCGGTGAGTGCCGGCTGGCGGATTTCGCAGGAAAGTTTTATGAGCGGACTGACCTGGCTGAATGATTTGAAAATTCGCGGGGGCTACGGAATCATGGGTAACCAGTTGAACGTTGATCCGGCCAATGCCTACACAACGTATGGTGGCGACCGGACCTCGTCTTACTACGCCATTACCGGTTCAAACTCGGCCAACTCGCTGGGCTTCCAGCGTACCCGCATCGGTAATCCCGACGCTCGCTGGGAAAAGAACATCAACGCCAATATCGGCTTCGATGCCAGTCTGTGGAAAGGCAAACTGGACCTGACTGTCGATTACTACAACAAACAGGTCCGCGATCTGCTCTACACGCTCGAACTGGCCGGAACCGCCGGTTTGGGAACTGCGCCTGCCGTTAACGTGGCCAAAATGCGTAACCACGGTCTCGACATTGCTGCATCGAGCGCCATTAATGTAACAAGTGATCTGAAGCTGACCGGAACCCTGACGTTTACCACCTACAACAACAAGATTGTTTCGCTGGCGGATGGTGTCGACTATTTCGATCAGGAAGGTCGTCGGTTTAACGGAAGCTACGTTGTTCGCAACGCCGTCGGTCATTCAATTGGTCAGTTCTTCGGCTACAAAACGGCCGGTTTCTGGAATTCACAGGAGGAGATCAACGCAGCCAATGCCCAAGCGCAACAGACAACGGGCAACACCGCAGCCGTGTACCAGAGCGATGTAGCCGTCGGTCGGTTCCGGTATGCCGATACCAACGGCGATGGTCAGATTACCGAAGCCGACCGCACCTTTCTGGGTAACCCAAACCCGAAGTTCAGCTACGGGTTTAACCTGGGCGCTACCTACAAGAAATTCGATTTCAGCATTTTCTTCTACGGTACGCAGGGTAACGACATCTGGAACAACGTACGCTGGTGGACCGATTTCAACGCTAACTTCCAGGGGGCCAAAAGCCAGACCGCTTTGTATGATTCCTGGACACCCGATAACCACAATGCCAAAGCGCCAATTCAGGAAACCGTTGGTTCATTCAGCTCGGCCAACGTACCCAACTCGTATTTCGTAGAAAACGGGTCGTACCTCCGGGCCAAAAACGCGCAGCTTGGGTACACACTACCCGCCAATACGCTGAAAAAACTGGGTATTGAACGGATGAGGGTCTATGTTCAGTCGGCTAACCTGTTCACGATCACCAAGTATTCAGGTCTAGACCCTGAGATCGGCACCACCGCCAATACCAACAACAGTTCGGGCGGTAGTTTGAATCAGTCGTTCTCGAACAGCACCTCGTTCGGTATCGACGAAGGCGTTTATCCGAACCAGCGCCAGTTCCTGTTCGGGCTGAATGTGACGTTTTAACCTGTATTATCTCAACACAAATGAAAGTAGCACACTATATAACGATCATGGCAGTTACGGCTGCTGGATTAACGGGTAACAGTTGCCAAAACAGCCTGGAGATACCCGCTCAGGGTGCCCTGAGCGATCAGGTATTAGCCACCCGGGCGGGCGTGGATGCTTTGCTGACGGGTGCCTACGCGGCCCTGGATGGCCAGTACAACAATGGATCCGCCCTGAATTTGAGTGGCTCTGATGCCTGGCAGGCATCGCCCAGCAACTGGGTATACGGTAGCATTGCCGGTGGTGAAGCGCATAAAGGCAGCGACGGCAGTGACCAACCCGCCATTGATGCCATCGCCAAATTTACAACCGATGCCAGCAATGGGTATTTCAACGGCAAATGGCGAACCGTGTACGAAGGTGTAAACCGGGCCAACTCGACGCTGCGTCTGTTGGCTCAGGCAACGACTATTTCGGATGCCGACCGGACCCTGCTGGCTGCTCAGGCCCGTTTCCTGCGCGGACACTATTATTTTGAGCTGAAGCGGATGTTCAACCGAGTACCCTGGATCGACGAAACGATTGAAACATCGACCGCGAATGCTCAGGCAAATACAACGGATATCTGGCCAAAGATTGAGGCTGATTTCAAATACGCGGCCGATAACCTGCCAGCTACCCAGTCCGATGCGGGCCGGGTCAACAAGTGGGCCGCTACAGCGTATCTGGCCAAAGCGTATTTGTACGAGCACAAATATGCCGAGGCAAAACCACTCTTCGATCAGGTGATCAGTCAGGGGGTTACGAGCAATGGCCTGAAGTATGCCCTGGTGACTAAGTACCACGACAACTTCGATGCGGCTACGGAAAACAACGCGGAATCTGTGTTCCAGATCCAGATGGTAGCCAATGATGGTACGGGTACGATTGCCAGCGCCAACCAGGGCGATATGCTGAACTTCCCCTATGGCAACAGTCCTTTCCGGTGCTGCGGCTTCTTCCAGCCTTCGCAGGATCTGGCTAACTCGTACCGCACCGATGCGACGGGGCTACCCTACCTGACCGACTACAACAGTCATCCGGTCAAGAACGATCAGGGTGTTGCGTCAACGCAGCCTTTTACGCCGGACGCCGGTACACTGGACCCACGCATCGACTGGACCATTGGCCGTCGGGGCATTCCGTACCTGGATTGGGGCAACCACCCCGGCGCCGACTGGATCCGGAGCCCTGGCCAGACGTATGCCGGTCCTTATTCGCCCAAGAAAAACATTTACATGCAGGCCACGCAGGATCAGTACGCCGATAACCATTCGTGGGCACCGGGCACGGCCATTAACCTCAATCTGATTCGGTACGCCGACGTGTTGCTGATGGCAGCCGAAACGGAAGCCAATTTGGGTAACTTCGAACAGGCACAAACCTACGTTAACCAAGTACGGGCACGGGCCGCCAATCCGGTCAATTTTGTGTATAGGTATACAAACGAAGCCGCACCGCTGTCGGGCTATTCGACAACACCCGCGGCCAACTACAAAATTGCGGTGTATCCGGCGGGTGCCTTTGCGGGTCTGGGCAAAACCGGTGCGCTGAATGCAATCTATTTTGAACGCAAGCTGGAATTGGCCACTGAAGGGCACCGCTTCTTCGATCTGGTCCGCTGGGGTGTTGCCGAAACCGAGCTGAATAAATATTTCAGCTACGAAAGTACCATCACGACGGATATTCGGGGCGGCCGCTTCGTGACCGGGAAGAATGATTACTACCCCATTCCACAACGGCAGATTGACCTGAGTACATCGGGTGGCAAATCAACGCTGACGCAGAATCCGGGGTATAATTAATGGATCGAGCGTTTGATAGGTATAGAAAAGGGCAGTCATCGCACTGCCCTTTTTCTTGTCCGAAACCACTACCAACTGACGCGTTCCGTTTCCGTAAATGCTTCCCCTTATGCGCCATTCGTCTATTCTTCATTCCAGTTGCCTCGTGGTATTGGCTGGCCTGTGTCTGGCCATGACCAGTTGTCAGTCAGGCAACGACTCATCGACGGCCAACCTGCCAGCGGCCTCCGAAGGCGAACGACTGGCCCGGAACTACTGCGGCCGTTGCCACTTACCCGTTGCGCCCGATGCACTGGACAAAGAAACCTGGAGCAAGCGCGTTTTACCGGCAATGGCACTTAAGTTGGGGCTGGAGGTCTGGCAGAAAACGCATTACTATTACCCGTCAACAGCCACTATTTCTCAGGCAGACTGGCTGAAGCTGGTTGATTACTACGAAACATTGGCTCCGGTAAAACCCAAAAAGGCAGTCACCCCCATTAAACCAGTAGCCGACTGGTCTGTTTTCAGGTTAAAAAAGCCCGCCGAGGTAACCAGCAAACTGGCCACAACGACCCTGGTTGCTTTCGATTCGGTTCATCATCAACTTTATACCAGCCATGAGTCTGACGCAGGGCTTTATCAGTGGAATTCATCCTTAACACCAACGCTGATTCGAACGCTGCCTTCTCCGGCGGTTCAGGCCAGTTTCAGCGTCGATGCGACCGGTTCGCCACGGGCACAACTTACGTGCATTGGTACCCTGCTGGCAGTTGATCGACCCTCGGGCGAAATTCTGGACATTAGCCTAAAAAAAACGTCTGCATCGCCTGCCACTAGTTTGGCCAGTCAACTGCCGCGCCCGGTGCAGGCTGTCCCCGGTGACTTTACGAACGATGGCCTAACCGACTGGCTTGTTTGCGGATTCGGGCATGAGCGAGGAGCCCTCTACTGGCTAAAACAACGCCCCGATCACACGTTCGAAAAAGCGATAATCAGAGAGGTTGCCGGAGCATCGCAGGTGATATCCGGTGATTTCAACCACGATGGGTGGCTTGACTTTATGGCCTTGTTTGCCCACGCTGACGAAGGCATCTGGCTGTTCACAAACGACCAGAAAGGCGGCTTTTCTGAGAAAAATTTACTACGCTTTCCGCCCGTTTACGGCTCAACCAGCTTTCAACTGATCGACATCAACAAAGACGGGCGTCTGGATATTCTCTATACCTGCGGGGATAACAGCGATTATTCGCGCATCCTGAAACCGTTTCATGGCGTTTATATCTTCACCAATCAGGGGAACGACCAGTATAAACAAAGCTATTTTTACCCGATCAACGGCTGCACCAAAGCCATTGCCGCCGACTTCGATCTGGATGGGGATCTGGACATAGCCACCATTGCGTTCTTTGGGGATCTGAAGAACAACCCTGCCGAAACGTTTATCTATTTTGAGCAGGCAAAACGTCAATCGTTCATTCCTCACGCGGTACCGGTGAGTCAGTACGGGCGCTGGATTTGCATGGATGCCAACGACTGGGACCGCGATGGCGACGTTGACATTGTACTGGGAAACTATTCGATGGGCTTCCTGAATGAGGTTGGTTTCACCCCTGCCTGGAATGGCTTCCTGCCCTTTATTGTACTGGAGAACCGACGGAAGTAATGCCGGTTGTCGCCTTCTTACCGGACTTTAAAGATGGCTGTTCGGGTGCAGGCAGCTTTGCCAGTATTCAATAATAAGCCGGAGTTGTCGATTGAGTCCCGAGTAATCAATAGCCTTTTTGTAAAATCCCTGAACCAGGCAATCGTACGCTTCCCTGACCAGTTGGCGGTTGGCGGCTGTTGTCAGGTAAACGAAGGGAATCGATTTCATTCGTAAATACTCATTCTCATTGATTTCTTTCCGTAGCTCCAGGCCATTCATGATAGGCATATTGATATCGCACAAAATCAGAAACGGTTCATCGGTAGTGGTCCTCAAGTAGTGCAGAGCGGTTTGCCCATTGGAAAAGAAGCGAAGTGGATTGGGAAGGTTAAGCTGCCGAATGACTTCACCGATCAGGTACTGATCGTCTTCATCATCCTCGATAGAAATAATAGGCCCCGTCAATGACATGCGTTGTAGTATAAATGCGGTTCGAAACTAAATGTATGACTACCAGGAAAATAGCGAATGAAAAACCTAGTTGTTTCCGTTTTTTATCTTCTCGCGGCTTACAATAAACTGGTAAATAGTCATTAAGACAAGAAATGAAGACCTAACGGTGTACCTCTTCACCTGGGTGCGCCGACCAACCATTACCCTCAACAAGGTACAATTATTTTAGCTACCCATCAGGAAAAATCCGCTCTTCGACGCTTTACTAAGTTCTCCTATACCTGTATTCGCTTTAATCCTGCCCTTGTATGCCAGAAGCAGCCACAGCCTCCCAACCAAGCACAATGTCTCCCATTGGCTTTAATGTACTGGCCTGGTCAGCCGTTATGTCGGAGCAACTAAATCCAATAACCGAACGACTGAAACAGATCGGGTACGACGGTATTGAATGCTTTATCGACAACCAGGACGTTGCTGCCTACCGTCGGTTTGGCGATCACCTGACGCAACTGGGCTTGCAGCGCACCTGCGTTATGGTCGTGGGTCCCGACCAGAATCCGGTCAGCGAATCAGCCAGAGTTCGGGAGCAGGCCGTGATTTTTCTGAAAGAAGCCATCGACCGGGCTCAGGCTATGGGGGCTACTGTTATTTGCGGCCCCATGCACTCCGCCTTTGCCACCTTTAGCCGACGCGAGCCCCAGCCCGACGAATACGCCTACAGTGCCGAAGTGCTTCATGCCGCCGGCGACTACGCCCGACAAGCCAACATCATTCTGGCCCCGGAAGCCTTGAATCGCTTTGAATGCTACCTCTGCAACACCATGAGTCAGCTGCTGGATCTGGTGAACCGGGCTGACCACTCGAATGTGCGGGCCATGTTCGACACCCATCACGCTAATATGGAGGAGAAACGTTTTCCGGAAGCCATTCGCACAATTGCGCCCGTACTGGCTCATGTGCACATCAGCGAAAACGACCGGGGTACTCCCGGCGATGGGCATATTCCCTGGGATGATACCTTCCGGACGCTGGCAGAACTGAACTACAACGGCTGGATGACGATTGAAGCCTTCACCCGAAACGACGTTGATTTCGCCAATTCGATCAACGTATGGCGGGAGTACAACGACCCCTGGGCTATTGCCGAGAACGGCCTGACATTTATTAAACTGATGCAGACCAAGTATGCGCGCTAGGTTCGCACCCAGGTTTGCTTAGTGAAACTGAGACGCCGACTTGTGGGAACTTCTATTTTGCAAGGCTGTTGAGGGCTGGCATCTTTACCTACTAGCCCTCTGAGAGGTTGTTTGAGATTTCACTGTCGTGATCAAAATCGCCCTTTTTGTCATCCCAACGAAGGCCCGGGTCGCCGGAGCGGGGATCTTCGTCGGGATAACAGAAACCATTCCCCAAACAACCCTATCCTGCCCAGTTCTCCCGGTCTAAACTCCGGTACTGGATGGCTTCGGCCAGGTGTTCGATGCGGATATCGTCGCTGGCCGCTAAATCGGCAATAGTGCGGGATACTTTCAAAATACGGTCGTAGGCGCGGGCCGATAAACCCAGGCGCTCCATAGCCGTTTTGAGCAAAGCCCGGCCGGGATCGCTGATCAGACAGATTTCCTTGACCAGTTGTGAGGGCATCATGGCGTTGGAGTAAACACCCGGCTGGTTAGCGAAGCGGGTTGTCTGAATCTCGCGGGCCCGAATCACCCGTTCGCGAATGGCTTCGCTGGTTTCAGCGGGACGATTGGCGGTCATCTGGTCGAAGGAAACAGGAGTTACCTCAACGTGCAGGTCGATTCGGTCGAGCAGTGGCCCGCTGATTTTAGCCAGATACCGCTGCACAACGCCCGGTCCGCAGACGCATTCTTTTTCGGGGTGGTTGTAATAACCGCACGGACAGGGGTTCATGCTGGCAATGAGCATAAAACTGGCGGGAAACTCGACCGCCCATTTGGCCCGGGAAATGCTCACCTTGCGGTCTTCGAGTGGCTGACGCATTACCTCCAGCGCCGACCGTTTAAATTCCGGCAGTTCGTCCAGAAACAGCACTCCATTATGTGCAAGGGAGATTTCGCCCGGCTGCGGAAAGCTGCCCCCACCTACCAGAGCGGCATCCGAAATCGTGTGGTGCGGGGAGCGGTATGGCCGCGTTGCCAGGAGGGTGGCCCGGGTACCAAGCTTACCCGCTACAGAATGGATTTTTGTCGTTTCAAGTGCTTCCTGCAACGTAAGCGGGGGCAAGATACTGGGCAGGCGTTTCGCCAGCATCGTTTTTCCCGCGCCCGGCGGGCCAATCATAATCACGTTATGCCCCCCAGCAGCCGCTATTTCCATAGCCCGTTTTATGTTTTCCTGGCCCTGCACGTGCGAAAAATCAGCATCGTACGCGTTGATCTGGCTCATGAACAGATCGCGGGTATCGGTTTCCAGCGGCACAATGTCTTTTTTTCCTTCGAAAAACTCGATAGCGTCCTGAATAGTCGCTACCCCAATTACGTCCAGCTGGTTAACGATCGAGGCTTCCTGGGCATTTTCGATGGGCAGCACAAAGCCCTTATAACCGCGTTTTCGGGCTTCAATAGCTATGGGTAATACGCCCTTGATGGGTCGCAATGTGCCATCGAGAGACAGCTCACCCATAATGACATAGTCCTCCAGATTGCGGGTCGTTGTGATCTGTTCAGAAGCCTGCAGCACGCAAAGCCCAATAGGCAGGTCATAGGCCGACCCCTCCTTCCGGATATCGGCGGGAGCCAGGTTGACAACTACTTTCTGGCGGGGCATTCGGTAGCCAAAAAATTTCAGCGAGGCTTCTACCCGCTGTTCACTTTCTTTAACGGCACTATCGGGCAAGCCTACCAGATGAAAATGCAATCCCTGCGCAACAACGACTTCAATGGTAATCAGACTGGCATTTACGCCGTACACGGCTGCGCCGAACGTTTTGGCTAACATAAAAAGAATTAAGTAAACGATTGTGGTCGATAGATTTTAACAGTACGCTTCTACCGGACCATAGAAAAAGCGGATTTGGTTTTTTCTGCGGTCGTCCTGTTTCGTGGCGCTGTAGTGTGTTACCGTGGAGTCAGTTTCTTAAACCCGAATTGGTCAGCCAGCCGCACAAGGTTTTATGAAACCGACTCCACAGGTAAAGAACTGACATTACCGCAAAAATTACACCAGTTGCCGGATACGCTGTCTTAGTAGAACACGCCAACGCGTGAGAACGGTTCGCCACTAACTAACGGGCAGATAAACGGAGAAGGTAGAGCCCTGACTAGGTTTGCTGGTAGCCGTAATAGCCCCGCCATGATTGGCTGCTACTTTGTGAACGATGGCCAGACCAATGCCGGTACCCATGTACTGGCTCCGGGTGTGCAGTCGCTGGAATACCTGAAAGATACGATCCAGATACATTTCATCGAAGCCGATGCCGTTGTCTTCTACACTGATTTGGTGATACTGAGCCGCTTGGCGGGTCGGTTTGATGCTGGTCGGCAAATCAGCTTCGGCAACGAGCCGGGCGCTAATTCGAATCTGCAGGGTTACCGCTGGCTTACGAAATTTGATAGCGTTGGAAAGCAGGTTCTGGAAGAGCTGCCGCAACTGAGACTCATCCCCTTTTACGGCGGGCAATGGGTCAGTATGAATACTGGCGTTGGCCTCCTCAATAATAAAATCCAGATCTTCAATAACCCGGCCAACCACCCGAGACAAGGGAATATCAACAGCCGAATGATGCTGCGTGGTAATGCGCGACAGGGTGAGCAGATCTTTAATCAGCACGGACATTCGTTCGGCAGCCACCTGCATCCGCTGAATCAGGTCCGTACCGTCACCCAGTTGTTCCGCGTACTGCTCCAGCAACAATGTACCGAATGATTGAATTTTTCGCAACGGTTCCTGCAGGTCATGCGAGGCCACAAAGGCGAACTGCTCGAGGTTGTTATTGGCCTCTAGTAGGTCCTTGTTGAGCGCTTCGAGCTTGAACTGGGTCTGTTTGAGTTCGGTAATATCGAGAAAAGACAAAACCATCAATTCACCCTGGCGCACCCCCTGCACCTGGTACCAGATGTCGTACCCGTCCTGGGTATAATGGTTATGGTAGCGGAGCGGAACACCCGTTTTAGCCAGCTCAAGGTAGCGCAGCCAGATGCTGTTCTGCCGCATACCCGGAAATACTTCCAGCATGGTATGGCCCAGCAAATCAGCGGCCTGGCGGCCTGTCATGCGCTGGGCCATCTGGTTGATCAGTTCATACCGCAGATCAACAACCTCCCCCGTCGTTTCATCGCGAATGATGGAATACAGGGCAATAGCCGTCAGGGAGCTGTCTGTCACAAACCGGAGCTGATCGGCCTGGGTTTTAACCATCGAGTTGGCCCGTTGCAGGGCGTACGTACGGCCCTGCACCTGCTGTTCCAATTCCTGCGCGTACTGACGCTGGGCGGTTATGTCTTTCGCGATTCCACGTATCAACAGCGACGCATCGTCCAGGCTATTTCGGACCACGCGCCCCTGGGCATGGTACAGCCGTTCCTGACCCGTTTGCTGGTTCCCTATCCAATATTCAACGTCTATTACCGCCCCCAGTCCGCTGGCTGCTGTTTGCTGAAGAACCGTTTCAATACGTTCACGATCCCGGATTGTATCAAGCACCTGATTAAGCGAAGGCGTATCATCCGGTTTGAAGCCAAGCCAACCTTTGGCACGCCCGGAAAGCAGGATCGTACCGTCGTCAACGTTTATATCAAATGTTCCTAACTCCGACAGGTTAATGGCGTCCCGAAGTCGTTCTTCGCTGGCCTTCAGCAGGGCAACCAGTTTCTTCTGCTCCGTCTGGGCCTGAAGTTCTGCCGTAATATCTTGTACAATCGTGATAAAACTGTCGGGTTTGCCCTCCTGGTCCCGAATCAGGGCCGAACTAACCTGCCCCCATACGATGCCACCGTCTTTACGCAGATAGCGTTTGTTAAATATGTACGAGTTCGATTCACCCCGCAAAAGCTGCTGAACCAACGCTGTGTTCTCCTCCACATCGTCGGGATGGCTGATGGTGGCAAAATGCTGATCCAGTAATTCATGTTGCGAATACCCGACCAGGTCAGCGAACGTTTTATTGATGAGCTGGATGTTACTGTTCGTATCCAGGATAACGACGCCAACGGCGGCATTCAGAAAAGCTGTCTGAAACCGCTGTTCAACTGTTTGCAACGTTGCTTCTTTCCGTTTTTCGTCGGTAATGTCCTGAGCCGTGCCCGAAAAGCACTCGATCGTTCCTGACGGCTGCACGGCTACCCGACCCGTTATTCGTATCCATCGTGTAACCCCATCTACCGGACTAGTGATGCGGTAATCAACGACTGTCGGCTTCTGCGTTTTCCGGCTGAGTGGATCGGCTAATAGCGCCACCAACTGAGCGACATCCGGCGGGTACATTTGCCGAAACAGTTCATCTATCGAAACCGTCGCCTGTGGCCATCGGTAAATTTTCTGGCACTGCTCATCCCAGTCGATCCGGCGATGGTCAGGGTATAAAACCCACAAACCGATTCCGACGGCTTCCAGCGCAGAAGCCGTCTGTTGCTTAACCCGTTGAAGTTCTTCCCGGAGGGCGAGTACCTCCTCGTCAGCGCTTTTTTTATTGCCCGTCATCCCGTTTAGTAACTAATGGCAATCCAAAGTACAGGAAAAAAAAGATGTAATGGTTTATTCTGCCTACAGATTAAGGAATCAACTGTTTGTCAGGCCACAGCCAGTATTCCCGGATAGTCCCCGTTACCTCTGCCGGGTATTACCAGACCGCTGTTTTTCATATTTACGATGACAGCCGTGTTTTACTAAGCTACCGATTAAAAATTCATTAAACCGGGCCACAGGTACCACTACCACGTACCACTATTCTGTTAAATAGAGACAATAGTCGACTTCGCCCTATTTTCTACCCGGATATGGAGACCCAGCAGCCTTTACCTCACAAGCCCGCCAAAGGGATTTTTGAACGTTTTTCAACCACCGTAACAAAAGCGACGGGTAGTTCGGCCGCATTTCTTCTGGCCCTGGCCACCGTTATTATCTGGGCCATAACAGGCCCTATTTTTGGCTATTCAGAAACCTGGCAGTTGGTGATCAACACCGGTACAACGATTATTACTTTCCTGATGGTCTTTCTGATTCAAAAAGCCCAGAACAAGGAGTCGATGTCGGTTCAGTTAAAGCTGAACGAGCTGATAGCGGCCACCAAAGGGGCCAGCAACCGGCTGGTATCGGTAGAAGATTTGACCGAAGAAGAATTATGTGTGTTGCAGCAACACTACCAGACCCTGGCCGAGATAACCCAGAAAGCCTCCGACCTTCGCAAATCTCATTCAATAGAAGAAGCGATTAAGGATGCTGCGGAGAAACTGGAGGAAGAGACTGGATTTAACCATACGGTATAGCCTAACGCGCTCATGGGCTTTTCCTTTCAACCACTTTTAATCGGCTGAACTGCTCAATCGGTAAAGTTTATGGGTATTCTTCCCAAACGTTGCAGGCGCACTACCTACTGATCACGTACCTGGTCAGTTGGCTTATCTGTGTCTATTTCGGTGATGGTGTAGGCCACGGCGTGACTGCTGGGCTCCACGGACAAGTTGGTCCACTCGCTGAACTGACGGGTAAAGGCAGCTCCGTAGTAAAACATAAGGGATGCGTAAAAAACGAATAATAGCAGGAGGATGATCGCTCCCGCGGTGCCATAAAGCGATCCCACCTGACTGTCAATAAGCAGGTAATTCAGGACACCTTCGCCCAGCTTAAACAGGCAACTCGTAAAAAAAGCCCCCAGCCAAACGGCCCGCCAGGCAATTTTAACATCAGGCAGAAACTTGAACAAAAGGGCAAACCAGACCGTACGAATCAGAACCGACGCCACCAGATGAGCCATTCCGACCATGCCTTTGTAATAAGCCAGCGACGACAACGCCAGCGCTCCCCCCAGTTGACCCATAAGTTGCTCCACCGTCAGAAACGTGCTAAACAGCAAACCGGAACCCAGAATAATGGCCAGTGCAATCAGCTTGTCGGTCAGCACGTTCAGGATGCCCCGCCCTGCTTTTTGCTTAACGTTCCAGAGTTGATTGAGCGAGTTTTTAAGGATGGCAAATAAGGTTGTAGACGCCGTAAATAACAACACGAAACTGATGGCGGTTAACAGCAGACTTGGCTTTGGGAATTGAAGGCGATGCGAAATATCTTCCAGCTGATTGGCGCTTTTGGGACCGAATAAATCGGCCAGCTCATCAAACAGTTGGCCGCTTACCCGCTGGTAGCGATCGTTAAAAAGCTGGCTTAGTACGCTGCTGAGAATGATGATGATGGGTGGCAACGCAAAAAAGGAAAAGAATGCCGTTGCCCCCGCCATACGAATCGGATCGTTGGCCTGCAAGCTGATAAAGGCTTGCCTGAGCAGCCGAAAAACCGGAATTACTTTTTTCAATCAGGTAGTCATCTGGCGACTTTTACGTAACCCCATGTTGGGCGGTTGGGTTCTGGCTATGTCTGTTTATACAACATGATAGGCGGCTTTGGTCGTACACAAAAAAAGGCCCCGGCAACGCGGAGGCCCTTCTTCATTAAACATCCAGAAACTCTTTACTGGGCCCCTTTTACCTGCATCTGAAGAGTGTATATCGATTCGGATGCCGTAATGAACAGGACAGAACGGTCTTTACCGGCAAAACAAATATTACCGGTCCAGCCAGCCGGAACCGGAATCGTCTGTAGCTTCATCCGATCAGGACCGTACACGGTTACGCCTTTGCCCGTCAGGTAAAGATTTCCGCGATCGTCAAGCGTCATCCCATCGGAGCCCTGGCTAACGTAAAGCTGGCGGTTTGTCAGCAACCCATCGGCCTGTATGTCGTATCGATACGTCTTGTTGTCCCGGATATCAGCCACGTACAAGTACTTGCCATCGGGGGTACCGATAATCCCATTCGGCTGTTTTAGATCATCGTCAACCACAATGGCTTTCTGCTGCCCTTTCGGTAGATAATACACTTTTTCACCCTCGATCTCCGGCTTTTTCCGCTCCCAGTAATCCCGCTGGTAGTAGGGGTCTGTAAAATAAATCCCGTCTTTCGAATCAATCCACAAATCATTAGGTCCGTTATGCCGACGGCCTTCGAAATCGGCTAACAGAACGGTAACTTTTTTATCCGGACTGATGGACCACAACTCATTTTTTTCGTCGGCGCAGGTAATCAGGTTGCCCTTGCTATCGAAGTACATGCCGTTGGAGCGGCCAGTTTTGTCCAGAAAAAGCGACAGTTTGCCATCGGTATCATACTTCCATATCTTGTCGTTTGGTTGATCGGTAAAATAGACAGCCCCGGTTTTATCGACGGCCGGGCCTTCGGTAAACTTGAACTGGCTCGCTATTTTTTGGAGCGTGGCGTTTGGGGCAATAATTGGTTTAGATACGGTCTGTGGCATAGTGGTCGATTGACTGAATAGACTCTGGGATACCGCCAGAGAAATTGCCCATATTAATCCCATCCTTTTGTAATTGTTCATAAATAGACTGGACAGTTGTTTGTACAGTAAGCCAACCTACAGCGAAAACTAACCCTGCTGACGGCTTTATTTAGCGCATCTACTTTTCCTTTTTTCGCTGCGTCGGCGACATATTTAGCCGAAAAGGGTAATTTTAATCCCTCTATACACAACTACTCACTTTCCCGTTTGATCAACTCACCAGCGTGCCTGCCTGAAAACAGCCCGTTGCCATTACCTGATCGCGATTCTTCCCCTTACCTGATGCGCATTCTGATTGTTCATAACATCCTCTGGGCTCATTACAAATCCAGTGTTTTTCAGGCGTTACAACAACTTACCGACCAGCTACCGGCTACCAGCCTTGCCGTTTTTCAGATTGCCCGTAACGAGAAATCCAGAGCCAAACTCGAAGCCGCCCCGAGCGACGGGACTACGCCCGCTTACACGTACACGTACGAACTGCTCTTCGATCGATTTATAGAAGAGGTTAACCTGCGCGACCGAAGGAAGGCACTTTTGGTGCGGACCCGCGCTTACAAACCGGATATTATTGTTCTCACGGGCTACTATGATTTCGCACAGGTCTTTTTACTGTGGTGGGCCAAACGCAATGGCATTCGGGTAATCATGCAGAATGAAAGTACAGCCGCCGACCATGACCGGGGCGGCTGGAAAGAACGCATCAAACGCTGGATTTTCAGGCAGTGCGATGGGTTCTTCTGTTTCGGAACGCAGTCAGCCAACTACCTAATTCAACTAGGAGTCAGTCCGGATAAGATTCTGCTTCGCAAAAACGCCGTTGATAACAATACTTTGCAGGCTGCATACGAG
Organism: Spirosoma lituiforme; assembly: GCF_054776635.1. Classification (NCBI taxonomy): domain Bacteria; kingdom Pseudomonadati; phylum Bacteroidota; class Cytophagia; order Cytophagales; family Cytophagaceae; genus Spirosoma; species Spirosoma lituiforme. Next base: position 1,956,522 of record NZ_BAAHBO010000001.1, read on the forward strand.
CGTGCCTTGATCAACCGCACTGCGGAACAGAATCGACTCGGACTGCGCCCAAACAACTTCGTTTTTGTGGGCCGGTTCATTGCATTCAAAAATCTACCCAGGCTCATTTCGGCTTTTTCCGAAGCCCTGAACCAAGCTCCTCAGTCGGCCGACTGGGGACTGATTTTGTTAGGGGAGGGACCCGATTCTGATTCGCTTACGAGCCAGATCAACGACCTGAAACTGACTGATCGGGTCAAATTGATGCCAAGCCGCCCCTGGTATCAGGTGCCCGATATACTAGCCCTGAGTGATGTACTGGTGTTACCCAGCCTGTCAGAACCCTGGGGATTGGTAGTTAATGAAGCGATGGCCTGCGGCATGCCCGTCATTGTTTCTGATCGGTGCGGTTGTGCCGCTGATCTGGTTCAGGAAGGCAAAAACGGATTTGTTTTTGACCCGAAAAATCAGGCCCAGCTTACAGATTTACTTCTTCGCTTTATGCGCAATGACCTCGAACGGGCGAACATGCAGGAGGCCTCCCGATGTATCATTACTCCATACTCACCCGAAGCCGTAGCGCAGGATATGCTCGCCGGAATCGAGAAAGTAATGCGCATCTAAGCTATTGAAAATGAATACATCAACATCAAAAGAGCCGCTAGATAAAGACCATTGGGCAGTCCTATGAAAAGGAAATAGGTTTCTTTAGATTGCCACCTATTTAGCACTTGTTTTACTAAAATTAGGTATAGTAACATAAAGCCCCCTTACTTTGTAATGGGGCTTTTTAGTTTAAACTTCGTAACGGGCCCAGTCGAGGCTAGCCTCTGTTGTTGTCCTTCCTCTGTAAGCGCTGTGTCTTCTCATTTGAGGGGCTACAGTTCTCCGTTAAAACTTTTTCTGGAACGGCTTTTGCTGACGAAAAATGCCGGTTTGCTTAAGTGAACTCCCGGCCAGAATAGATATCGTTCATAATATCGCGTAATCCACGGACGATGGTCAACTTATTTCACTCGTTTTTGGTTATTTATCAGGTGGGGCAGCTATAACTGCTACGTATATCCATTTTCAATCTACCTAGCCACCGCTTCCAGAAAATACCATACCTAGTTCAGGTAGGTTAACCTCACACGAATAAAACCGCGGAATGGAGACATTTAGTAAAAAAGAAAAAGAGAAGGCTAGACAAAAAAAGAGAAAAGACAAAGAAGAAAAACGAGAAGATCGGAAGGCAAATGCCGTAAAAGGACTTGCTCTTGACGAAATGATGGCGTACGTGGATGAGAACGGAAATATTTCGTCAACTCCTCCCGACCCTAGAAAAAAGAAGCGCATTGATCAGGAGGATATTCAGATTGGTGTTGCCAAACAGGAACCGACTGACCCCCAGGATTTGATCAGACAAGGTGTAGTTACCTTTTTTAACGACTCAAAAGGGTACGGCTTCATCAAAGATCTCCAGTCGCAGGACAGTGTTTTCGTACACGTCAATGGACTAAAGGAACCCATCAAAGAGCACGACAAAGTGTCTTTCACCGTTGAAATGACGCCAAAAGGCCAAAGTGCGGTTGACGTAACCAAGCAGGTCGCTTAGCTTTTAGAATTATTCTAAGGGCTCTTTGGTCATAAATGACACTAATTACAACCAAATGGGGTTGTCTGGATAGACATGTACCAATACGGTCACATGAATCCATTATTATCCCCTAGGTTATGAGCCAACAGACGTACACTTCCATTCCCCCAACTACTGATAGCGTCTACTGGATGCTCAAGTCTTCGGATGGCAAAACAAGTATCTTTGTACCCCGTGATAAAGAACTGGATCGGAAGTTAAAGGTAAAGTTTCAGGCCGAAGTTGCAGCCCGAACGTCAGTGAAGCGGAAGCGATAAGGGACGAATTTAGTGACCCATTTGTTTGCGATACCATAGCCCGGCCCATCATGCCGGGCTTTTTTTACGCCCAGGACAGAATTAACCCAATGACTTTACCACGCTCATAACGACCATAATCGGCAAGGCTAAAGGAAAATGGGTCGCTATATATTCATGGTTCGGGAAGACACAAACCGTGGGTTGACGCGTTGGTATTCATAAAATCAGTTTTACGTCGTTCTATAGTTTTGACACCGATGAAGACAATTCTGCTTGTGGAAGACGATCGGCGCATTGCTCAGAACATAAGCCGGGGCCTGACCGATGAAGGGTACGACACCGTCATTGCCTACGATGGGTTCGAAGGCCGACAACTAGCCTTCTCCAATCCGTTCGATCTGATTATTCTCGACATAAATCTGCCGGGCCTGAATGGCTATGATCTGTGCCGCGAGTTACGCGCCGAAAATCCGCACCTGCCCGTTCTGATGCTGACGGCCTATGGCGAGATTGAAGATAAAGTAACCGGCCTGGGCGTTGGCGCCGATGACTACCTGGTGAAGCCATTTGATTTCCGGGAATTATTGGCGCGGGTGGCGGCCTGTCTGCGCCGGGCCGATCTGCGCACAGAACCCGACAAGTCCGACGACATCCTTACCGTAGCCAATCTGACGCTCAATCGTACTACGCGGGAGATTTTTCGGGACAAGACCCTGATTGAACTGACAACCAAAGAGTTTGTGCTGCTGGAGTACCTCATGCAACACACAGGCCGGGCCATATCCAGACTTGAACTAACCGAACACGTTTGGCGCATTCCCTTCGACACAGGCACGAACGTAGTGGAAGTTTACGTGAACTACCTCCGCAAAAAAGTAGATCGCGACTTTTCGCCCAAACTTATTCACACCCGCTCCGGCTATGGGTATGTCCTGAAAGAAGAATAAGCATGACCATTCGCAACCGCATATCAGGCCAGTTTACGTTGATCGTCGCGTCGATCCTGATCGGGTTTTCGCTGTTGATCTACCTGGTTTCGGCAACCTATCGACGGGAGGAATTCTACGAACGACTCAAGAGCAAAGCCCGAACCACGGTCCGTTTTCTGGTCGAAGTGAAGGAGGTGGACCAGGATCTGCTTCGGATCATCGACCGGAATACCCTGTCGGCCATGATCGATGAGAAAGTCCTGATTCTGGATGACAACAATAAACTGGTTTACAGCAGTGTCGACGATTACCCCGTTCGCTACAAGCCCGATTTACTCGATGCCGTTCGTCGGGAACGGGAAATTGAAACGACTAACGGCGAGAGCGAGCTGGTTGGCATTCTGTACGAAGCGAACGGAAAACGTCTGGTTGTGCTGGCGTCGGCCTATGACCGATTCGGGCAAAGCAAACTGGAAAATTTGTATCTGACGCTCGTTTGGGGGCTATTGGGTGGCATCGGGTTAACCATTGGCCTCGGCTTTTTCTTTGCCGGCCAATCGCTGCAACCAATTGGCCACATCAACCGGCAGGTACAAACCATTACCGCCCGTAACCTTCGCCAACGGCTCGACGAAGGTCCCCGGCAGGATGAGATCGACCAGCTAGCCGTTAATTTTAACGCCGTACTGCAACGCCTGGAGCAGGCATTCGAGCAGCAGCGTAGCTTCGTATCGCACGCGTCGCATGAATTACGAACCCCGTTAGCCGCCCTCAAATCTGAAATTCAACTGGGTCTCCGCCGACCGCTTTCCGCCGAAAGACATACCGAAATTCTTCAGAACCTCCTTTCGGATACGGACCGGCTGATCGCCCTATCGAATAGCCTGCTACTGCTGGCACGCACCCTCGAAAACCTGGAAGCCGTTACCCTGACTTCGGTCCGGCTCGATGACGTATTTTTTGCCGCTCAGGAAGAATTGCTCACGGCCCACCCCCGGTATACCGTATCGTTTCAGTACGATCAAATTCCGGAAACGGAAACGGATATGGTTGTGCTGGGCAACGAATCCCTGCTGGTCCGTGTCGTACTGAACCTGCTCGACAATGCCTGTAAATATGCCGCCGATCAGCGGGCGAGCGTAACCATCGGCAAGAGCGTACAACAGGTCTGGCTGAGCGTGACCGACGCGGGAATTGGCCTGAGTACCGACGAGCAGAAACACATTTTCGAGCCATTTTACCGGGCACCAGGTGCTATCCAATTTGGCGGCTTCGGCATAGGACTAGCTGTTTGTCAGCGCATTATGGAGCTACACAATGGCCATATCAGCGTAGCCAGTGAACCTGCTCAGGGAAGCACGTTCACTATGCTGTTACCCCGGCCTTAAGCTCCCTTAAGGAAATCTAATTTTTTTCTAATCGGTTAAAATCGGACGGTCTGATTCGCCTTAGCAACTTTGTGGCTGGTATCAACAAAACCATCCGTAATGCGTTCCGGCCTTTTTCTTTTTTTGCTTCTTATCGCTGGTCAGGTTAGCGCCCAGGATTCCCTGCGTCTTACCCGGCAACAGGCGGATAGCGTATTCATCAAAAATAACCTTTTGCTCCTGGCAGAGCGGTTTCGGATCGACGTTAGCCAGGCTCAGATTTTACAGGCCAGCCTGCGCGACAACCCGACCGCCAGTGTGGAGATAAGCGCCTACAATGGACAGACAAGACGAGCGCTGGATGTAGGGCGAGGGGGCGAAAAAATCATATCCATCCAGCAGTTACTGTACACGGCCGGCAAGCGTAACAAACGGGTTGCTCTGGCTACCGAAGCCGCTCACCTGACCGAACTCGAACTACTTGATCTGCTCCGTGGCCTTCGATTTGAGTTACGCAGCCGGTTCTACGCCATTTATTTTCAGCAGCAGACGATTGCCCGCTACAACCGGCAGATTGCCACGATCCAAACGACCGTAACGGCTTACGAACGCGAATATGACCGTAACAATGTATCGCTGCGGGAGCTGCTTCGACTCAAAGCCCTGCTGTTTCAGTTGAGCAACGACCGTAACGAAATCCGGTTTCAACTGGCCGAAGATCAGCGAAGTATTCGAACCCTGTTATCGTCAGAGCAACCGATTCAGCCGATTGTTCGAAACGAGGCCCTGACCCGTTACCGTATTCCATCGCAACCGGAAGACTCGCTGCGGCAGTTGGCGCTACGGAATCGCCCCGATTTGCTGGCGGCTCAGTCGTTGAGCAAGCAGGCGGAGTTGAACTACACCCTTCAGAAAGCACTGGCCAAGCCCGACCTGCGGGTGGGTGGCAACTACGATCAGAATGGTAACTACATCGCCAATTACGTAGGGTTGTCGGTAGGGATGGACCTGCCGGTATTCAACCGAAACCAGGGGGCTATCCGGGCCGCTCGTAGCCAGATCGCTTACCAGAGCCAGATTCAGAAACAGCGGGCCATACAAATAACGAACGAAGTGTCGACAGCACTGCAAAAAGTCCGGGATGTCGAGCAGATGGTCCAGTCGGTAGAGGGCCGTTTTACCGAGCAGTTCGAATTGCTGAATCAGGGCGTTGTGACAAGTTTTCAGAAGGGGAATATCTCGCTGCTGGAGTTTGTCGATCTGATCGAAACCTACAACGAGAGCGTTCGGCAGCTCAATCGCCTGAAAGCCGACCGCGTCAACGCATATGAGGAACTCAACTACCTCCTTGGCGACGACTTATTCAACTAATCACACGTCTTCTTTCCTTGATCATGAACGCTCCGCTACCCATGCGCATCCTCACTTTTTTCTGCCTGGCAGGTCTCACGGGACTACTGCCAGGCTGCCAGCCCAAACCCGCCCCTCAGGAGGCTACGGCATTTATGCTGTCGGACACAATGCTCCGTAAAATTCGGATTGACACCGCCAAAATTCAGCCCTTGCGCAGCGAACTGACGCTCGTGGGGCGTATTATCGCCGACGAAAACCGGGTTATCGAGGTATTTCCACTGGTTGGTGGTAACGTCGAAGCCGTAAAGGTAGAACTCGGTGATTATGTTCGGAAAGGTCAGACGCTGGCAACCATTCGGTCGGGCGAAGTCGCTGATTTTGAGCGCCAGAATACCCAGGCACAGGCCGACCTGCTTCTGGCCGAGAAGAATTTTCGGGTAGCGCAGGACCTGTTCGAGAGCAAACTCAACTCCCAGCGCGAGGTGATTGCGGCCCAGAAAGAGGTGGAACGCGCGCAGGCCGAAGTGAATCGAATCAAAGAAGTGTACCGAATTTATGGTGTCGGCAAGTCATCGACCTACGTCGTCAAAGCGCCCATTGATGGCTATATCATTCAGAAAAACGTAAACCAGGGTACGCAGCTCCGGTCAGACAATGCCAATAGCCTGTTTACAGTCGGGCAGATCAGCGACGTGTGGGTCCTCGCCAATGTCAACGAAAGCGACATTAGCCGGGTAAAGCCCGGTATGTCGGCCGAGATGCAGACGCTGGCTTATCCCGATGAGCTGTTCCGGGGAAAAGTTGACAAGCTCTATACCGTGCTCGACCCCGGCACCAAAGCCATGACGGTACGCATCCGGCTCCCGAACCCCGGCCTCAAGTTACGCCCCGAAATGCACGCAACCGTAACCATTCGCTACGAAGATGGCGGGCAGATGGCCACAATACCCGCCGGATCAGTCATTTTCGACAAATCCAAGCACTATGTCATGGTGTTCAACAGCCGCACCGACATTGAAACCCGAGAAGTAACCCTGCTCAAGTCCCTCGGCGACGTAGCGTATATCCGTACCGGTATCAAACCGGGCGAACGGGTCATTGCCAAAAATCAGCTTTTGGTGTACGACGCGCTGAATGATTAACCCACTTCTCCACCTCAGCTATGAATGCTTTCATCCGTAACGTAGTGGGTTTTTCGCTGAAGAACCGCTTCTTTATCTTTTTCATGACCATCGGCCTCATCATTGCCGGTATTGCCAGTTACCTCACCACCCCACTCGAAGCTTTTCCGGATGTTACGAATACCCAGATTATTGTCGTAACGGAATGGAAGGGCCGCTCGGCCGAAGAAATCGAACGCTTTGTCACGGCGCCCATCGAAATCGGGATGAACTCCGTGCAGCGCAAATCCAGCGTTCGCTCCGTCACCATGTTCGGGCTGAGCGTCATCAAGATTATTTTCGATGACGATGTCGACGACTTTTTCGCCCGGCAGCAGGTCAATAACCAACTTCGCTCGGTATCGCTGCCCGAGGGTGTCGATCCGGAAGTGCAACCGCCTTATGGCCCTACCGGCGAGATTTTCCGATTTACGCTCGAATCGCCCAACCGCGACAGCCGCGAGCTGCTTACGCTCCACAACTGGGTCATTGACCGCCAGCTCCGCAGTGTACCGGGTGTAGCCGATGTGGTTGCGTTTGGCGGGCGGGAAAAGAGCTATGAGATTCGGGTTAACCCGACCCAATTGGCCAAATACGATATTACGCCCCTGGAAGTGTACCAGGCCGTAACGCGCAGCAACATCAACGTGGGGGGCGATGTCATCGAGCGAAACGGGCAGGCGTATGTGGTGCGGGGCATTGGTCTGTTAACGTCAGTTGCCGATATCGAGAACCTGATCGTTGAGGATTTGAGCGGCAATCCGGTCCTTGTCAAAAACGTGGCTGAAGTAGCCGAGTCGAACCTGCCGCGCGTTGGGCAGGTGGGCCTCAATAGCGACGACGATGTGGTCGAGGGTATCGTGGTCATGCGCAAAAATGAAAACCCCAGCGAGGTACTAGAACGGGTAAAAGCTAAAATTGACGAGTTGAATACCCGCGTTTTACCCTCCGATGTCAAGCTGGTCACGTTCTATGACCGCGACGACCTGATTTCATTTTGCACCCGAACGGTGCTGCACAACCTGACCGAAGGGATCGTTCTGGTAACGGTCGTTGTGTTTTTATTCATGGCCGACTGGCGCACCACCGTCATTGTGTCGATTGTTATCCCGCTGGCCCTGCTGTTTGCGTTCATGTGCCTCAGACTGCGGGGTATGTCAGCCAACCTGCTGTCCATGGGTGCTGTTGATTTCGGGATCATTGTCGACGGCGCGGTGGTTATGGTCGAGGGCATTTTCGTCACGCTCGACCACCAGGCTCACCGCGTCGGCATGGCCAAATTCAATAAAATGGCCAAGTGGGGGCTGATCAAAAAAACCGGCGGTGAGCTGGGCAAAGCTGTTTTCTTCTCCAAGCTGATCATCATCACCGCCCTGCTACCCATCTTTTCGTTCCAGAAAGTAGAAGGAAAAATGTTCTCGCCCCTGGCCTGGACCCTGGGATTTGCCCTGTTGGGTGCGCTGCTGTTTACGCTGACGCTGGTTCCGGTTTTGTGTTCGATACTGCTCAAAAAAGACGTCAGGGAAAAGAATAACCCGCTGGTCAACTTCTTCGATCGAACCGTGATGGCGGGCTTCACGTGGTGCTTTTCCCGTCGGCGGCTGAGTTTATTTGCCAGCATCGCCTTTATGGCAACCACGTTCTTTTCGTCAACGCTGTTAGGATCAGAATTTCTGCCGACGCTCAACGAAGGAGCCTTGTGGGTAACGGCCGAAATGCCCATGAGCATGTCGCTGCCCGAAAGCATCAAAATGGCCCATTCGATCCGGGAAGATCTCCAGAAGTTTCCGGAAGTAAAACAAATTCTCTCGCAAACGGGCCGCTCCAACGACGGCACCGACCCCAACGGATTCTACTTCTGTCAGTTCCAGGTCGATCTTCAGCCTAAAACAGCCTGGAAGCGTACCATTTCGGTCGATGGCCTGATCGAAGAGATGGACGCAAAACTAAAGAACTACCAGGGCATTAACTACAACTACTCGCAGCCCATTATTGATAACGTTGCCGAAGCCGTAGCCGGGTTCAAAGCCAGCAACGGAATCAAGATCTTCGGCAGTGACCTCGACGAGCTCGAAAAATATGCAAACCGGGTAACGGAGGCCATCCGCGATGTGCCGGGGGTGAAAGATGTGGGCATCCTGCGAAACATTGGTCAGCCGGAAATCAGCGTCATGTTCGACGACCGGAAGATGGCGCTTTACGGCGTAACAACGGCCGACGCCCAGTCGGTTATCGAGATGGCCATTGGGGGTAAAACAGCGTCTGTTCTGTACGAGGGCGAACGCAAATTCGACATTCGGGTTCGGTACGGCGAAGATTACCGGCGTACGGGTGATGACATTATGCGGCTGATGGTACCGACCCTGCGCGGAGACAAGATACCGCTCCGCGAAATTGCCACTCTGCGCGAAGTGACGGGACCCGCCTTTGTGTACCGGGACAACAACAAACGATTTGTGGGCGTGAAATTTTCGGTGCGGGAGCGCGACCTCGGTAGTACCGTTGCCGAGGCTCAGCAGCGGGTCGATAAAGCCATCAATGACCTGCCCAAAGGATACAGCATTAGCTGGACCGGCGAGTTCGAGAACCAGGTGCGGGCAACCAGTCGGTTAGGGCAGGTGGTACCCATTAGCCTGGCAACGATTTTCGTTATTTTGTTCATTCTGTTCGGGAGCGCCAAAGATGCGGGACTGGTACTGCTCAACGTGCCGTTTGCCCTCATTGGTGGTATTCTGGCGTTGCACGTAACCGGCATGAACTTCGGTATTTCGGCGGGGGTAGGTTTCATTGCGCTGTTCGGTATTTGCGTGCAGAATGGTGTCATCCTGATCTCGGTATTCAACAACAACCGCAAAGCCCGAATGCCGCTCGATGAAGCCATTCGGGAGGGCGTCCGGTCGCGGATTCGACCAGTCGTCATGACGGCGCTCATGGCTGCCATTGGCTTGTTACCAGCCGCCGTCTCGACAGGTATTGGTTCCGAGACACAGAAACCACTGGCTATAGTAGTGATTGGCGGACTCATCACAGCGACGATTCTGACGCTGCTTATCTTTCCTATAATTTACCGGATATTCAATCGCAAGCATCACGCGTTAACTATTTAACCGGTAGTGTAAACAGCAGAACGGCCATCTATTCACTTTGAATAGATGGCCGTTCTGCTGTTTACTGACGCTATACCGTTATTCAGCTACGAATAGCCGTCGTTGACAACATAAATGCTGCCTGGTCTTCAGGGTAGGTTATTTTTGATCCCGCTCAAGCAAGTATACTGGTGTATATTATTACTTAGGCAATGTGACCAACTTCTCCACTCAAGCCCATGAATAACAGCCTTTTTCCAACGCCACTGGTTACCACACCAACCGGTGCGCTAACGATGTCTGTACGATCAAACAAGCAAATTGATCTTCCCATAGCGGACCTCCTGTTTTTGCAGGCTACCGGCAACTACACCTGGCTCCACTGGAAAGATGGCCAGCGTATACTGATGCCGCGTACCTTGAAGTACTACGTGCCCCAACTACCCGACAACTGGTTTATTCGCCTACACCGCAACTGCATCGTTAACATAAACTTTATTGATCGGATGGAGCGCGTCGAGCCGGACAAGGGCGGACTTGTTCACCTGCGGTCGGGGGCGGTTTTACCCGTTTCCCGTCGCCGTTGGTTTACCGTCAGGCGAATGTTCGCGAAGCATAGTCTATCAAATTAAATCAGCCGAATATTGGCGGGGTCTGGCTTCTGCACGATCCCGCCAAACCACTCAGATACGCTGAATCAGCTCGGCTACTTTATGCACCTCGCGGCCCATAATGTGGTCGACGATGGCCCGCGCATGTTCGCGGCCATTCTCGATGAAAACCTTTTCGGTGTAAATACCCGCCATAACCGTACCGCACACGTACAGGCCCGGCACCGTAGTCTCGAAGGTTTCCTTGTTGTAGGTAGGCACCTGCGTTACCGGATCGAGCTCGATACCGCACCGATGCAATAGATCAGCATCCGGAATATACCCCGTCAGGACCAGGACAAAATCGGCCGGAATCTCCGTTTCTTCGCCGGTTTGCAGGTTATTAATCGTGACAGATTTCTCGTTGATCTGCGTCACGCAGGTGTTGAAAGCCGTTTTTATTCGTCCCTCTTTCACCCGGTTTTTCACGTCCGGCACAAGCCAGTACTTTACCGTACTGCGGAAATCATCGCCCCGGTGTACTACGGTTATGTTCACGTCGTGCCGGTACAACTCCAGCGCAGCTTCGACGGCCGAATTCGATCCACCAATGATCACCACGTTGGTAAACGAGTATTTGAACGGCTCATCGTAGTAATGAGAAACATGCGGCAGATTTTCGCCGGGAATATCGAGCCAGCGGGGGCGGGTAAAGTAACCCGTTGCCATGATCACTTTCCGCGCCCGAACGTCTTCGCCCATTGTGGTTGTAACGACAAATGTGTCATCGCTGTCTTTACGCACGGCCCAAACTTCTTTGAACAACTCGAAATTCAGATGATAGTAAGCGGCTGCTTTGCGGTAGTACTGAAGCGCTTCATCACGACCGGCTTTCACATCTGAGATAGCAAACGGGAGCCCGCCAATTTCAATGTTTTCGGCGGTTGAAAAGAACCGCATACGGCGTGGATATTGCCGAATCGACTCTGTCAAACTACCCATATCCAGAATCAGATGACTCAATCCGGCTTTTGCCGCTTCAATACCAGCCGCCAGCCCACAGGGGCCACCGCCAACAATAATGACATCGTATGTTTGCATATAGAGTGCTCAGTAAGGCGCAATTATTTCTGTCCGTGAATGCGAGAACACGGTATACTCTATTAACAAGCAAAAAGTCCTCAAAGGTTGCGTAAACCGCACCTATTTCCGGTTCACGTACCGGTATTCAGCGCCGATACGGCGGGCCTTTTGCCCATACTGAAATCTTCTTCTATTCCTGCTATACAACCCGTTGCAACCAGCCAGCAGCCCGTTTTTACTAGTGGCACACCACTATCTTTGCCAGGATCCGCCCTTTTTAGGCAGGGCGTTTGCCCGTAGCGAGCGGTTTTGTCTGTATATTTACTAGACGTTCGTCATCATGGTGGAAAACAAAGCCGATACCTTATTCTTATCATTCGACAGTGAAGAGGTCACTTTCTTCGCCGATTTGATCTTACCCATTCCTGTTCCCAAACTATTCACTTACCGCGTTCCCCGCGGCATGGCAGAGGTCATTAAAATTGGGGCCAGGGTTATTGTTCCCTTCGGAAAAAGGAATGGCCGGGTTCTCACGGCTATCGTTGCCAAGCTCCACAACACCCCCCCTACTGGGTATCAGGCCCGTTACATCAACGAAATTCTGGATGATTACCCGTTAACGACCAGTTACCAGCTAGAACTCTTCAGGTGGATAGCGGAGTACTACATGTGCTGCATTGGTGAAGTCATGAACGTTGCGCTCCCGTCGGGCCTGAAGATTTCGAGCCAGTCGAAGGTACAGTTCAATCCCGATTTCGACTATCCTGAACTGCTCACCGAGTTTGAAACGACTTTACTGACCGAGTTAAAAAAACACCCGGCGTTATCCTACGAAGAACTGGAGCGACTTATGGGCGAAGGCAGCAATGCAGCCGCCCTCATCAAGTCGCTGGTGGGTAAAAAGGCCATTATTGTCTTTGAGGAAGTGCGGGAAAAATACGTCCCGAAAATGATTCGGAAGGTCCGCCTGCACCGTACCTACGAAGAACGGGAGCAGCTGCTGGTTCTGCTGCAGCGGCTTGAAAAACTCCCGAAACAGCAGGAGATCGTGATGCGCTACCTGAGCCATATTCCGATGCAGCGCACGCCCGCCCTCAACCAGAAAGGACTTGATAAATCGATTTTAAACCAGGATGATGAGCTATCGCAATCGTCACTGTCGACACTGATCAGGAACCAGGTGTTCGAAACGTTCGAGATTATCCAGCCGCGCTTCTCGGATAGTAACGCCGGAACGCCCCAGGCAGAGATTCAACTGACGGACGCGCAACGGGCCGCGTCGACGCAGATCATGAGCCAGTTTGATACCCAGAACATTGTACTGCTTCATGGTATTACCGGCAGTGGTAAAACGGAAGTGTATATCGACCTCATCCAGCAAGCCCTGGCCGGCGGATCGCAAGTGCTGTACCTGCTCCCCGAAATTGCCCTGACAACTCAGATCGTGGTTCGTTTGCAACGGGTTTTCGGCGATACCATGGGTATTTACCACTCCAAGTTTTCGGACAACGAGCGGGTGGAAGTCTGGAAAGGCGTTGTGTCCGGCCAGTACCAGTTTGTGGTTGGCGTCCGGTCGGCGGTGTTTCTGCCGTTCGATAATCTGGGCCTGATCATCGTTGACGAAGAACACGAAACCAGCTACAAACAGCACGATCCGGCTCCCCGTTACCACGCCCGCGATGTGGCCATTATGCTCGCTCACTGGCAGCAGGCCAAAGTTTTGCTGGGGTCGGCCACACCCTCGCTGGAAACCTATTACCAGGCCAAACAAGGTCGTTACGGACTCGTTGAACTATTTCAGCGGTTTGGCGCGGCAACCCTGCCCAACATTGTATTGGTGAATGTGCAGCAGGAGAAAAAGCAGAAGACGATGAAGAATGAGTTTTCGTCGGCGCTGCTCGGTGCGCTGGAAGCGAATATGGAGCGGAAAGAGCAGAGTATTCTGTTTCAGAACCGCCGGGGCTATTCGCCCTACATGCAATGCGAAGACTGCGACTGGACAGCCGAGTGCACCAACTGCGCCGTTAGCCTGACCTACCACCAGCGCGACGCAGAACTACGCTGCCATTACTGCGGCCACAAGGAATCTGTGCCACGCACCTGCCCCACCTGCGGATCGACGAAAGTAAAAACCATTGGCTTCGGCACGGAGAAGCTGGAAGATCAGCTACAGATTTTCTTCCCGCAATCGCGGGTCCTACGCATGGACCTGGATACAACCCGAGCCAAAAATGCGTACCAGCAAATCATTCAGGAGTTTGAAGGCGGCCAAGTCGATATTCTGGTGGGCACCCAGATGATTACCAAAGGACTCGACTTCGACAATGTTAGTCTGGTCGGTATTTTTGACGCCGACCGGCTTATTCACTTCCCCGACTTCCGCGCCACCGAACGGGCGTTCCAGATGATTACGCAGGTAAGCGGGCGCGCCGGACGACGGGCCGGACGACAGGGTACGGTGCTGATCCAGACCAGCAATCCGCAGCAGCCGGTACTGCAAAAGGTAATCGACAACAACTACAAGGGCCTTTACGAGGAAGAGCTTCAGGAGCGACAAAACTTCAATTACCCACCCTTTTGCCGCCTGATCAAACTGACCGTTCGGCATACCGACCGGGCTATTAGTCAACAGGCCGCCAGCCGTCTGGCCACTGAACTAACGGATGCCTTGGGAAGTAGCCGCGTTTTAGGTCCCGAAGAACCGCTGGTAGAACGAATTCGCAACCAGTTCCTATACGACATACTGATCAAGATCGAGCGCGACAAAGTGAATATCAAAGCTGTAAAAGCCTTCATTCAGGATCGTATCAACGATATTCTGACCGACAAGGGCCTGCGGCAGGTAAGTATTGTAACAGATGTGGATTGCTTGTGAGCGTAGTCAGTGAGTTGTTTTGTGACAATGCGGTAAACGTCAATTCTGTATTACGATTTTATTACCTAACGCAGGTATAGTAGCTGTTGTAGGCAATAAATAGCATTTTTGAGGTAGACAACATTCAGAAATCAGATGACGAACTATGTTTGATGCTATCGTGCCGACTTTTGTAACAGCCATCGTTCTTATATTAGGCTGATTTCCAGTGAACAAATTCAGGAAATGGCCTACGAATGGACAGTAACAAAGCTTGTTTTAACCAGAGCAACAGATTAAATCTTAGTCCCTTCTGGCTTTAGTCTAAAAACTAAAATATATTCCATGTCCCGTATCAAATCCCTCCTTACCACGGCTGCCGTTATCAGCAGTTGTGTCATCGTTTTAAGTGGCTGTGCAACTGTATTTGGTGGACCGAGAACTAGTTACCAGGTAACCAAACCATTGGATGGACAACCCCAACGCCAAGTACGCGTGGGTGCCTTAATAGCGGATATCATTTTATTCTGGCCAGGTACTATTGTTGATTTTGCGACCGGGGCGATTTACAAACCCGCTCCCGTGAAAGTACCTTATGCTGCTCCGCCAGTTGAGATTCGGTAGTCCAGCAGAAACGATTGATAGACGATTTGAGGAAGCTTTTTAGTTAGCCTCCTATCAATCGCCAGCTTAGTATAAGGCCAGTGGCTGTTGCAAAATCGAAGTCGACTCGACTATGCACAGAGAGATAGCAATCTTGACGTAAAGTTCTGGCAGACTAAATTGATTTACGTAGCTGTGTTACTCAGAGCAGAGTTTTGCAACAGCCTCAGCACTTGTGCAACACATTCTTCTTAATATCATGACTCGAGTTAATGCCTATTGGCCAAAGGCTTTTAAACGCATTATAATACTAGTCGTTAGCGTGCTGCTTACTATTTCCTGTAAACCGGACGCCGTGTTGACCAGTGGCGAAAAAGCAGCCCAAGACATTCAGAATACTGTCGGCTCTTATTCTCAAATCGAAGTCAGAGCGCAATCAACTGGTAATAGCGATACGGATACGGCTTTACGAATCAGTGGTCAATTCATTCAGGTTGGGAGAACGAACTATAATTTGAATCAACTTTTATGGTATTCTTATTACAAACCAAATTCTACACTCACGTTACGCTTTCCCTGATCAAGAATTTTACTTAGTAACGCTATTTTAAAGTTGGGCTAGCTTATCATGCTGGTCTATTTCTCACATTACCTTTTTACTATAGTCAATGTGGCTGTTATAAACACATAAAAGCAGTCCTTTTATGTCATCCCGACGAAAACATGTAGTACGGTATACTTATTGAAAAATTTAGACGGTTTATTGAACCATGAAAACACTTATTGCATAATAGCTTTGGCTGGTCTCATCAGCATTAGTTAACAAGCTTAATCTGTCAGCTCCGCCAAGCTCCATTTTCTCCATGCGATGTCTGGTGGCTTGTCGATTCCGGAAATAAAAACCACTCTTGATGAGGGAGGATCAGTAATACTCAAATCCCGAACCTGGCACCTTATTCAAACGACGGTTGATAGTATTGGTTTCTTTGTCGATATCAAACCCTACTATCTTCATTTTGAGCCGGTTAAGCAGTACTATTTTATCGTCCAGACCAGCTACGGCTCTCGACCAGTAGTTACAGAAAAATCCGAGAGAGAATTTATTTTAACCGCGACGATTGAGTCTATCAAAGGACCTGAAATTCACATTCTCAACAAAATCAATAATTGAGTGGCTTTTTTAGCGGAAGAGCCTACCTTCTTTTTATTTCCTTTTACATAAAGTTGGTTGTGCAACCCATTCAATTAAACCGCTTATCAGTATACATTTCGTTCGATTATTCTTTTTGCTGACATTTCTTGAAGTAGAATTGACAATTCTTTTTTTCGTTGATTATATGCGTCTTTTTCTAATCATTTTAGTATTCACACACTTCTTTCTTGTTGGTTGTAGAAAACAACCAGACATTTTAATACAAACGGACAATGTCGTTTATTTCACGAGTCAAGACGGTAATCTCTATGCTCTTGATGCGTTGACAGGAAGCCAGCGATGGAAGTTTACGATGGACTCCGTCAATAATTTACCCTTTTCTATTGGAACAGGCATTTCCTCCCCTATCATTAATAAAGGTGTGCTTTACGTAGGTCATCATAATGGTAGCCTTTATGCTGTGGATGCTACTACAGGAATGAAACGGTGGGAATATAAATCTGGAGCGTCTATTGATTCATCCCCTACTGTTGTTAACGGTATTGTTTATGTGGGAAGTAATGACAAAAACGTATATGCCTTGGACGCCCTTTCAGGAATGAAACGGTGGTCCTATAGTACAGGCGGGGTAGTTCACTCTAGCCCTACTGTTGTCAATGGGACTGTTTACGTAGGTAGCTATGGTCAAACACTTTACACAAATAACAAGCTTTATGCTTTAGATGCGGTATCCGGTGCTAAGAAATGGGAGTTTGACGCCGGTAGTCCTATTTTTTCCAGCCCGGTGGTCGAAAAGGGGCAAGTCTTTATTTCCAGTACATTACTTAATAGTTATCCTCAAGTCGATGGAAAAATTTTTTCATTGAATGCAGCTTCAGGCATTAAGCAATGGGAATATGTGCGGGAACAAGGAGGATCCTCCTTTTTAGTGAGTCCTATCATAAGTAATGGAACCCTATATACTGCTGGTGATTTAATGGTACAGGCTATCGATGCTACCAAAGGAACAAAGAAATGGTCTACAGATATGCGTTGTAATTACTCTTCCAGCCCCGTGGTTGTTAATAATACCTTGTATATAGGGGGTAATGAAGGTCATAATATGATTGCTATTAATGCTACTACAGGTGAAAAGAAGTGGGTTGTTTTTAAAGGAACTTTCGATACAGTAAGTAGCCCTGTTATAGCCAATGATCTAGTTTATTTCGGCGGTGAACAATTCTCTTTCTACGCAATAGATGCGACTACAGGCCAGAGTAAGTGGGAATTTAAGACAAAAAGCTACGTCAATTCAAGTGCCTTAGTCGTTAAAAATGGAGAAATATACGGAGCCTATTCTACTGACAGTGGCGCAACAAACTAGCATAGCCTAAGTAGGCCTGCTGAAGCGATTCAGATATTTTTTGTCATGCTGACGCAGGAAGTATCTTCGAATGAGTTGATTAATTCAGCTACCGAAGATGCATTCTGTGTCAGCATGACAAAAAAGAGGACAATGTATTTCCGCCGAAGCACTTTCGCAAAATCACTTTATTTACGTTTTCGTAGAAACCACCAGAATACCATTACCAGAACAAGCATTAATAATACTGGCAAAATGAGACTGCCTTTGTAAATCACTCCGTAGGAATCGTCTGGAGCCGGTTGGATTTGTTTAATCGTGTTATTCTGTTTATATGGTATATTTAGTTTTACGCAAGGTTGTGCAGCTATCAATATTCCACTCAGAACAGATGAACCAATCTACAAATATTCTGTCCACATGCGATTTGCTTCCTTTATCAAATTACGCTCCATCCCGTTCATTATCAGTTGAACGAAGCTCTGAATTCTACTGGCGATAGTTTCGTTTTTGTCTTGAACAATTTGCTGAAAGATGGCAGGTGTTCGAAACCCAGTTCATAGGCTATTTCACCAATACTCAGATTCGTGGTCGATAAGCGTTCTTTGGCTTTTTCGATTAGCTTTTCGTGAATATGCTGCTGCGTATTTTGGCCTGTCAATAACCGCAATACGTTACTTAAATACTTCGGCGAAAGATTCAGTTGCTCGGCAACGGAGCGAACGGTTGGCAATCCCTTTTCCATCCTATCGGGGCTGTTGAAATAGGCGTTCAACAACGTTTCCAACCGGTCAAGGATTTGATGAGCCGACTTTTCTCGGGTGATGAACTGACGGTGGTAAAACCGGTCTGCATAAGCCAGCAAACTGTCAAGTTGCGAGATGATAATCGGCTTGCTAAACGTATCAATATTAGCCTCATATTCCTGCTTAATATTCAGCATAATGCCGGTAATGATCGCTTCCTCCTTTGCCGACAGAAACAAAGCTTCATGAAGCGAATAGTCCCAGAAATCGTATTGTTTAACGGTTTTCGCTAATGGCGTGTTCCAGAGAAAATCGGGGTGAATGTAAATCACCCACCCCGATTTTTTAACTACTTCTTTTTTATCGTCAACCGCCATGCTGAATACCTGGTTGGGCGACATAAAAGACAGGATACCTTCATTAAAATCGAACGATTGCTGTCCATATTTCATCGTTACGTTGTGCATTCTTTTTACCGCGATGGAATAAAAATTCAGCACCAGATTCGTGGGTTCCTCGCCATCAATATGCGGAACCGTTTCGACATCGATCACACTAATCAGCGGATGTTGCGGTTTGGGCAAGTTCCGGAACGCATGGAATTCACTAATCGTCTTAAACGACTTCATACCTGTTTAGCTTCGGTTACAATTTCCAATACGAGTTTACCCCGTACGTGCCAGCTTTCACTTTCGCGGTGTGCTTCAGCCACCTGCGCCAGCGGGAACACTTTACTGATGTGTACCTGCACGTGACCCTCATCAATCAACCGGGCAATCTCTTCCAGCCAGTCCTGTCTGGACTGAACAGCCGCCAGTTCACTCGTTGCCTGTTTACGGGCAAGCGCTTCCAACACATCATCCGTAAACGGCAAATCGACGTTGACGCTCACTAATATACCACCTTCTTTCAAGACGCCCACCGATCTGACACGTACACTGTTGTCACGAATCGGCGACGCTTCCAGAACCACGTCTATGTCGTGCAGCAGATCCTCGAATGTCTGGGTTCTGTAGTCGATTACTTCATCGGCTCCAATCTGCTTCAGATAATCGTGATTCTGAGCCGAAGCCATACCTATTACATAGGCCCCTTTTGCTTTGGCAAATTGCACCGCAAAACTACCCACCCCACCCGATGCACCCTGAATCAGAATGCGTTGCCCCGCCTGTAGCTTTCCGCAGTGAAACATACCCGTCCAAGCCGTCAGGGCTGCCAGAGGCACACCAGCCGCTTCAATAAAGCTGATATTCCTGGGCTTCATGGCGAATTGAGTTGCTTTCGCCGTACAATACTCGGCATAGCTTCCATCACCGGGAAAATTGGGAACTCCGTACACGGCATCCCCTTTTTGAAAGCCGGTTACGTCGCTGCCCGTTGCTTCCACCACACCAGCCGCATCCCAGCCTAATGTTAAAGGTAATGTCAGAAAAGACCGCAGAACGTCGTTGCCGCCTTCCCGAATTTTCCAGTCTACCGGGTTCACGCCACTGGCATATACATTCACCAAAATCTCGTCCGGTGCAGGAACGGGGCGCCCTATGTCTTCCACTGTCAGCATATCGACTCCGCCGAATGCATGAATTCTAACTGCTTTCATACCGTCTTTTTCTGTTTGTGTTGATGACACAAATTTCACTACGCCTGCCAAAACAGATTTAGCCGGAATGCCCTTTGTCTTAGCCAAAACAGCTGGGCAGCAATGGGCTGGGCTCGGGAGTCAGGTAAGGGTTCTCGTAAAATTTACACAAATACCACCGTTTATCAGACCAGTCGGTTATTTTTGCACTGGCTATTGGCCAATTTTGCCCAATTTTTTTCCGCCCCTCATGTCTAAGAAAACCAAGATCGTGGCTACTGTTGGCCCGGCTTCCGAAACGAAAGAGCAACTACTGGCCTTAGCCAAAGCAGGAGTAAACGTATTCCGGCTTAACTTTTCTCACGGCACCCACGAAGATCACCTGATGCGGCTCACCCGCATTCGTGAGCTGAACGCCGAGCATAACCTCAACCTGTGCGTCTTGCAAGATTTACAGGGCCCTAAAATCCGTATCGGTAACGTTGAACATAAAGATGGCGTTTTGATAGAGGCCGGCCAGGAACTGGTCTTCACCAACGACGATATTATCGGAACAGCCCAGCGCGTCAGTACCCCCTATAAAGACATGTACCGCGACGTACACACGGGCGAACGTATCCTGATGGACGATGGCAAACTGGAGGTAAAAGTGCTCCGCACAGAGGGCACCGATGTAGTGACGGAAGTCGTTTATGGCGGCTCCATGAAATCGAAAAAAGGCGTAAACCTGCCGAACACGAAGGTATCCATGCCCGCCGTTACGGATAAAGACTGGGCCGATCTGGAATTTGGTCTGGAACATGACGCAGAATGGATTGCCTTGTCGTTTGTGCGCGAAGCGTCTGAAATTCTTGAGATTAAAGAATACATCCGGTCGAGAGGAAAGAAAAGCCGCGTGATCGCTAAAATCGAAAAGCCGGAAGCGATTCAGAATATCGACGAAATCATTGCGGCTACGGATGGCCTGATGGTTGCCCGGGGTGACCTTGGCGTTGAATTACCAGCCGAGGAGGTTCCGATGATCCAGAAAATGCTGGTGGAAAAGTGCAATCGGGCTGCAAAACCCGTTATTGTGGCTACCCAGATGCTCGAAAGCATGATCGACTCGCCACGACCAACCCGCGCAGAAATCAACGACATTGCCAATTCGGTAATGGATGGAGCGGATGCTGTCATGCTGAGTGCCGAAACGGCGTCGGGCAAATACCCGATTCTGGCGGTCGAGAGCATGGCCAACACCATTCGCCAGGTTGAAGGCGCTACCGATAAAATCTATTATCGGTACCACGCCCAGGTAAACGAGCAACCAAGCGAAAACGCCATCAACGACAACGTAGTGATGAGCGCCTGCCGCCTGGCCCGTGATACCAAGGCAAAAGCCATTATCGGTATCACTAACTCGGGTTATACGGCGGTTCGCCTTTCGCATCACCGTCCAAAAGGCGACTTATTTGTTTTCTCGAACGACGCTCAATTGCGGAATACCCTGGGGCTGTACTGGGGCGTTCAGGTGCTGCCTTACGAGCCTAATCTGGATCTGACGATTGACCAGACAGTTGAAGGAATCAAACAAACGCTTGTTAGTCAGAAACTGCTGGCTTCCGGCGATATTTTCATCAATACGCTTAGTATGCCGCTTACTCAGGCCCGTCGTACCAACACCGTTAAGTTGAGTACGGTAGACTAGCGATAAGTAGCCAAGCTCTGTGTAATATATAGCCGACGCAATAGCCGTTTACCACGCATACCAAACTAAAAAGCCGCGAAACCAATGGTCATCGCGGCTTTTCTGTTCTCACTGAAAATGAAGAATTTTATTCGTCTTACCTGACTAATTAACCCGGTAAGACGAGGTATGTTTAAGCTTTTTACGCTTTTGTTGCGTTCTTTTCGTCTACAACAGACGCTTCAGCAGCGGGTGCTTCTTCGACTGTTGTTTCTTCGGTTGTCACAGCCGTTTCTGGCTCGGCTGCGGTTGGTTCTTCGGCGGCTGCGGTAAATACGTCCGGAGCAAACTGCCGCAAAATACCATACCAGATGATCAGCTTCTTAATATCGGCCGTGCGAACACGGTCACGATCATAAGCCGGTACAACCGATGCCATAAAATCTGCCAGTTCTTCGTTCGACCCCTTCGGATCGACCTGTAAAGTTTCCCCGTATTTTGAATTAATTTCGGTCAGTACGGCACTCAATGGGATTGACTGCTCCTCATTGTCATCTACATAAATAGAAATATCATTCAGGACGGACACACGAGCGGTTGGTCCCATCATCGTTTTCGCCTTCTTTTCGTCCAGTGACTCAACGATAACACCCGCCCGGCCGGGCTTCAAAATTCGGTAAAGGCCGCTGTAGCCAGCCACATTGGCAATCTGTTTTAATGCTTCCATAAAGAGACTTTGTAAATTGGTAACGTGTATTTTGCTGCGTGTATTGCCTTTTTAAGGACGAAAGAGCGAATGAGTGAATGAGCGAAAGATTACTTAACCAGCCTGGTATTAAATAGGCGAATCGCTCTTTCGCTCGTTCACTCTTTTATTTTTTATATCCCTCGTTTAAAGGCCGAATAAAGGCCAGCAGGTCTTCGCGCCCGGCGGCCGTAACGGCAGACGTAACGAAAAACTGCGGAGCTTCTTCCCATTCTTCGAGCAGTCTCGCGCGGTAATTATCCAGCGTAGTCTGGAGTTTGGTTGCGTTAAGCTTTTCCGTCTTGGTGAACACAATGACAAACGGTAAGCCCCGCTCACCCAGATTAGCCATAAAATCGAGGTCCAGCTTCTGCGGCTCGATCCGCGAATCGACCAGCACAAAGATGCACAGCAGATTCGGGCGACTCGTCAGGTATCCATCAATCAGGGCGGCAAACTTCTCGCGCTCAGTTTTGCTCACCTGGGCATAACCGTAACCGGGCAGATCGACCAGATACCACTCATTGTCAATCACAAAGTGGTTAATCAACTGAGTCTTACCAGGCTTTCCCGAAATTTTGGCCAGTGACGACCGGCTCGTCAGCATGTTGATCAGCGACGATTTACCCACATTCGAACGACCAATGAAGGCGTACTCGGGTCGGTCGGGCTTTGGACAGAGAGCCGGGTTGGAGTTGCTGACGATGAATTCGGCTTGCTTAACAGGCATAGTGTAATGGACTAAAACGGCCGCAAAGTTCGGAAAGATTAAGGAGAATGGCACATGATTTGTAATTTGCCATTCTATCTGTTAACTATGTTCTGCAAAACGACGCATCGGCGGAAACGAAAAATACCGCTTCGTTCGTTATCATCCCGAAAACCATAAAGACTGCCGGTTCCCCGGTTCGACTATGAAAAAAGTTATTTGGCTCCTGGCGATTTTGCTGGTTGGTGTTCACTCTTTACCAATTCATGCGGGCTCTACTCCACCAAAAGGGCATCGTACAAACGACAGCAAGCGTATTTTGAGCGATGATGCCGCGGGTATTCAGTTCACAGAAGCTTCCTGGAAAGATATTTTAAAGAAAGCGAAAGCCGAGAAAAAAGTGATTTTCCTGGATGCCTACGCCAGTTGGTGTGGCCCCTGCAAACTGCTCCAGAAAAACGTATTCACCAAAAAGGCGGTTGGCGATTTTTACAACGAGAAATTCATCAATGTGAAAATGGATATGGAAAAAGGCGAAGGTCCTGCTCTGTCGCAGGTTTACCCGCTGGAAGCGTACCCTACCCTGCTGTTCATTGATGGCAATGGAAAAATACTGAAGAAGGTTCTGGGCCTTCAAACACCGGAGAACCTGATTGCCATTGGCAAAAGCGTGAAATAGAAAAGTCGGGTGCACGCTGACATGACAAGATTTTTTACCAAAAGGTCGGCTTTTCGAAGCCGACCTTTTGTGTTTTACCCAGTTTGATTCTGGCCCATACACCCGTTAACGTCAGGCACCCCAACACAAACCCAACTACCAAAGACTGGCTCATTAGCGACCAATTTACAGCCGCCATTACGAGTAGATTGATACTGACCTGCACCAACGCGTAAAGAGCCGACACCCGCAGATGTGGCCAGTTCCTCTGGTGAACCAGCAACTGAAACAGATGAAGACGGTGCGCCTGCAGAATATTCTGTCGTGAATAGACTCGATAAAGAATGGTCGTTACCGTATCGACGCCGTAAACCGAAAGAAATAGAACAGGCAGATACGTATGACTTCGGTTGATGCATTGCAGAAGGCCGTATAACACCGTAAACCCCATGACAATACTGCCCACGTCGCCCGCAAAGCAGATGGCCTGCCGCCGGGCATTGACGTAGCTAAAAATAAGCAGTGCGATACAAAGGCAAGGAAACAGTGAATCGGCTCCTCCCGGTAAGTGGGTTTGCCAGAACCAAAGCGTCGCTACGGTAACCAGGCTGTAAAAAGCAGTCATCCCGTTGATACCATCCATAAAATTGTAGGCGTTAACGATGCCCACACCCAGCACCAGTAACCCGAAAAGAAACAACCCATGGCTAGACACGTCGCGCTCCTGCATCAATAGCAACCCCACCGATAGCCCATGAACGATCAGGCGAAGGCGTTTGGAAACCGGCGCAACATCGTCCCAGAAACTGACAAGCATCATAGTCGTCAGCCCTACTCCGAGATACAACCGATTCGCTTCATCAAAGATGACAACCCCCATAGCGGCCAGATAAAACACGAAGCCCCCCGCCCGGACAGTCGCGCCGTCTGTATGAGCAGAACGCTCGTTTGGTTTATCGAACAACCCCACCCGACGCGCCAGCAGGATATAAAACGCTTCGGCAGCGATCAGAAAAAGGGTTAAGAAGAAATAATCGGGTAAGCTCATTGCAGCAAATCAAGCACCGGGCGCGGCTGCCAGGCAAGGTGCTGGCGAGCCCGTTCGTCAGAAAAAGTAAGCGTACTCGTTAATTTTTTCAGTGCAATCGAGTCGACCGGAAACCGTCGGCCAATGACAGCATTGATCCCGTTGCCAAGTTGGGCAATGGGTTTCATCAACGGGAGGGGAATGGAAAAAATGGGACTTCTACGGCCAAGTTTTCGGGCCAGCGCGTCTTCCAGTTCGCAAACCGGCGGGTGATACCCATCGGTCAGATTAAACGTACCGCCAAGGCCGCCCGCCCGGGTGAGCACAGCCGCTACATCGTCAGCCCTGACCATACTTCGACGGGCCGAACCGTCGCCAATTCGAATGTAGTAGCCTCGCCGGATAGCCGTTTGCATGGTAGCCAGATTACCGCTGAGTGGTTCAGCAACAACCAATGGCAAACGCAAAATGGTTAACCGGACGTCCGTGCGGGTAGCCCACGCCTGCAAAAGCCGTTCGGCCTCCGCTTTACTCGCACCGTAAGGGTCAGTAGCCAACAAGGGTGTCGTTTCCGGAATCCCTTGCCCAGACGAGCAACCATATACCAGCACCGTACTCAAATAGACAAAAGCCGCTGGCAGAGTGGTTTGCTTTTCCAGGGCACTCAGCAGATTAAGGGTACCCTGTACGTTAACGCGCTGGTAGTCGGGAAGTTCGGTCTTTGTTCGGGCAACGGCATTGGCTTTTCCAGCCGCATGGATAACCAGGTCGAACCGACAGGTCGGTAACTCGGGGACCTGACCCGCCAAATCGCACCGAATATGCTGGGGGCTGCACAGGGTTCGACCAATTGTCGTCATTGACTGCTCCGGCACTAATTGCTGATAGATTCGGCTCCCCACAAACCCGGATGCGCCCGTTAGTAGTATATTCATCGCATTGTTTCGGTCGGTCCATTTGACAGATTCTTCAATTTATCGGGCACCACATCGAGCATTTGCTGAACCATAGACTGGCTGATCGCTTCCCGACGGAAGGTCGCCCGGAAGTCCGTTCTGCTTAAGGTACGATAAGGGATTTCACGAACCTGCCTGACCAAATCGGCAACATCGCCGGGCGCAAATACAATGGCATTGGCCAGGTGTTGACGCACAAACGAAGCCGCATAGCCTGCCACCCCGGCAACAATAGGTTTATCCGTCGCACCGTACTCAAACAGTTTTGAGGGCAGGACCCGCGCAAAAGCCACCAAGTCATTGAGGTGCAAAAATAAGTAATCAGCTTGCTGATAGTGAATACTCAATTCGCTCTGACTTACAGGCGGATACAATTCGACATTTGTAACATTCTCCGCCCGGATCGCGCATTCCAGTTCCTTTTTCGCCCCACCACTACCAAAAATGATGAACCGGTAGCCTTCGCCTAATTGCCGAGCGGACTGCGGGATAATTTTATGCAGTCCCTGCCCCTGTCCAATGTTACCCGCGTAGAAAAGGGTTTTAATGCGCGTAGCCGGTGCAGGCATACTTGGAGGCATGGACAAAAAAACCTCGTCAATCCCGTTTGTAAAATAGCTGTAGCTCGCTTGTCGAAAGGACCGGAAGTAGGATTGAAAACCTTCAGAGATCAGGTTGATGTGGTTGGCGCGGCTGAACGTATACCGTTCAACGGGCCATAATACCATGTTTAACAGGTAACGAACCAGCGGATTTGCGTTCATTTCCAGCATAACCTCCCGAAATAAATCCCGAATATCGAGGTATAATGATGTGGGGTGGCCACTGTAAATTCGGCCGAATCCACGGCGGACCAGTACTGCTCCCAGAAAAGCGGTAAACAAGCGGGACGATGAAGCGACAATCAGATCGTATTTTTGTTGACGGGCCAGTTGATACGCGGCCCGGAAATAGGTCCAGAAGGCGCGCACCTGACCAAGCTGGCCACTTTTGTGCGTCGGAATCTGAATGCGATGAATACTAACCGGGCAGTTGCCATAGTACTGCTCTTCGTACGCCGGAGCAGTTGGTTGGTACGATTGATACCGATTGGGCCGGGTCGTGATGACATGAATGGCATCATCCGAACCAAGCTGATGGGACAACGCCTGCACCAAGGCCGTATTCCGGAAAGAGCCAGGGCCAATGTCTGGTTCAAAATAGAAGGTCAAGTAAAGTACGTTCATTGGACAAGGCGCAGGGTGGTTTCTAAATAGGTGGCAAACTGAATCTCAAGGCATTGGCCGGTACACAACCGATTAAAACCGTCGGCCATGTCGTAGTTTGTGACAGATACCAGCGGTTCGGTTTCTGACGAGACCAATAGCTGCATCGGGCCAATGGTGATTCTGTCACCGGAACGCTGTACCTGAATGTCAGGGTGAATATGAAACCGAGCGGTCCCCGATGGGTTCCGCCGATTTCGGGTAGTCTTCAGGCGGTCGGTAATCAGGAGTCGATCCGGCTCGACAGACCAAGTTCGTTCATGAATGATGCCAAGTCGGCGATACCCATCATGCTGGGCCGTCAGTGTGGTTGGAGTATCGGTCAGGACGTTTGATCGGGCCCGATGGCCCACCCGAAAACCCGCCCACATTTCGGATGAGTTTTCATTGCCTATACTCACCGTATTGTGAGCGACTGTACTACGCTCGTGATCCCGGCGAGGGCCAATCTGATACGTCGATACCCCTTTATCCACAAGCAGCAGAACATTATCCACATGAAGCACGAACGACAGCGTATCGGCGTGGGCATGACCGGGTTGATGATCGGGCCCAACAGGCCCCACGTCAGCGAAGAGTTCGTACCGGGCCGTTCGAACCATGCGGTAGCCACTATCGCTTAGACTGATTTCCTTTTTCGATGTTTGCTGGGCACCCAACACCCCTTCTGCTTTTACCCGAAGCTGAGCGGTTGTGGGTGCCACCCCCATAACCGAGTCATTGACAAGGGGCGTATCGCCGTTGCGGAATGTAATAGCCGTCAGCCAGTTGAGCATTTGGCCCGCTCTATCAGCCAGATGCTCAACGAGTGAGGAGTCCCCATGCCAGGTGTCGTGCTGCAAAGCCAGTAGAACAGTTAACAACCGATCGAGCAGTAACTGATGATACATAGGGCTGCGCTCATCGTGGCCGCCGTCGGTCAAAACCTGCCGATTCAGTTCAGAACAAACAAGCGTTGTCGCCAGTCGAAGCCAGCTTCGTTGCCGGAAATAAAGTGCACCAATGAATAGAGCATAGCCATTTTCCAGCAGATGATTACCGCCGAGATGGTATTCCAGCCGATGACGAACCAACGTAACCTGAGCAAACAGATGGCGGTTAACCGTCGCCTGCCGGATTTGATGTCGACTCAGAAATTGAACCCAATTTATAATCCGCAGCGACGTCGGATACGTTTCCAGACCATCCCGCAACGAACCGGTTTGCCGTATAAAATCCAGAATCAGTCCAAGACCATTATCGGGGTTCATGTCCGGCTGGTTCAGAAAATCGAAGTAATTCAAGTGATAGGTCCAGAGCTTACCGTAATCCATCGTTCCCGTGTACCGGTAATTCCAGTTGATTGGTTTATCACCTGGTGCATAGGATCTGTTGAGCAATGTAAACGTTCCCACCCGCCACGATACAGGCTTATCGGCGTCAGGCATTGTCAGGAAGTGGACCATTGGTGTCATTCCAGGCCAGATCAGCCGAGGCCGGGCACGCAGGCGAATCAGCACCTGAAAGAGCAACTGGCGAATGGTCAGGTGCCTTATCGTTCGCCAGATCAGCCCAGCCTTACGCATTTTCGTCTGGCTTATGCGGTCTCTCCGCCGTTATACTAATATCCGCAACGGTTATAAATCGTTTTTCCCGTAAGCTTTCTAAAGCAGCGAACATCGTTCGTGTGGTGTTGATACTGTCGTCAAACGGAATCAGCGATTGCGCCGGATCAAGCTGGTCATCCGTTTGCCGCTGCCCCGCTCGTACCCGGTTTAGGAATCGCTTCATTTGCTCGACATGTCCCTTATCCTGCCGACCCGACATCCTGGAGAACCCTTTGAATCCGTAGCCGGTCAACGTTCGAAAATTGTCCAGCACCAGCGTTCGATCCTGCGAGTACACCTCTACCCGTTCTTTGGCATAGGCCTTGCTGCCATTGCTGAAGTAATTGATCGTACCCGTGGAGCCGTTTTCGTAACGCAACAGCATCGAGGCTGAATCGCTTGTTTCGGTGGGTTGACTCCCCATCGCGTTCAGGCACACACTCACGACCCGACTTCCCGTCAGGAATGTGATCAGATCGACGAAATGACAGGCTTCGCCCAGAATTCGCCCGCCCCCGATAGCCCGATCGTGTACCCACGACGTAGCCGGAATACAACCCGCGTTGACAGTCGCGACAATATTCATCGGCAAATTGGCCGACTGGTCGCCACCCAGCAGCTTTTTCATTTTTTGCGCATAAGGCGAAAATCGCCGGTTAAACCCAACCATCACCAGCCGACCTGACCGCTGTTGGTGTTCGATCAGCGCGGGTAGTTCGTGCGCGTAAATAGCCAATGGTTTCTCCACAAATACGTGTTTACCGGCTTTCAGTGCGGCAACGGCCAGCCGGGCGTGGCTATCGTGCCGGGTGGTAATCACGCACACATCAATATCAGGGTCATTGAGCAGTTGCTGGTAGTCAGACGTGCTTTGTGCAATGCCGAATTTTCTGGCCAGTACCGTTGCGTTCAGGCCGCCAGCACTGGCAATGGTTTTGACGACTCCCCCGGCGGCTTTCAGAGCAGGCAACAGGATGGCACTCGTGAAGTTTCCGGCGCCAATAACCCCGATGACCCCGCAGCCCGGCTCGTACGCCTGTTCCCGCAACCTAAGTACCGGCGTCGCCTTAGCCTCTTCGGGGTACGTGAGCAGCGAGGCAATCCGCTCCGACGATTGAAGGTTACTGTATATATTTTTGTAATCGGCCAGTGGTACGTTTTCAGTAATAAACGGCGTTACGCGTAACTGACCGGTGGCCAGAAAATGCAGAATTACCTGAAAATTACGGTTCGCCGTCCACCGAACGTGAGCGAGTGGATAGTCCTGCCCTTTCTGTTCATAGGCGTCATCGTAACGACCGGGCCCGTAGGAACGCGCAACCCGAAGACTGACTTCTTTTTCGTACAAATCAGTCCGGCTCACGGTCAAGTCAGCCACACCCACTAGAACAATAGTTCCCTTTTGTCGACTCATACGGGCAGCCTGCGACAGGAGTTTATCGGTCGGAGAAGACGCGGTGATGAGCACCCCATCGGCCCCTACGCCATTGGTCAGCGCCATAACTGCGTTGATCGGCTCCGCTCCCAGCGCCGGGTTGATGACTTTTATTCCACTCTTGGCGGCCAACTGACACTTCGCTTCATTGATCTCCACGCCAATAACCTGACAACCGCTTAGCTGGAGCAGTTCTGCCGTGAGCAACCCAATCAACCCCAACCCAATAACCACTACCGTTTCGCCAGCGACCGGAGCAAGAAGCCGAATACCGTTCAGACCAATAGCCCCCACAACGGTAAAGGTCGCTTCGTTATCGCTTACTGCATCGGGAATGGGCACGACCAGGTTTCGGGGTGCACAAACGACCTCGGCATGGTATCCGTTAGACGCCACCCGGTCGCCAACGCGCAGGTCAGGCACCCCATCGCCCACGGCCAATACAGTTCCAACATTGCAGTACCCCAACGGTATGGGCTGATTCAATTTACGAACGACCGCTTCCAGAGTTGGTCTTAAGCCATCTGACTGAACCTTGTCAAGAACCTGCCTTACCTTATCGGGTTGCTGGCGAATCTTGTCCGGCAGGCTGGCTTTACTGAATTCAACCAGCATTCGTTCCGTGCCCAACGACACCAGCGACCGTCGCGTCTGAATCAACACATGGCCCGGCTGCACCTGGGGCGTTGGTACCTCAACGAGCATCGTTTCCCCGGTCCTGAGGTTCTGAATAAGTTGTTTCATGCCAATCCGTTTGCTGGGTGGGGTTGGATAACAGAGCGTTCGTGTGGCGTAGTCTCCCCTGTCAGCGAAGTCAGTAGGTTCGCAATCCGGTCGGCCGCGTGTCCATCCCATAAAGGCGGAACCTGTCCTATTTTTGCTCGACCATTCAGACTGTCAAGCACCCTTATTAAGGCGGTGTCAGGAGTAAGGTCGGCAATCAGCTGATTCGTGCCCAGGTCAACGGTTACGGGTCGTTCAGTCGAGTTACGAAACGTCAGACAGGGTATATTCAGGTAGGTTGTTTCTTCCTGAACGCCACCCGAATCTGTAATAACGATGGCCGCGTGCTCCATTAAAGTCAGAAATTCCAGGTATCCCTGCGGCCCCAGAAGACGAACGTTTGGCATACTTGACAGACGGCCCATCAGGCCAAAGTGACTCAAGCTGGTTCGGGTACGCGGGTGAAGCGGAAACAGCACCGTTTTATGCTGGGCAATGGTTTGCACCAGCTTCAGCAATTTATTCAGGCCGATTTCCGTATCCACATTGGTCGGCCGGTGCATGGTGAGCAGCACGTACTGTTTGGGACTTATAGCCAGCTCTGCGAGGGTATTCAACTGAGCCGCTTTCCGGCGATACCGAACCAGCGAATCAATCATGACATTACCGACAAAAAATATTTTTTCGGGAGCGATGCCTTCCCGACGGAGATTATCCAGCCCGGCTTGTTCAGTCACGAACAATACATCCGCAAGCCGATCAGTTTCAATCCGATTGAACTCCTCGGGCATCCGGTCATCACCCGACCGCAGACCCGCTTCCACGTGCACCACACGAATACCCCGCTGCACAGCCGCCCGCGCACAGGCCAGTGTGCTGGTCACGTCACCCACCACCAGCACCCAATCGGGCTGTTCGAGACGGAGCACAGCATCAACTTTATTCATCACATCGGCCATCTGCTGAGTCGATGACCCCGGTAAGGCATTCAGAAAATAGTCTGGCTGGGGTAAATCAAGTTGCCGAATAAACACATCACTCAACTGACTATCGTAGTGTTGACCGGTATGAACGATTTTAGACTGGGTATTCGGTTGTCTCAAAAAAGCCCGGTGCAGCGGGGCCACTTTCATGAAATTTGGCCGGGCACCAATAATGTTAAGAATTTTCATCGTACGTGTTAGTCGTTGATTCACTGTCCGCGAATGCCCGTCACCTGAATCGTCGTGTTTGTGTCCAGTGCTTCTTTCGTTTTAAGCATGAGATAACCCGTTTCCCAAATCATTCTGGTACTTTCCCGCTTTGACAAATCCTTCCGCATTAAGTAACTGCCCACAATGGATTGTTGATGACCATGATCTCTGAACCACAGCCGGTGGCGAGTCACCGTGGCCGTATTATCCAGCCTTAACTGCTGAAAATCCGTCAGGCTAGCCAACAGATTTCCTTTATGCACATTCAGCGTTTCCCGAACCCCCTCGAACGTATGTCCTTTGGCCGAGAACGTGATGGTTCCGATGGAGCCATCGGCAAACAGGTATGAGACACTGATATCGCAGTCGGCCCGGTGGGAACGGGCGGGGATAATCTGGACAGGAAACCGATTGATCTCCGGAATCAATCGCAGCGTAAAATCAATCCAATGGCATAAATTACCCAGAATGCGCCCACCCTCTTCTTCGGCAAAGTACCAGTGACCATCGGGGATGGCGTGGCCCGCGACAAACCAGTTGATCATAGTAGGTCCCGTCTGCGCGTCTAACTGTTGTTTTACGATTAGTCCAAGCTTACTTTCCGGCCGATTGAACCCCAATCTAACGCGACCCTTATATGTTTCGATTGCCTCACACAAGCGTGCAAGTTGGTCCTGGTTCACGACAGGCGGCTTTTCTACATGCACTGCTTTGCCCTGCCGGATGGCTGCTATGGCATACTCGGTATGGGATGCATGATTGGAAACAATGTAAATCAGATCAATGTGCGGATCATGGATAAGGTCATCGGCGCAGGTTGTATAATAATCCGCCCCGTACCGTTGCGCCAGCGAAATGGCTTTGTTCAGGTCGGTGTCCATAACACCCCGAATAACCGCGCCGAAGTTTTTATGGATATAGTAAGCCACATTGGCGTAGGCGAACTTGCCGCAACCCACTATACCCACCTGCTTACCGGTTGCTCCGGCAGGTACGGGCAGCGGCAGACGACCTACAAACTCTTTCTTCATATGGTAGTGCGCCTGCACTTTCAGCCAGGTGCGGACAAGGCCAAACAGGCGTACATACCGTACTACTTTTCGAATATTGACGCGGATGGGTTGCCGGGTGTAGTCCATCACGATTCAGGTATGGTTCTCATACGAGCAGCCTGGTAAAAGTCCAACCAGAGAGCAGGGTTGGCGGAGCTGTCATAATCTCGCCGGGCCAGGTAAAGGGCTCGTTCCCGGTAGCGCTCGTACGGGTCGGGCAGCATCGTCAGGAAAGGCTCTATGGCCTGCTGAAGTGAAGCGGGTTCATTGGCTACCCAACGGCCAGCCCCCTCCTGCTCAAGCGCCTGCCAGGGCGTATTACTAGCGGCTATAACCGGTGTTCCCTGCGCCAGCGATTCGATGACCACATTGCCAAAATTTTCGGAATGCGAGGGTAGTACCAACAGGCGGGCATCGGCATACAGTTGATCCTTGCGCTGGCCCTGCACTGAACCAACAAACGATACCTTTCCCGACAGACCTAGCTTTATGACCATTTCTCGCAGTTTCCGGACGTATGCTTTGTGCGTTTCAGGTCCAGCAACGACCAATGTATATTCACTTTCCCGAAACAGCATGGATGCGCCGAGAGCCTCCAGTAACCGATCAACGGCTTTTATGGGATGCAATCGACCCATGAACAAAAGGAAAGGTTGCGCTTTACGACTAGCCAAAGCGGGCAGTTCCATCATTGTTCGGCGCTTCCCGACTCGTGCATCGGGTCCAAAATGTTGCCGGATTTGATTAACCTCTTCGGCACAGGTAGCATGAAACAAAACAGCCGAACGACACCCCTTAAACAGGGTCAGTAATACCCGTTTCAGGCGCGGCCGAAATTGGAGTGCGGCCGGACTCAGTTCGCCGTGTGGCGACCAAACAACGGGTTTATTTAAAAGCTGACACAGAATAATCCAGACAAACGAAGCGGGGTAAAACAGGCTGTTAACATGCACAACGTCAGCTTTTCGGATAGCCAGCCAACCCTGCCAGACATGCTTGACGGGGAAATAGAAATGAGGATTTCGGGTATAAATCACCCGCCCCCCATCCTGCGCTAACCAGCTATCGAGTGGTATCGATGTGGGTACGTTCTCTGAAGTAGCCACCACAGTAACTTCATGGCCGGCCCTGGCCAGCGCTTGGACCTGCCAGTGAACGGTACTGGCCGTTCCACCTGCCTGAGCCGGATAAAAGCGGTCTGCCGATAGGAGTATCTTCATAAAGCAACGGACGAGTTGGCCTGAGTAAGGCGGTACTGTTGCACATATAGCCGTTTGTAGTGGGCAGCAGTCTGACTGATGGTGTATCGTTGAGCGTTTTCCAGCCCTGCGTCGATCAGGCTTTGTCGGTATAGGTCATCCAGAACAATCCGCTCGATACCGGTTCGGATAGCGATTGCATCAGCCGGGTCAACCAGAAGCGCAGCGCCAGCGGCCAACTCCCGCATTGGCGAAACAGCCGATGTGATCACGGCCCGGCCGCTGGCATTCGCTTCGAGAACAGGCATACCAAATCCCTCCTGAATGGATACGAACGTGACGATATCGCTTTCGCGGTACAACTGAGCGACTTGTTCTTTACTCAGACTACCATAGTGTCGGTACTGAATTTGCCGCTGGTGTAATTCAGCCAGTAGCCTGTCGGTCAGTGAACCAACGATTGTGAGTAGACAAGGCATTCCTTCAAGGGCCGCGATCAGGCGAGACAAGTTTTTATGGGGAGCCGTTCCTAGTTGCAGTAATCTCGGCTGCCGGTGCGTAAAGACGCCGGGATGATACGTAAATATGGGATCATAGCCATTGTAGACAACTTGCACCCGGTGCGCGACAGGCCCCATATACCGTATCAGGTCCTGCCTGGTTTTCTCCGAAACAGCCGTCACCACGCCAGCCCGACGAATGGGCAGGTAATACCAGAGTAGCCAGAAAACAGCGTACCGGAGCGGTCGTTTGCGATTGTTCGTCAATAAAAAACAATCGTGAATGGTCAGAACCGTGCGGGATGCGGGTAAGGCCAATGCAGCATAATGCACATCGCCCGTAATGTGAAACAGGTCGGCGGTGAGCCGCTTGGCGAAGCATATATTTTGCCAGACCGTTCGCAGTCCTCGACTCACGTGCGGGAATCGAACGGTCTTCGTCTGTACACCCTGACGCTCCACGTCAACGCGAATAGCATCGAATAGCTGATCGATACTGTGGCCGGTACCGGAGCTCCGAAACAAATATAGAATAGTCATCAGTGGATTATAATTGAATGCCTATGCGCTTTAGCATCCAGAAGAGCAGCGCGATAAAAATGGCATTGTTCAGCAGGCTACCCCAGGTTGAGAGCAGGTCGGTTTCCATCGTCAAACAGCCGATGTACAGCATTGGTAACCAGAGAACAAGTGAGGGAATACGGTCTGCTAGCGACAGAATCCATTGAAAAACCCCGCTCAGTAACGAGCCGTAAAATAAGGCGAAGAGTATACCGCCATAGCCAAAATTCACGTAGCCCTCGCCCAAGGGTGATAGATTGACGCTCGTGTTTTCGGTTTGTCGCAAATTTGTGAAACGCCGTATGTTCTCGTAGCCACCCGTTTGCGGTTTATTCGCCCACAACAGGCGGGGCACAAACGGATGAATCAATGACAGCAGCACATCACCCTGGGCATACTCTTCGTGCAGGGGCACTTTTGTCATGGCGCTTCCAATCATAATGCCCTGATTGAACCGGACAAACGATAAAAAGACATGATCGACGTTTAGCAGTTTTTCCGGATGGGCAAGCCGATCCGCGAGTAGTTCCACCATCAGGCCGGTATTGGCGGTCCGCTCCGCCCGGTTATAGCCCCACGTGTTGTACCGATACTCACCTTTGATTGATTGGATCAGTAGCAGAAAAACGAGAGCGGAACCGATAACGATTACTTTCAATGAACGGGTGATTCGTTCAGGTACGCCGGCCGCCAGAAAGATAACCGCCAGCAGGAGCCAGAAGAATAGCTCACCAAACATACCACTCCAGACCGTATTGACCAGTAAGACTAAGCCCACGATACCGATCACGACAAACCGATAGCTATTTTGGGCATAGTAAACATAGAACGCGCTGATACACAAACAATACGAGGGCATTGTGCCCACTAACGTCGGTGCAGTTGGCACCATCGTTTTCACAGCAAACCCCAGCAAACCAACAAGTAACAAAACAATACCAGTTGTTGGCTTCGTCTGGAGATACGTTGCTACGGCCTGACTATAAGCTACGTGCGGCCGGTCCGATCCACGGTTATCGAACCAGTTTATACCCGTGTAAAAGGCCATAAAAGCCGGTAAAGCATAGCTAAAATAAACGGCTGATTCAATAGGCATCGACGCCGGGAACACCCAGTACGTTACCGCAGGAACCAGCAAAATCTCCAGCGATGCGATGAAACTGATGCAGGGCAACAGAGCGATCGTTTTTCCAATACGCCCCACAAACGTCAGAAACACGTAAACCGATAGCGCCACCGCCAATGCCTCCAGAAGGGCACTGTTCACCAGATAAATAGCTAGTCCGAAAACGCTTACAGCTGGTAACAGGTATTTCATCCGACGGCTAATTTTGTCTCTGTCAAACTGGTCAGCGAAGGCAATCCCAGCAACTGCATCAACTGCCCGACGCGGTGGTCGAAGGTATGCCAGCGCTGAAAATGGATATACTGTCGGGCAGCCAATTCATGACGCTCGTTGGCGTGCGCCAGGTAATACCGGATTTTGTCAATGGCGTCATCAATCGTTCGGAAGGTTACTGCATCAGCCGGTACACCCGTGTATTCCTCAATAGTTGGTTTGTAATCGCACAGTTGAAATCCGCCAATACCATTGATTTCAAAATACTTCTGGTTAACAGAGGTGACTTCGGCATAATGCAGATTATTAAAAACGATTCGGGCGCCATACAGCAACCGGTTTTTCTCCTCCCCCACTAGGTACTGCCGCCGGAAAGCTGACTGTACGGACAGACGGCCATAGGGACCGGGCGTTCCATAAACAGCAACGCTTATGCCGGCCCGGATAAGCTGTTCAAGTATGCGGGTGCGATAGGCGTATAGACTCCCATAAACCAGCACATCAATGTTGGTCTGTTCCTCAGCAACGGCCTTCTCAACAGCTGGTTTCCAATGGATACGCGGGTTAAATCCTTCGGGCAAATAATGAGCCTTTGCCCCTAGTTTGGTCCGTAAAAAATCAACGATGTAGGGCTCTTTCGAGAAATAGCAATCGAAGTCAGCCGCAATTATTTGCTGTTTCTCCAGGTTTGAGAGGGCATCTGGATTCATCTGAACCACGGGCACACCGGGCAAATATTCGTTGATGTTTGCTACGATGACCGGATTCAGATGGCGGTAAACAATGATTACCAGATCGGGCCGAAGCCTGGCAACATTAGCGGCCAATCGAGTGCTCACCAGCCGGTCATACGATTCGTTAAAACGGGCTAGCCAGTAATTCAGGCGGACCGACATGGGCAATACGTCTGTTACATCAATTACCGAAACGGCATGACCCAACGTCCTGAACGAGTCGCCCAGATGGTATTCGAATGAGTCGAACAAGCGACTGCCGACAATGGATACGTTCATGCTATCACCCCGTTCAGAGCCGCCAATAGTCAATTTCATCCTCCTTTTTCACCGAGTATAAACTCTTCAGATCCAGTAGGATAGGTGCACTTTTCATCAGCGATTTAAAGTAGTCTACATCAAGCGTCCGGTAGACATCGTGCCCAACGGCTACGATTACGGCATCATACTGCGTTGAGGGGCTATCGAGCAGGCTCATATTATACGTCTGAGCCACCTCATTGGGCGATGCATACGGGTCAACAACATGCACATTGATGGCAAATTTCATCAGCTCCCGCACCAGGTCAGCTACTTTGGAATTTCGAATATCAGCGATGTTCTCCTTGAACGTCAGCCCCATGACCAGAACTTTCGTTTGGGCCGGATTGGTGTCGCGATGCAGCAGCATCTGCACCAGTTTGGTCGCGACAAACGCGGGCATTCCGTCGTTAATCCGCCGACCGGAATTAATCACCTGCGGATCGTAGCCAAGCTGCCGGGCTTTATAGAGCAGATAATACGGGTCGATACCAATGCAATGGCCACCAACAAGGCCGGGCGTAAAGGGCAAAAAATTCCACTTCGTCGATGCCGCCCTGATAACCTCCTGCGTGTCAATACCCATCTTATCGAAGATGATCGCCAACTCGTTCATAAGCGAGATATTCAGATCACGCTGAACGTTCTCAATTACTTTAGCCGCTTCGGCCACCTTGATGCTGGGTGCCGTGTATATGCCCGCCCGGATAACACAGCCATACACCTCCGCAATGGTCCGCGCAGCTGCCTCATCACTTCCAGAAACGACTTTCAGAATATCCGTCAGCGTTCGCACCTTATCGCCGGGATTAATGCGCTCGGGAGAATAACCCAGCTTAAACTCATTGCCCAGCCTCAAACCAGACTGACGAAGCAGAATAGGTAAACAATCATCTTCCGTACAACCCGGATAGACCGTCGATTCATAAATGACATAGTCTCCCGGCTTCAGCGCCCGCCCAATCAGTTCAGACGCCTGCTGCAACGGCTTGAGATCAGGCACTTTATAATCATCGACCGGCGTAGGCACCGCCACGACAAAAAAATGAGCCTGTCGAAGATCGTCAGGATTGGCCGTAAACGTCACATCAGCCCCATCGAATGCATTGGCTTCGATCTGCTGTGACGGGTCTTCACGTTGTTGCAAACGGCTTACCCGATCGGCATTGGTGTCGAAGCCAACAACCCTAAACTGACGCGCAAAAGCGAGCGCAAGCGGCAGGCCCACGTAGCCCAGGCCGATGACGGCAATTTGTTTTTCTTTTTGTCGAAGTGCGTTCAGCAACGGGTCGGGTTCGTTAAATGGGTGAAATTTTTCTCCGCAGACATAGCTGCCGTTATGGGCTGATTAAATCCGCTTTCCGGATGAGTGCGTATAACGCTCCGGCTACCAGCCCGGCCAGGGCAAAAAGCAAAACAATGAGCATCCGCCGGGGCGATACTCGGTTGAGTGGCACGCCCGGTGGTTCAAGCACTTTAAAGATTGGGGTTCGTGCCTGCACCCTGAGTTTTGACTGTTCAAATTGACGAGACAGTTCGGTATAAACGGTCTGGGCTATGGTCAGTTCAGCTTCCATCAGGTGCAGATTCATGGTTGTGGCCAGCCGCACGACGTTTTTATGGTGGTCGTTGTATTGAAAAACGGCGAGTTGCGCCTTTTGGTACCGGTTGCGGGCCGCGGTCAATTGCCTGGTGTAAAACATCAGGTCCTGCCGGGCTTTCTGCGTGCGGTACGTCGTGACGTAATCGGTTAGGTAATGCATAGCCAGTGCCGCTACGGCTGCCGCCACAC
The DNA here is from genome assembly GCF_054776635.1 of Spirosoma lituiforme. Classification (NCBI taxonomy): domain Bacteria; kingdom Pseudomonadati; phylum Bacteroidota; class Cytophagia; order Cytophagales; family Cytophagaceae; genus Spirosoma; species Spirosoma lituiforme. The sequence goes on from NZ_BAAHBO010000001.1 coordinate 1,995,664, forward strand.
TTGCATCAGGCATGGTGGCGGTGATGGTTATAATGCCCGACCGCGTATCGAACCTGGCTTTCACCCGCTCGCCCACTTCCTCGGCAAACTCTTGTTGGCGGGCCGATAAACGCACGGTTCCAACCGATTGTGTTACGGGTAATGAACCTGACTTCTTTTCGTTGCTTACCGACAAAAACGTACGAAAGGACCACCCGCTTTCCGGCAACAGAAACTGGCCAATCGGCTGCGTATAACCGGCTGTCGTGGTAATCGGCTGATCGATAAGGTACAACATGAACGGGGTACTTTGTAACACGTTGGGATACAAGTCAGGCCGAACGGCATCCATCTCTTCAGCATCGGAAAAATCGACCCCGGCAAAACCCGCCATGGATGCCAGCCGCTTAAGTACATCCCCCGACCCATTGTTCATCTCGGGCATCAACCGCGCTTCTGATCTGAACTCCGGCTTCATGATCAGAGCGACAATTATGCCCATTCCAGTAGCCAAAATCGTCGTCCACAGGAGCTTATACCGTACCAGCCAGAGCGTTTGCACAACCACGTTAGCCGGCAAACGCAGCCAGCGATTGGGTAGCAACGTTAATCTTGTTTCGGTCAGTTCGATCATGCAGCGTGTTTAGAATTAGCTTGTTTTCAAAGCCCGGCTTCCGAGAATGACCCTATGACGCTGAAATACATAAAAAGTCTCCCGGAAATTTCAGGAGACTTTTTATATTGATGTTTAAGCAGACGGTGAAGACTACTTACAGACGCTGCATCAGCCGAACAACCATTTCATTTTTCCAGCTAATGAAATCACCCGATTCGATGTGCTGGCGTGCCTGGCGCACCAGCCAAAGGTAAAATGTCAGGTTGTGCAGGCTGGCAATCTGACCGCCCAGCAACTCCTCCGACTTAACTAGGTGACGCAAGTAAGCCTTTGAATAAAAAGTACTGGCGTATCCGCCCAGACCGGCGTCGATAGGACTAAAATCGCGACTCCACTTTTCGTTCTTGATGTTTATGATACCCTCCGTCGTAAACAGCAGGCCATGGCGGGCGTTGCGCGTCGGCATCACACAATCGAACATATCGACGCCCCGTGCAATCGCTTCCAGAATATTGGCGGGAGTTCCTACGCCCATCAGATACCGGGGTTTATCAACTGGCAAAATTTCATTCACCAGGTCAATCATGGCGTACATCTCCTCGGCGGGTTCGCCCACGGCCAAGCCGCCAATGGCGTTCCCTTCACGCTCTTTACTCGCAATCACCTCCGCCGACTGACGGCGCAAATCGGGATAGGTACTCCCCTGCACAATCGGAAACAAAGTTTGTTTGTAGCCATACAAACCTTCCGTCGAATCGAATCGATCAATGCAGCGGCCCAGCCAGCGATGAGTCATCTCCATCGACTGCCGCGCATAACCGTACTCGCAGGGATAGGGTGTACACTCATCGAAAGCCATGATAATATCGGCTCCGATGGTTCGCTGAATATCCATCACTCCTTCGGGCGTAAACATATGTTTGGACCCATCAATGTGTGATTTGAACGTTACCCCTTCTTCTTTAATCTTTCGGGTATTCGACAGTGAGTACACCTGATACCCGCCCGAATCGGTCAGAATAGGGCGACGCCAGCCGTTAAAGCCGTGTAGCCCACCGGCCTGATTGAGCACCTCCAGCCCCGGCCGCATGTATAGATGATAGGTATTACCCAGAATAATTTCGGCGTCGATATCCGTTTCAAGTTCGCGCTGGTGAACCGCTTTCACGGTACCGGCCGTGCCGACGGGCATGAAAATTGGCGTTTGAATGGGTCCGTGATCCGTCATCAGCGTTCCCGTTCGAGCCTTTGACTGTGGGTCGTTGGCAGTAATCGAAAATGTCATAGTGCAAAGATACGCACCCAATTCGTTCAACGTTCGCGGATCTGCTTGCGGCCCCGATGTTGTCGGTACTGGGTCTACGAAACCCTAACCACCAAACAGCCTTCTTTGCGTATCTTTGCGTGATCAATCAAAATCAGCGCATTAGCGAGTAAACGTCTCCCCTTTGTGATTATTATCCTGCTGATAACCTGGCTATTACTAGTCGGCATTCAGCTCATTTACATTTTACTTGTTTATTCAAGAACCGCCTTTCATCGTCAGTCTTTCCCAATCGATCCTACACGATCAGTTCCGTCGGATAAATCTACTGATCTTACCCGGATTGGCGTAACCATTATCGTTTGTGCCCGTAATGAGCTGACCAATCTGACTGAATTATTACCGCTACTGAACGAGCAGCAGTACCCCGAATTCGAGGTGTTAGTCATGGACGATCGCTCAACCGATGGCACGCAGCAATTTCTGGAAAATGACATTGCGGAGTTATCGCAGGTCCGGTTTATCCGAATCGACCGGGAACACGAGCATGTAACGCCCAAGAAATACGCCCTGACCATTGCCCTGAAAAAAGCTACTTACCCCACCGTACTGCTCACCGATGCTGACTGCCGCCCGGCCTCAACCAACTGGCTGGCGGGTATGACAGCTACTTTGCAGGATGATCATAAGGACATTTCCCTGGGTTTTTCTCCCTACGATTATCAACCCGGCTTCCTGAACCTGCTGATTCGGTCAGAGACTCTGATGACAGCCGTGCAGTATTTTTCGCTGGCTCTGGTGGGCAGACCTTACATGGGCGTAGGGCGGAATCTGGCCTACCGAACCAGTGTGTTTTTTGCCAACCGTGGCTTTTACACCCACAAAAATGTAGTTGGTGGCGACGATGATCTATTCATCAACGAGGTAGCGACCGCACGCAATACCGCCGTTTGTCTCGACCCCGATACGTTCATGTGGTCGAAGCCCAAAGAAACCTGGGCCGACTGGCGAACCCAGAAACGGCGTCACCTCAACGTGGGCAAATATTACAAACCCGGTCATACGTTTCGGCTCGGACTACTAACCGGCTCGCACGTCTTGAGTTGGCTACTGGCACTAATAATCGGCCTTGTTTTGCTGGTTCACGAGGTATCACATCATTCATTTACCGACAACGAATGGTTACTTTTGCTGATTGGTACGAGCCTGTTCCTTTTTCGGTCACTTGCTTTCTGGGGCATTGTCGGGCGCATTAGTTACCGGCTCGCGCATACCGTACACTGGGCCCTTATTCCGTTTGTCGACCTGTTACTGGCCGCGTACTACGGCATGGCTGGTATAAAAACGATGTTCAGACGCCGTAAGAAGCGTCTGTATTGGCGCTAGAATTTCCCGGACGGCCACGTCCGGGCTAGAATCCGTTAACAGTACACCCGAACGTGGCCGTCCGGGCTATAGCAATGAATATCGATCTTATTCTGAAATACTTTCCGAACCTAACGGACGAGCAAAAAGAGCGTTTTGCCGCTCTGGACGGTCTATATCGTGAGTGGAACGCACAGATCAACGTTATCTCCCGGCAGGACATTGATGCTTTGTACGAGAAGCATATTCTGCATTCGCTGAGTATTGCCAAAATTGTGTCGTTCAAGCCCGGCACCGAAATTCTGGACGTTGGCACGGGCGGAGGTTTTCCGGGTATTCCGCTAGCCATTCTATTCCCGATGGCCGATTTTCATCTAGTCGACAGCATTGGCAAGAAAATAAAGGTCGTGCAGGAAATAGCGGATGCGCTGGGTCTTAAAAACGTGAAGGCCGAACAGGCTCGCGTCGAACAGCTGAATACAACGTACGATTTTGTGGTGAGCCGGGCCGTTACCCGTCTGAAGCCTTTTCTGGGTTGGATACGCTACAAAATTCACAAGGCAGGTAACAACGACCGGCCAAATGGAGTTTTGTACCTTAAAGGGGGCGACCTGACCGAGGAGCTAGCCGAAGTTCCGGATCGTTACCGCGTGTACGACCTCTCCGACTACTTTGAGGAGCCCTTTTTTGAAACTAAAAAAGTAATCTACATTCCTAAAAAATAACCGGCTTTTTGTAATTTCCTGATTGTCGTGCTTTTACAGACCAGTTTTCTAGAGAAGCAGAATCAATGAAATTACAAAAGTCCCGGTCCAGACATTATGGCAGAGAAATTCCGTTCCAGCAGTTTCAAAGACCCCCTCAACCCCGATGAGGTTGAGTTCAACGACAAGGGAGTCACGTTTCGGGCTCGCAAATTGATTGGTGGAACCGACAACTTCGTATTTTACTCCGATATCTCGGGCGTTGAGATCGAAAATGGCGTTTTCTTTTCAACAATTCGGGTCATTCCACGTGCTCGTCCCGAAATTGTTATCCGAAATTTCTCAAAAGGTGACGCCCGACGCATTAAAGAATTGATTTTGGAGAAAGTCCCCAACAACCGTCCAGATGCTTTCCGCTGAGGGATATCTGATTATCACACGATTGTGAAATAAGTTATTTTTTTTTCGGTTGATACTTGCGCAGTATGGTTCTACGGCCTACTTTTGCACCACGATTCCCGAATAGCTCAGTCGGTTAGAGCATCTGACTGTTAATCAGAGGGTCGCTGGTTCGAGCCCAGCTTCGGGAGCTTTTACAAATACCTGATAACATGTTAGTTATCAGGTATTTTTGTTATCAGCCAGGAAGTTTGCACTTTTTGACTTAAACATTCTGTATTTCCCTCGATGTCTTAACCAAGTGTTTTAGTCAACAGTTGACCTGTTTACCCATTACCAGTAAAGAATAACCGCTGCAATCGCTAGAAATAGTAGAATCTACCATGTGTAGTTAGTTTGATAATCTATCAAACTTTTAGCTGGGCTGTCATCAACGTAGACTTGACTCAACGAATACCTCTCGTACACTGCTACTGTAACCAACAAACCAACCCTTGCTGAGTTGTTTACGTATGAAGTACAGAAAAGAAGAAATGAGTAATGAGTTTACCAAACACCTGTTCGACTTTAAGGGTAAGCTTACCCCTTTTCACATGGTGGTGCATCACTTTACGGACAGGGACAAGGGTGATCCTCACGACCACCCCTTCCGGTTCACGACTCATATCCTCAAAGGCGGCTATATGGAACGGGTTTATCAACTAACTGAAAAAGGGAATTGGCAATATGCCGATGTGTTTCGCGCACCCGCTACAACGCACGTCGTTGAAGCGGGTTGCATCCACGAGTTGATTGACTTACCCAATGGCGAGTGCTGGACGGTGATGATTCCCGAAGAGAAGGTACGGGAACCCAGATTCTGGCGCTTCACCCCGGAAGGTGCTTTTTCGCGAATTTGGAACAAGCGAAAATGGGTCAGGCAGGAGTGATGTTAGAAAACACCGGGTCTGCGCCCCGAGTAGTAATTACCCCTCGCTTTTAACTGAATTCACCGCGTAGGCACTATGAAGGACAGGCAGAACCTGGACTTACGTAGTTAAGAAACTGACTAAAACTAAACAATCGGGCGTTACATAGTGTAAGCTTTCATCTATTGACGTTGATTTAATACTGGATTGGCCTTCACTATTCGTGGTAGAAAATTATTGCTCTTAACGCATATAAATCAACTGGTTTAACGGCAAAACCCATCATCGTACGCTTGGGGTATTTTAGCTGGCCTTACTCAGCTTTAAGGTTGATCAGCGACAGGACTTCAGCAGATGTTTCTTAAATAACTGTTGAGGGTCAGCGGGATACTGCCTACAATAAGTTTCATCAGCAATACAGGTTACTGCGCACAAACATATCCAGTCGAATTGACCTGTTCTTTATTCCGGATGGCCACGACTGTAAACAGGTTTTATCACGTGCGGTAAATTACAGTGGCGCTGCAGCGTTCAAAACAATAATTAGCTTTCCAAGCTTTTGACTAGTGAATGAACGCAAACAGGATTCACTATTTCTTCCAAATTAAAGTAGCCTTCGTGGCGAGCGTTAACCAGGTACGCAATTACTTAACTGGTTCTCTTGCATGCCTAGTTGGCTAGAGTAGTTGGCCAGAGATAACACTAATTAATTTTTGAGATGAACCAACCGCAAAGCGAAAAAGAAAAAGTCACCAGTCAAATAGCGTACTATGATGATCTGACTGCCACTTACATTGATGTGATCGAACGCCTTAACGAGAACGGCACCACAGACGAAGCCAAGATTTTGATCGGATTGGCTAACGAAAGCATACAGCATTGTCAGGATAAACGGGCTATCTTGATCAGCCATCTGAACACGCTTTCCGAGTAGGTGTTCGCACACGCAACAACACACCTACTTAGTGGAAATGAGTAATTTCTGCCCGTTTTGACCTTGTAACTTACCAGACAAAACTGGTTCTCGGTTTTCAATTAGGCGTTGGTTCCCTACATCAAAGGAAGCTCTGTTATTAAAAACAATAAGCCGTCGTTACAGTAACGTATTGCTCATTGTGGCGCATACTGGTAGCCTCTTTCGTTTTTAGCGAATACACCAATTGAGCAGTCCACCGGTTTTGCGCGTAAGCAATGCCAACATCGTGCTGGTATACCCAGGGTTCAGTAGACGATAAAATTGACCCTGTATTGGATCCTAAAAGCCGCCCCTCAACGGTCGCGTTAAAGACCTGATATTGGTAAGTCGGGTGAAAGAAACCATACAATTCTACAGCTTTACGGCGGGTTGAGGATTGCCGGTCCAGTCGAGCATCGTAAAGAGCTGATTGCGCTGGTCGCGCGAAGCGCCCCCATTGAAACAGCAGCCCCACTGAACCATTCGTGAACGTGTTTCCCAAGTTCATTTGGGCTGTACTGTGCAGATCAAACCACTTTCTGGATCGGCCAGCGGGCATTAATTCGTGCCAATACTGAGCTTGCAGGTTCACGCCTGCTTCGTTCTTCACCTGATACGACCAAAGCTGGGGTATATAAATTGCAAATGTCCTGTGAATTAATACCTGAGTTTGCTGAGCCAGGGATGCGGGACCGACCACACCCAACGAAACACTGGTACGTAAAACGTGGCCCCTTCTGTAGAAAAAAGTCATTCCTTTTTCAATGAACAGGTAGCCCGCAAAAGGCCGGTCAATTTGATCGACGATCGAATTCTGAATTGATTCGGGCGTAAACATCATTTGCCCAACCTGGTAATAAGCCGCAATTTTGGTCAGCTTACGTACTGAGTCAGTTACCACTTTGAGGTGAGGCAAATAATTGACGCGAATGAATAAACCATTTGTGTAATAGCCATCGTGAAGGTTAAGGCAATAATTGTCATTGGCTGAAGCAATCTTTACTTCGTAGAGCTGCTGACCGTGTAGGTTGCCGATAGACAGGATCAGTATTATACTACAGATGATCCGCCCAAGCCAACGTGAAGAATAAATTTCTGAGTAATCTTCTTGTCTAAACAACAGGTTCAGGAAACTACCGCATAACCTGGTTCCGCCGGGGTCAGTACAGCCTATCGATAGCTTCATTTTCAAAAAACCGTGTAATTGAAGTAGAGTAATTAGGTTAGCAGATGAGCCGATAAATTACTTATCTGTATATAATCCACAATTAAGTATAAACTAAATACTTATTCGAGCAGGAATTGTTTTCCATACGTGATCGAATCATTCAACTAAGCTACCCTACTGGTAACATTTGTTTTAGCATCTGGCATGGACTCTGCTGGTTATTGGCCGGATGCGCTCAACAGAACAACAACCGAAGAAACCTTCTTACAATCGTGGTACAACGAGGAGATAACCGGCGAAGTGAATCATGTTCATAAATTCCGATCGGAAATGGTTTGGTTCGGCATTGCGGAACCAATGGTATGTGCAGATGACGTGTAAAATAAGATACTGTATCCCCTATAGAAAGTGGATTCGCTCCTCTTCCAGATCCAATCGCAGCAGGTGCTTCCGGATAACTTCCTCGCTCGTAGCCGGGTCACTGTTCCACTCCCGCAACCACTGCCGCTGCTGATCAAGCAGTTGCAAGTAAATTTGTTTATGGTCAGAGGTTTGCAATTTATCATCGAGCAGTTGATTACTGTCTTCCCACTTTCTTATAAGTTGTTGAAAGGCCGGGTGTTTGTTTTCCTGCTCAGCATACTGGCTTTGGAGATGAGCTAGACTAGCCTGTGCCAGTTTCTGGTACATCTGATGATAGTCCTCTTCTTCGGGTAGCCGACGGTCGAAATCTGGCAGGTTAAATTGCCGGATCAGGTAAGGAAGCGTCAGACCCTGTAGCACCAAGGTCGATAAGATGACAACAAAGGTGATGAACAGAATCAGATTACGCTGGGGGAACACCACTCCATTACTAAGCTGAACAGGGATTGACAAAGCGGCTGCCAAAGAAACCACTCCCCGCATACCCGCCCAGCCTAACAGAAAGGGACCTTTGACACCGGGATAACGATCATCAGCTACGGTGATAAAGTTCCGGGCAATCATCGTTACAACGATAGCCCCGTAGGCCGATAACAATCGGATTAGGATCAGCACCAGCGTAACGAGTAAACCATAACCAACCGCAGAAGGAAGGCTTACGCCATCTAGGTCCGTTGTGATTTGGGGCAGATCTAACCCGATCAGGATGAACACCAATCCGTTCAGAATAAAACTGATCGATTCCCATACGTTGACCGCTCGCAGACGGCTGGTCGCATTCAGAAACAGGTGTCTGCGCTGGGCCAGAAACAACCCCCCACTAACCACGCTTAACACCCCTGAACTATGTACCGACTCAGCGACGATGTACATCGTATACGGAGCGACCAGCGTTAACACCAGATCCGTATTGGTATCGCCCGGCAGCAGCCTGTGCAGTTTAAAAAAAACAAAGGCAACGGCCAACCCAATACTCACCCCACCCAACACCATCCAGCTGAAACTAGAGGCTGCATCCGCAAAAATGAACTGACCCGTACTGACCGCAGTCAGGGCAAACTGAAAGATGATCAGACTGGATGCATCGTTAAGCAGGCTTTCCCCTTCCAGAATCGACTCCATCCGCTTGGGCACTTTAACAAACTTCAGAATAGCTCCGGTACTCACCGCATCGGGTGGCGAAACAATGCCTCCCAACAGAAACCCCAGGGCCAGTGTAAAACCGGGTATAAATTTGCTGGAGACCCAAGCCACTGCCAATGAGGTCAGGAAGACAATCAGGAAAGCAAAGCTGCTAACAATGCGTCTCCACTTCCATAGTTCTTTCCAGGAAATAGCCCAGGCTGCCTCGTATAGCAATGGCGGTAAGAAGATAATAAAGATGAGTTCAGGATCGATCTGAACGGTTGGCAAACTAGGCACGAAGCTGATTACTAAACCAGCCAGTACCAGCAAAATGGGATACGCCACCCTGATCTTGTTGGCCAGCATGATTAATAACACAATGGTTACAATAAGCGCCAGATAATAGGGAAACAAGTCAAGCATACAGAACGGTCATAATTCAATTTTCACTTAAAGCTAAAAAGTAAATAGTTGACTGCGATTATGAAAAGCCCTAAAGTTCCTACTACCCTTACTGGTTCATTAATTTGTCAGGCTGGATCAAACGGAAATCACAAACAGGTAGAGTAAAAAAACACCTTGAATGAAGCTGGTATGCAGTTTCACTCACCCGTCTGAAAACTCTATCAGCATCGGATAGCCAATGCTTTTTCTATAATATACGTTTGTGCCCGGACCTAACTCAGCATGCCGTAGAAGCATAAAAAATCCCGTCATAGGGTCTATATACACCAATAACGAGTTAATATATATCAATCACCTACTTAAACACATTAACGGCTCTTTTAGTAATACGATTTCAACTGGTTCTAGCTTTTCAACCAAGCTATTGGATAAAATTTTGCACTGCTGAATAGGGTATCTAAAGTCTGATTTGAACATTTACAAATATGATGAGTAGAAGTGATTTAGTTCTTCTGATTCGAGTTACTGAAAATCAGATTGAATCGCAAGATGTTCTGATTGCGCTGTTGAGACAAGGTAGATGACCTTTTTATCCATACATAAAGTTTACTATGAATAGCAGAAAGTACATCATTATCGACGATACCGATTCTGATGCTCTACACGTGAGGGATCAACTGGAAAAACTTCCTTTCCTCAATCTGGCCGGAATTTGTTCTAGCGTGGAGAAAGCCACGGAGTTACTATCTCAGGAAGTAATTGATCTGATTCTACTCGACATCAATTTGGCAGATCAGTCTGGGCTAACACTATTAAAACTTGGCATACCATTACCTCCGGTTATTATCGTTACGGCCTTTCCTGATTTTGCGCTCGAAAGCTATGAAATTGGGAAAGCATCGGATTACCTCTTAAAGCCGTATACTTTTGAGCGGCTGTTGATAGCCGTAAATCGCGCAATAAACTTACAGGTTTCGGCAACCAGCATTGCTGACCCTAACTACATCTTCCTGAAAATGGGCAGGAAAATACAGCGATTTGATTACCAGACTTTGGATTTCGTCGAAGGCTACGGATTGTACTCTAAAATAGTTACGGGAACCCAAACGCATGTCGTTAATGAACGGCTGGCTTCGCTAACTGAACTATTGCCCTCCCGTTTCTTTTTACGGGTTCACAAATCCTACATTATTAACATCACAAAGATTACCAGTTTTGACCGCAACACCTTGTGGGTAAACAACCATAAAATACCAATTGGCATTTCGTATCGCCCTAAACTAGATGGTTTGCTACGCCTTTTCAACAACGGTGATTCCAGCCTTTGATCCTAAAATAGCCCTGACAATCTAAACACGTTTCTAGATTGTCAGGGCTATTTTAGTTGATCAAGTTTTCGGGCATTCAGATTACTAGAGGCCTTTTCTGACTAATCAGCTAGAAATACCTCGGCGTCAGAATACGATTCTTGCCGAAGCCGAACTCGTACCGAATCATCACCTCGTGCGAACTCGGCGCTACGCTCTGCAACTGGCTCAGCGTCCGATCATACGCATACCCGAACCGAAGCTGATCCGTCAGCTGGACCTCCAGCAAACCCACCACCGCATCGGTGGTGTAACTCGTCCAGCTCGAAAACTGGTGACGCCGGAGCGACGTGCCCACCG